>CAYTUB010000081.1:0-13107 GCA_964441145.1 uncultured Acidimicrobiales bacterium
CCACGGCGACGACGACCCCTACGTCGACTACCGAACGTCGCTGGCCGCCGTCGAAACCATGCCGAGCACCGACAAGACCATCCGCGTCTACGAAGGCGCTCGCCACGAGCTAGTAAACGAAACCAACCGCGACGAGGTCATCAACGAAATCACCGCCTTCTGCAAAAGATTTGTCCCCCAAAAGTGACCGTATAGGTATCAAACGGGGGACAGATCTTGGATTTAGGTCTCGTCGTCTTGCTCGAACTCGGCTTCCCATGTCGAGAAATCGGGTTCGGCCTCGACCAGGAGTTGGTCTGTCGGCAAGCTAGGGGCTGTCGACGCGGCCCAACCGGCATCGTCCTCGGGGCCGAGGGGGCCCGGCGGTCGGTGGAGAAAGTTCGGCCGGTTGAGCTTGGCGCCTGGCGCGAAGCCAGCGTTCTTTGGACGACCAAATAGCAGCCACGCAACGGCTCCAATTGAGGCCGCCAGTGCGACGGTCAAGAACCAGAACGGCTTATTCATGCGCCGAAAGGCCGACTTGTCGGTCAACGCGACATCGAGAAGTGCCCATACCCAAAAGGCCAGAAAAGCTACTCCGAGAATTCCTGGGGCGAATTGCGCCATGCCTGAGGTCTCCTTTCGACCGTTACCTACAGTCTAGGTTTTCAGCTTGAGCTGATCACTGCCTAAGTGAAGAAGTACCTGAAGACTGCTTCATGGCTCTCGGGAGCCACATAGGTATCAAACGGGGGACAGATCTTTGGGTTAGGCGAGGATGTCGGCGTCTTGGGGGTTGTCGCGCATGTGTGCTGCAGCGAAAGGGCACAGGGGCATGATCTTGCGGCCAGTTTCGCGAAGGCGAATTACGACCCCCTCCATCAGCTTCGTGGCGTAACCCTGACCACGCTGTGCTGGTTCGGTGCCTACGTGTGGGATCACGACCGTGTCGCCGCGTTCGGAAAAGCTTGCGAGGCTCACGACTTCTCCACCGCGGCGAAGTTCGAATTGACCCGCTTCGGTATTTTCCACCAGCTCGAATTCTTCTACCGAGTGCACGGCACATTGCTCGTCCGGGGACAGCTCAGCGAGCTTTGCGGCGAGGGCTTCGTTGGAGGGTTCGGTGAGGTGGGTGTCGTCGGGGAAAATAATCACCGGTATTCGCTTCAGCCCGTTGTTGCGCTCGAGCACGATGTCGGCCGCATCCGGGATCTCCTCGAGGTTGATGTAGTCGAAGGGAACTCCGTTATCTGTGAAGTACCCCTTCGCCCGAAGGCAATCGCCGCACCAATCCGCTCCGTACATCGTGATCGTCATGTCCGAAAGATAGCCCACGAAATTTCGTTGGTTGTCGACAGCGAGAATTCTCCTGGACGAGGGAATAGATATCGACCTCCGCGAAGTTTGCTTCGTGCTTGAACTAAATGGTTCACATCGCCCAAACGAAACGAGATTGCCCATGGCAGAGTTCACTGTTCACACCGTCGAAAGCGCACCCGAAGGGTCGAAGGCGATCCTTGAAGGCGCTGCCGGAAAGTATGGCTTCACCCCGAACCTCTTGGCAGTCCTTGCCGAGAGCCCTACGGCACTGAAGACCTATACGACCGTTGCCGGCCTCTTCGGTGAGACCTCCTTCGACGGTACCGAGCAGCAGGTCATCACCATGACCACGAGCTTTATCAACGACTGCACCTACTGCATGGCTGCGCACTCCACCATCTCGCAGATGACTGGCGTACCCGGAGATGTTGTTGAGTCCCTACGCTCCGGCTCCCCGATTGCCGACCCGAAGCTCAACGCTCTCGCGAACTTCACTCGAGCCCTCGTTCAAAATGGCGGAAACGCCGATGCGGCCGACGTGGATGCGTTCCTCGCTGCGGGGTATACAAACCAGCACGCACTTGAGGTGCTCGTCGGCATTGCTCAGAAGACAATCTCAAACTTCACGAATCATCTGGCTCAGACCCCCAAGGATGATGCGTTTGCCGCCAACGCCTGGGAGAAGCCAGTCGCGAGCGTCTAAGAAGTACTCGTCAGCAACATGTGAAACGGGAAACGTCAGTGACCCGTTCAGGCTGCGAACGGAAGTTCCTTCTCGCCTTGTTGTCCACGTTCCGATCCTGAATCGGCCTGCGCTGCAGGAAGTGAGGCAACGAGGTGAGTTTGTCCGTCCTTTTGCTCGTAGCTAAGGGTTCCACCCATTGCCTCCATCGAGCGTCGGGACGCAATCAAGCCAAACCCGTAGCTCCCGCGCAGGGTGTTTTGACGAAGCTCGAAATGTTGCTCTTCGATTAGAGCATCAGACTCGACCTCGCGGAGGCCTCGTCCATGATCGATGACACGAATCTGCACATTTCCGTCGACGTCAGCGGTCGAGACTCCAATTGGTGTGGCGCCGTGACTGATCGCGTTAGTAAGTAGCTCCGCAACAACGGACTCGAGCTGCGCTCGGTCGGCTACGACCGGCAGCCGGCTTGCTGTTTTGGTTTCTACCAATGACTTGGCATCGAGGGCTTCGATGCTCTGATGGACAACTTCGCTGGCGTAGAGGTACTCGTTGCGTACCGAAACCTGTGCGTCGTTGAATGAGGCGATGTGTCCGAAGCGGCGTATCGAACGCTCGATCCGGGGACGAAGCTGCGTTGGGTCTTTGACCTGCATTGCTTCTCGAAGTTCTTCTGCTTC
This sequence comes from uncultured Acidimicrobiales bacterium, assembly GCA_964441145.1. Taxonomy (GTDB): domain Bacteria; phylum Actinomycetota; class Acidimicrobiia; order Acidimicrobiales; family SHLQ01; genus SHLQ01. The sequence continues at coordinate 2,665 of CAYTUB010000081.1, forward strand.
ACGAGATACCTCGTGGGCCATTGCATCAGATCGGTTGGACAAGCGGTCGTATTCGAATTGGAGCGTCCGGACTTCTCGAGGTGCCGATCGCAGTGCCTGGAACACAAACAGTCCCGCTGATGGGACGACGAATGCCACGGTGAAAGTCGCCACTGTGGCGATCAGGTTCATCAGGTCGTTGTCGGCTTCCAGGTCGGCAACGGCAGAGCGCTGTTCGGCTCGCATGACGTCACCGAGAGTAGAGAACGACTCGCCGGTCGCGATCTCGGCCTGAATCAAGGCTTCGACGTTGCGTGTCGGCTGGTTGATCTCCGCTACTTGGTTATCGACAGCTACGCGGAAGTCGGCGAGAGCCGCACGAACTTCGTCCGTCGCCGTATCCTGCGTGGCGCCCTCGACCGCGTCAAGAGCGCTTAGCGAGTTCTCGATCGCTCCCTGGATCAGAAGCGTTTCCTCTGGTGCAGCATCAGCAAAGCGGCTGGCTACGGACAACTCGACTCGAGACAGCGAAACAACTCGGAGGTTCTCGACCGTCTGCACTGCCTGTTCGGCCTGATTAGACAGCGAGCGGGCTTGGCTGGCTACAGCGAAAACAGTGAGTGCCAGCAGAAGGAGCGCGACGCTGCCGACTATGGAGATGACAACTGATCGCTTACGACTGTCTGACTTCATGTCGCGCTTCATCACGAAGCCGCCCGCTGTTGAAACAATGAAACCGAAGATGGGCTCATTCGAACTCCTCCACCGTCGCGTTTGGCCTCATACATCGCGTCATCAGCCAGACTGATGAACTGATCGGGGCCAAGCACGCCGTCGTGTACGGCAATACCGACGGATGCGCCGAGTTGGGCTGTGGTGTTGTTGGTCGCAATCGGTTCGCTCACGGCGCTCACAATCTGGGCTCCGTAGGCACGAAGCGATTCCAAGCTGTCGAACGCGGTAAACGGAGTCAACAAGATGAACTCATCACCACCCATGCGTCCGGCAAGCTCGTGATCTCGTCCGGTCGAACGCAGGCGTGCTGCGACCGCTACAAGAGCATCATCGCCAGCGCTGTGGCCGAGCGTGTCGTTGACCGCCTTGAAACCGTCGAGGTCGAGGAAAAGGAGAGCCATCGGTTCCTGGTTCTTGATTCGTTCGTTCAGTGTTTCCAGGACGAACGCACGGTTGGCGAGACCGGTCAAGCCATCGTGGCGAACCTCGTGAAGCAATTGATCTGCGTGAGATTGGGCCTCTTGAAGACGCTGGGTCGCCCGGTATGCCTCGCGTGCGTGTCCACCGAGCAGAGCGAGGGCTTGCAAGTCTTCTTCTGTTGGAGTGTCTCTGCGCGACCAGACCCGGAGAACAGCCTCGGGGTGTTCAGATCCGCCGTAGCTGCTGAGCTCGATCGCATGTCCAGAACGGACGCCGTTGAGTTTCAACATCTCTCCGTGCACCGAGTCGTCGTCGGTGATCGAGCCGACTGAGTCCGACAGGCCAGCGTTGAGAAGCTCCGGCGGAATTCGCACTGCTGGCCCATGCGAGTTGCTCGAATGGATAAGGAGCTCTCCCTGAGAATTTCGGATCACGACGTCGGCTTGGTCGAAGCCGATCGATGCTCCACTCTCGGAGACAGCGCTAAGGACATCGTTGAGATCTTGGTGGTTCGACATTTGTCGTGCTGTCTCGGTGATGTGGTGTAGACGCTTGGCGTTTCGGTCGGCGCTATGACGTGCCTTGGCCAGACCATGGATCCGGTCCTGTGCAGAATCGACCATGAGTGCTGCTGGCCCGGAAACGAACAGCACAGCGAGGACTTGCTGAATCGACAAGATGAGTGTCTCGGTGGTGGCATCGTCAGATGCATTCGTTGTAAGCCGGAGGGCCAAGAAAGCGAGGCTCAGACCCATCCAGACGAAGGCCGAACCGGAGATGGAGAACAGTACTGCCGTCTCGAGTACGGGGGTGATGAGCGCGACCCATGCGAGCGGGCTGGTATCGACGTCGATTACCGCCATCACACCGATGGCAAGAAAGGAGTCCAACGCGATGACTGGCCAACCGAGTGACGTATCGGACGAACGCTTTCGCAATTGTTGAACAACCGTCCGAAGCGACCATGCGATTGCGACGACCGCAACAAGTGAGACTGCGGCTTGAACGATGAAGAGCGATGATTGCCGCTGCTCAAAGCCACCGATGAGCAACGTTCCGAGGATTACCGCAGCCATCGTGAACCGTGTGAGTGCGAAGCCACTCGTCACGGCACTGTTCGAGGAAATGAACGTGCTCGAGTCCGTATTGGGGGTCGCCGTCTGGCGGAAATTGCGCACACCACAAATTCGGCAGTTCAGCGTCAATATTGAGACCAAATTCGAGATAGCAGGTCAGTCTGAGTCGTTCGCCCTAGTTAAACCCCCAATTAGTAAGGTCAGATTACGAAGACACACTGATCGGCGCACCGAGCGGGAGTTGCTCAGCCAGAAGCTGCATCACGTCGTTGGGCACACGAACACATCCGTTCGTGAGTTCTTCACCGAGTTCGGCTTCGGGATTGTGGGTGCCATGAATAGCAATCACGGGAAGCCCACCCGAGAACGTCTCGAGGACTTCAGAAAAGCTCGATAGCACTACAGACCACTCGCCGAGATGCTGCTCCTCTGGCGGGTTTCGACGCTTCGCTGCGACGTAGAAGGTGCCGATGGGCGTCGGAGTCTGTGGAGTGCCGATCGCTGATTGACTTTCCAAAACCAACCGCTCACCGTCGAAGACTCTCACCGAGGTTGATCCGAGGTCGACTTCGGCGCGCATGAAGGTTTCGCCCAGTGCATAGTGCTCTGTAGGTATCCAGCCTTCGAGACCATTTGGGCGGATCGGGAGCTGCACCTTGACCCAGTCATCGCCGATGTCACCTTCGGTGACCATCAGTGTTAGCGGCCCGCCAAATTGATGCGGATTTGGCACCACGAAAGGGAGCGCTATCGGGTTTCCGTTCGGTTCCTCGTAGGTGACGAGCGCTCCTATCGAACTGCGGGCAGTGGCGATCACGCTTCGGTGAGGATCGGTCGGCGCCTCCGTGGTGGGGGCCGTGGTCGAAGTAGTCGTCGAAGTCGTGGTCGAGCGAGGTGTTTGGGTGGTCGTTGTAGATCGCTCCGAGGAAACTTGCGAAGTTACGACTTGAGATTCCGACGCTCCAAGAACGGTGGTGTCGGGTGCAGAGGTCGCGCAACCCGCACTGAGTATTGCCAAGGCAGCCACGATGGCTAGCGCGTAACGTCGATGCACGGACCGATCATAGTTTGCCGGTCGGCGAGGCCGGTGATGTCGACTAGGTTGCGCGGGGCGCCTCAGTCCAATCGGTCCAGTTGGTCCGGTTGCCGCCAGCGGCGCGTGCAGCATCGAGGTTGACTCGTGCCTGCAGGAGTAGATCGTCGATGTCGACGAGATGAGACTCGGTGGTGTGGACCGCTCCGATCGTGACCGTCGGAACTGCGTGCTCCATGCCCGTGGATTGTGAAGCTCCCCAGATTCGTTGGCGGAGTGCATCGGCGACGCGGGTCATCCCGATTCTGCCCGAGCCGGGTAGGCAGATTGCGATGGTGTCGGCATCGAGCAGCTCTGCGATGTCGTTGCGGCGGATCGTCTCCCTTGCCAGCTCCAAGACCCGGTCCATTGTGTCTGTGCGAGCTATTTGCGACAGGGTTTCGCCGAGATCACCTTCGACAACGAGCAGCGCGCCCTCGTTGTCAAAGGCAGCGAAGGCCTGACGAATCGACGAGGAGAACCGGTGGAGTTGGGTCTCGTCGTGTCCGAGCTTTCCAAGTTGCTCGACGTGGTCGTCGAAGAGAGTTCCCTGCAAGAGCAGTGAGGAACCTTCAAAGAGAAGTGCTGTCATATGACGCTCCGATATGTGCGTGCCCGCACTCAGGGCTACGGCATGGAGTCGAATTTTCTTGAGACTGCACAGCCGCTGCAAGAGGCTGCGACGTTTAGCGTTCCTCGCGGCGATACGCGAGCCCGATCGCTGCTGGAGCGAGGCTGGGTCGGTTTCTGGAACGAATGGAGAACAAGATCAATACGACGATCGTCAAGAGGAACGGCAGCATGCTCAACAAGATGGGGCTGATTTCCACACCGAAGGTCTGAAGTCGTGGTTCGAGCGCGATGAGGCCACCAAACAGGAGTGACCCCAACAGGACCCGTCCAGGTTTCCACGCACCAAAGATCACCAGTGCGACGGCAATCCACCCACGGCCAGCGGTCGTCCCCTCGGTCCATCCCGGTGCGAGAACAATCGTGAGAAAGGCTCCTGACGCTCCGGCGAGGAGGCCTCCGATCGCCACCGCCCCGAGACGGATTCTCAAGACGGACGTTCCCGCAGCGTCAGCGGCGGCCGCGCTCTCGCCAACAGCTCGCAATGCGAGCCCGGCGCGGGTGCGCGAGAGCACGAACCATGTGACGATCCCGAGCCCAATGGCAATCCAGCTCACAGCCGTCATCGAGAACAGTGTTGGGCCGATCCACGGGATGTCGCTGAGCGGGCCGAGCTGTAGCGGCTCGAAAGCTGCGTTCGGTCGTTCGACGATAAGGCCTCTACCGAGGAAGGCGGATAACCCGAGACCGAGAATCGTCAGAGCGAGCCCGCTGACAACCTGATCGGCGCCCATCACGACGGCGATGATCCCGTGAATCATCGCGAAGGCTCCGCCGACGAGCATTGCGACAATGAGTGCTGCCCATGGGCTTCCGGTCTCTACGCCAACCCAGAACGCCGTCATGCCGCCCATTGCCATCATGCCTTCGACACCGAGGTTCAAAACGCCGGAGCGTTCAGCGATGGTCTCGCCAAGGGCCGCGAGATACAGCAGCGTGCCGAACTCGATGACCGAGACCAAAAGACCAATAATCGTCGTCTCGTTCATGTCGCCGCTCCAGCCACGGGACGCGAGTTCGATGCACTACGAACGATTCGGTACTGGGTAAAGACCGCAGCTGTAAGCGCCCCGAACAGGATTAACGCTTGAATGACGCTGGAGATCGACGGCGGCACCCCTGATGTTTGGATCGCTTCTCCGCCGATCTGCACGGCGCCGAAGGCTACGGCGACCACTGCCACTCCTGAGGGTCGCATGAGGGCTAGCGCGGCAACGATGATCCCGGCGAAACCGAACCCGTTTGCGACGCCCTCGACGATTCGAGACGAGTTGCCGGTGAGCTCGATACCGCCGGCAAGACCGGCGATAGACCCCGACAACAGGAGCACGGTAAAGACCTTGGTGCGAAGCGAAATGCCGACGTACTCGGCCGCGTTGGCCGACGATCCGGCGATCCTGAGCTCGTAGCCCCACTTGCTCTTTGCTGCCCAGAGGCCAAAGCCAATGACAACCACACCGGCGATGACGACGCCAATATTGGCTCGCTCGAACAGTGTCGGCAGGGCGGACTGTGGGGGGAGTTCGGGAGCGACGGGGAAGTTGTTTCCGAGAGGATCCTTCCACGGTCCGTTCAACAAGAACCGCACGAGTCGGATCGCAACTTCGTTCAACATCAGCGTGGTGATGATCTCGTTGACGCCGAGTTGTGCCCGGGCGACCGCTGGGCCGAACGCGAGCACCGCACCGCCGATGACCGCGCCGATCAGCATCAGAGGGATGAGCGCTGGGCCAGGAAGGTCAGGGACGAGTCGAGCAACCCATGCTCCTCCGATTGCTCCGGCGATGATCTGGCCCTCGGCCCCGATGTTCCACATGCCCATCGATCCCGCAACAGCGACCGCGAGACCGGCGAGGCCGAGAGGAACGGCACGGGTAAGGGTCGCTGACCAGCTGCGCCGCGACCCGAGCGCGGAGTCGAACATATCGACGTAGACCTCAATGGGGGAGTGTCCGGCCGCAGCGAGCAAGATCGCCCCGAGGATCAGCGCAATGAGTAGGCCGATCGCGAAGGCGAGAACTTGGCCGCCGGGAAGGCGAGTTTCGCGGCGGGCGAGGCGTAGACCGAACATTACGAGGCGGCCTCCTGAGCCGTTCCGGCCATAGCGATTCCCACTTCGATTCGTGTTGCCGTGTCGGGGTCGAACTCGCCGACGATGGCGCCATCGTGCATCACGAGCAGGCGGTCGCTGAGTGCGAAGAGCTCCTCGAGGTCTTCGCTGATGAGCAATATCCCTACGCCGTCCTCGGCCTGGTCGAGCAGTATCTGTTGAATCGCAGCGACACCTTGTACATCGAGACCGCGCGTGGGTTGCGCTGCAACGAGGGCGCGGGGTTCCGCGGCCAGTTCGCGGCCGACGAGCAGGCGCTGAAGGTTTCCGCCCGATAGGGCTGCCATCGGAGCGTTCATCATCCCCACCTTGACGTTGTAGCTTTCGACGAGTTCCTCGGCGTGCGCCCTGGCTGCGTCTTGGTCGATGAAGGGGCCGCTTGAGAGTGACCGGTAGGACCGCATCATGGCGTTTTCGACGACGTTCATCCTCGGTGCGAGTCCTACTCCAATGCGATCTTCGGGTACGTAGGCCAAGCCAGCTAGGTTGCGGCCGGCGGGAGCGAGATCGGCGATGTCTTGGCCATCTACCTCGACTGTTCCGGCGTCTGTGCCAACGAGACCGGCGATTGCATCTGCGAGAGGGCGTTGCCCGTTACCGGCGATACCCGCTATTCCGACGATTTCGCCCTGCGCCACGCTGATGCTGACGCCATCGACCACGGCGCGGCCATGGATGTCATTGACATGCAGATTGTCGACGGCAAGGGCAGTTGTGTCAGACACTGGGCTCGTCCGCGTTCGGCGTTGGGAGACAGCGGTCGCTTCGCCGACCATCAACTCGGCGAGACCTGCAGCGGTGAGGGATTCGACCGGCAGCGAAGATGCAACGGTTTCACCGCCGCGCAACACCGTCGCCTCATCACAAAAGGCGGTGACCTCGTCGAGTTTGTGGCTGATGAAGATGATCGAACGCCCGTCGGCGGCCATGGCCTTGGTGATGCGTCCCAACTCGTCGGCTTCTGCCGGGGTGAGTACGGCGGTCGGTTCGTCGAGGATCAAGACCCGGGCATCTCGCCACAGCGCCTTGAGAATCTCCACCCGTTGACGCTCACCCATCGAGAGCTGCCACACTTCGCGACCTGGCTCGGTGGCGAGCCCGAATTGTTCGGCGAGTTCACTGACTTGGGTCTCGATCGCTGAGCGGTTCACGATGCGAGGTGATGAGCCCAACATGACGTTCTCGGCGACGGTGAACGTCGGTATTAGCCGGAACTCTTGATGGACCATGCCAACGCCAGCTGCAATGGCATCGGCCGGCCGAGAAAAGCGATGCGAAACGCCGTCGAGTAATACCTGACCCTCGTCGGGCTGATAGACGCCGGCGAGCACATTCATCAGCGTGGTCTTGCCCGCTCCATTTTCGCCGAGAACCGCGTGCACCGATCCTGGCTGTACGCGCAGAGTTGCACCAGCGTTGGCGATGACGCCAGGAAATCGCTTCCAAATTTCGTCGAGTTCGACGGCGAGCGGTGGCGATGGATTGGTCATGGTGAACGCACAACTTTCATCGACACTGCGACGGGCGTCTAGTTGGGGCCCGGATAGTTGCCTAGCGAAGCCCAGTACGGTGCCAGTGGTGTCGAAAACAGCGATGGGCCGCCCAGTTGGGCGGCCCATCTCAAGAAAGTCAACCGACGGTGATTAGCCGGAGACGGAACCTTCGACGTTCTCGACGAAGAAGTTCATGTTGAGCAGGATGCCATCGTTGATGTCGTCGCCTACGGCGCCGACGACAACGGTGTCATCGAACGGGTTAAGAAGCTCGGTTTGCACGACGCCATCTTCGAAGATGACGTTGCCGTCTTGGTCGGCAATGACGCCCTGGTCGAATACGTCGAAGCTGCCGTCGAGGATCGAGTCCTTGACCTCTTGCATTTCAGCAGCGACCGGCGAGCTTGCCGGGACTTCGATGTCGACAACACCGTCGGACATGCCGCCCCACCATGAGGTAGGTGCGAACTCGCCGTCGATAGCTTCCTGGATGACGGACTCATAGCGGCTGCTCCAGTCCCAGACAGGTGCGGTCAGGTAGGCGCCGACCTGTTCGCTCATATCGCTGTGGTAACCAATGAACACGCCGCCTGCGTCAGTGATTGCCTGACCGGTTGCGGTGGAGTCCTGGTGCATGGTGAGTACGTCTGCACCGTTATCGATGAGTGCCTGAGCGGTGTTGCCCTCGACGCCTGGATCAAACCAGGTCGAGGTCCAGATGACTTCAACAACAGCATCAGGGTTGGTCTCGGCGACGCCGAGCGAGAAAGCGTTGATGCCGCGGATGACCTCAGGGATTGGGAACGCTGCGACGTAGCCGATGCGATCCGACTCGGTCTCGGCACCAGCAGCCATGCCCGCAATGAAGCGAGGCTGGTACATGCGGCCGAAGGTGTTACCGAAGTTAGTGTCGTTCTGACGGAAGCCGGAGATGTGCTCGAAGCGCACGTCGGGGTTGTCCTCTGCGAACTGTGCCGTGGCATCCATGTAGCCAAACGAGGTGCTGAAGATCACGTTGTAACCCTCGTCGATGAAGTTCTGTACGGCGTTGTCGAATTCGGGTCCACCCTCGGGGATGTTCTCGACAAAGGCGGTCTCGACGCCAGCCGCAGCGCCTGCAGCCTGGCGGCCGACATCGTGCTGGAAGTTCCAGCCAGCATCGCCGACAGGAGCAACCATGACGAACGCCGCGCGTACGTCGCCGGCATCGCCACCTGAGGACTCCGAAGAGTCTTCGGTGTCGGCATCATCGGCCGGGGCGGCGGTTGCCGTCTCGTCATCGCCGCCACAAGCGGCTGCGACGAGCGCAAGCACAGCAAAGAGCGCAAGCAGCGCTCGCTTAGAAAACAACATATTAATTACCCCTCCAGGTAAGTCTTAGATCCCAGTTCTAGCCTCCCGTGGTCGCCTCAACAAGATCGGGCGACTGCAGTCACAAGATTTGTGAACGCTAGAAGATAGTTGTGGTCGCTCGGCATTTCGCACATCTTGTGAGCGGCTACTTCCAGAGCCGGTCACAGACGTCGAGCCAGAGTTTGGTGGTGAGACGAAGCGACTCGATGTCGATGCGTTCGTTGTGTCCGTGGAAGCGGTTCATAAATTCGCCGAGAGTGACGTTCGAGCTGAGGAGCCCTGCGCCATAGGACGGCACGCCTCTGTGGCGGAAGAATCGGGCGTCGGTTCCGCCGGTGACGATCGATGGGAGCACCGATGCCCCGGGGTAGGTCATGTGGATCGAGTCGACCAGGGCATCCCACAAGGGCGTGTCGGTCGGTGATTCTGTCGAAGTGGCGTCGTGGGAGAGGTATGGGCGAATCTCGCACGACGCCAATAGTTCTGGTCCGATGGCCTCATGGAGATGCGCGAGCACGTCCTCTTCGGTATCGCCGGGCAGCACTCGGATATCGACCTGCAGCTCGACGCTGTCGGGAATCGTGTTGATCTTCGATCCGCCGCGAATGATGTTCGGCGAAAAGCTCATGTGGCAGCACGAGTGCAGATTGCGGGCCAGGCCCGGCTCGAGCTGTTCGAGTGCGTCGCGGATCCGGCCCGGGTCGAGCAGTTGCGTTTCGGTCTCCGGATCGAGGCCCATGGCTTTGATCCGGCTGGTGAACATCTCGTCGATTCGGGCGCCGGGGTTATATGCCTCGATACGGCGCACGATCTCGGCAGCTTTGGAGATTGCGTTGTCCGTTCCGTAGGGCATCGAGCCGTGGCCGGGTTCCCCGCTGACTGTGATGACCTGCGGAGCCATGCCCTTCTCCGCGGTGGTGAGCAATACCGTGAGCCCTTGGTCGTTGACGATCGGGGATCCGCCGTATTCGGTCAACACGTAGTCGCACTGCAACGCGTCCCACCGGTCTTCGACGAGCTGCTTTGCGCCATAGACGCCACCGGCTTCTTCGTCGGCGACCGCGAAGTAGACGATGTCGCCGGGGTAGCGGGTGTTGGAGTTTGCGATGTGGCGGAAGGTAACGGCCATCGATGCGGTCACGTTCAACATGTCGACCGCGCCGCGCCCCCAGATCTCGTCGCCGATGCGTTCGCCGCCGAAGGGGTCGACCTTCCATCCCTCGGGATTGGCAGGCACAACGTCCGTGTGGCCCATCAGCATCAACGCCGGCGCGTCGGGGTCGGTGCCCGGCAAGCGAGCCACGATCGAGTCTCGTCCGGGTAGGACGGGGAGGATCTCGATGTCCGCGCCGGTGTTTTCGAGTTCGTTGCGAAGGAGGTCGGCGTTTCTGGTCTCGTGACCGGACTCGGGCGTGCCGTCATTCACGCACTGGTTGCGGATCATGGCCTGGAGGAGCTCGGCGTTCTCCTCGGTCAGCGTGTCGAGTGTGCGATCGTCAACGGCCATAGCTTGAACCTAGTCAAGATTTGTCCCCCGTTAGGAACCTATGCGGTATCAAACGGGGGACAAATCTT
>CAYTUB010000082.1:0-12721 GCA_964441145.1 uncultured Acidimicrobiales bacterium
GTAGCTTGCTCGATGTCAATGATTCTTCTGTGTCGATCCAGGCCGACGTCTGGGATATCCAGGCCGGGTCTGGAATGGCTACCTGGACTTCAGTAGGAGCCTTTGTCGAGCAGATCCCCGTGGGCTAGCTCGGCGCTATCGGCGCTAGTGACGATTGCGGTATTCTCGGGTCCACGAAGTCACTGGGGATCGTATGCAGGTGAACGCATGGGGGAGGAGTAAACCCGCTTTGAGGAAGGCGGGTGTTGCGCTGTTCTGTGTGTTCACGTTGGCTGCCTGTAGCGGCGACGAAACCAGTAGTGCCGTTGGCCAACCTGAGGCGGCGTCGACGACTGTTGCGCCATCGGCTGCGGAATCCTCGACCAGCACAATCAGAACGCCGACCAGCACTGCCGCTCCGACTACTTCGCCGACGACGACAACGCCTGAGTTTGTGCTGGTTCACGACCCAACGCTTGACGATCGTTCCGTATCAATCGATTTCGACGATCCAATACTGGTCGTTGATGGTGTGTTCACCGCCGTCGCACCCAGCTACGAGTCCGGAGACCGGGTCTTTCATCTGTTGCGCTCAACCAATGGGGCTGACTGGACGAGTGAGCCGGTGGTGGGATGGCCAGCGGACGCGTATTTCGCAGCGGACTTGGTCGAGACTTCAGAAGGTTTCGCTGCGTGGGTGGAGGTGGAGGGAGGCTCGGTGTTGATGACGTCGACCGACTTGGTGACCTGGCGAGAAGAGTTCTCACCTCAAGCGGAGTTGCGTCCGCTAGCTATGGCGGCGTCCGGCGATCAGATCGTGGCCCTGTTTATGTTGTCATCGAGAGTGATTACTGGAACGTTGGGCAATGGCTTTAGCGGCGCAGATTTCCCCTTCAGCTCCCCCGAAGGGGCTCTGACCGGAACCGACGATTTCTTTATCTATTCGCTCAATGAGGCGGGCCGCGGAGAAGTAGCGATATCCGACGATGGTGTGACCTGGTCGTCGATTTCTCCTACGGGGCCAGAGACCATCAACACCATCCATGCCTCGGCTGATGAGCGGACCATCCTCGTGAGCGCCAGCCGGGCGGAAACGATCAATGGCGAAACTTCGAACACCACTTCGGTTTGGGTGTCGACCGACGAAGGAGCGACCTGGCGTGAGTCTGAGGTGCCGACCACCCTAGAGACCGTTGAGTTCACCGAGACACGGGTAGGTGAGGCCGGCCTCGCAGTCAGGCTGACGCATCGGTCTGATGAACTGTTGTTCAGCAATGAGGTGTGGTTCAGCCCGGACGCAGAAACGTGGAACCTCATCGACACGTCGCAGGTGACCAATCAGTTCTATGACGAGCCAGGATTCGATCACGATCTTTCTGAAGGTCCCTTTATCTACAGCAGCCGGGATCTTCTCAGCATCGGCGAGGACTCGGTGGCGATCCGCGTCGATGTGTGGGGGCTCGACTCGCTGGGCAACGATTTTCAGAGCGGTGGGCCTCGCGGAGGCTTCGTAGAGCAAATCTCGGTGGGGTAACCCGCAGCTGCGAAGGGCAACCCTGCGGGTTGCTGGTGCGGGCGGACGCGGCCTGTCGCCCGACTTACACCGATGTAGTTCGCCGCGATACCGTGCGTAGATGGCGTGTGGCGGCACGCGATGAGATCCTCCGGAGCGCACTGTGTACCTCAAAACATTGACCATGAAGGGCTTCAAGTCTTTCGCGGACTCGATTGACCTCGAACTTGAACCCGGCGTCACGGTTGTCGTTGGTCCAAACGGCAGCGGCAAGTCGAACGTTGTCGACGCCATCGCGTGGGTGCTAGGCGCCCAAGCTCCAAAGTCTGTTCGTTCACAAAAGATGGACGATGTGATCTTCGCTGGCACGTCCAACCGTCCGGCGTTGGGCCGAGCCGAGGTTGCGCTCACCATCGATAACTCCGATGGACAACTTCCGACCGAGTTCAGCGAAGTTCGGATCTCTCGAACCCTATTTCGTTCTGGCGACAGCGAATACTCGCTCAACGGCGTGCCGTGTCGTTTGCTCGATATCCAAGAGATGCTGTCTGACTCGGGCGTTGGTCGAACCCAGCACGTGATCATCAGTCAGGGCCAAATCGATGCGGTGCTCAATGCTCGCCCCGAGGATCGTCGTCTCATCATCGAAGAGGCTGCCGGAGTTCTGAAGTTCCGCAAGCGCCGCGAGAAGGCACAACGCCGCCTCGTCGCCACCGAAGCAAACCTCACTCGCATTCAAGATCTCCTCCGCGAGGTTCGCCGCCAGCTTCGTCCTTTGGAAAAGCAGGCCGACGCCGCTCGTCGTCACGGCGATGTTGTCACCGAGCTGCACCGATGCCAGGTATGGCTGGCCGGGCGCCAGGTCGAGACCTTGCGCAAGAAGATGGATACCCACGCCCAGAACCGGCGTGACTTCGGTGCCAAGGATCGTGAACTTCGCGCACTGCTCTCCACGCTCGATGTCGACATCATCAGCCTCGAAAGCGACCTGTCTGCACAAGGAGCCGTTGACCTTGGCGATGCACTCGCACGGCTCGAAGGCCTCAGCCAAAGAGCCGACGGTGCCCAGAACCTCATCGACGAGCGCCTCCGAGGCATTGTGCGTGAGCGACAGGCGACAATCGATGGTGATGTTGTCGCAGCGTTGCGCAGTGAGGTTGGCCAGCTCGGTCATGAACTCACCGATGTCGATGGCAAGATCCTTGCGCTGGCTCCCGAACAAGAACAGCTCGTGCAAGGCGAGCAACGCCTTGCCGAGGATCGTTCCACCTTCGAACTCGCACTGTCGGCAGAAGGTGGCGAAAGCGCCGAAGCTGCAGCCGCTGGTCGTGCTGCTGAGGTGCGCGGTGAGCTCGTAGCACTTCGCAGCTCCATCAGCGCCGCAACGACAGAGCTTGGTGGACTCGAGCAACGGTCGCAGGCACTCGACGTCCGAGCGAGCGAACTCAACACTCGCCAGCAAGATGAACGACAGAAGCTCGATGCTGCCGTGGAGCGCGAGCAAGAACTTGTCTTGACCGCAGATGCAGCGGCGAACGAGCACCTTGGCGCACAGGAAGCCCTCGCTTCCTTGCAAGCGGAGCGATCAGAGGCCGACGCAGTGTGTCGTTCAGCTCAAGCTCGCCACGCCGCACTCGCAGAAGCGCTCGACTCTGCCCGTACTGCAGCGGGTGCCGATGACCTTCAGGAAGTCGATGGCCTCGTGGGCACACTTCTCGACGTCGTGGCTATCGAGCCTGGGTGGGAGAACGCGGTGGAAGCCGCACTCGGCGAGGCCCTCGGTGCGGTCGTAGTCGAATCCTCCGATGCTGGCCGTGCCGCACTGGAAGCGTTCGCAAACGGACGCGGCAGCGGTTCGGTCATTGCCCTCGACCCGTTGGTAGCTCCGGCATCACCAACCTCTGATTCGGTCATCAACCGAGTCACGCCACAACGAGACGGAGCTGCGGGAGTGCTCAGCGGACTGCTCGCCAATATCGACGCGATCGATGGCGACTGGCGCGACGCTCTCGACCGTTCGATCGAAACCGGTCGAGTCGTGGTCACCAAAGACGGCGACCGGATCGGTGGGGGACTCTGGCGACTCGGTACGTCTGGTGTAGGTGCCACTCGTGCTGCTCTCGAAGAGGCGGAGTCGGCTGTCGCCGAAGCCGAGGCGCACCGCGAGCGTTGCGACCGAGACCTTGAGGTCGCAGGCGGGGCCGTAGCGAGCTGTTTGTCCACGGATCGCACCGCAGCCGCAGCCCTCGATAGCAACGATGCCGAACTGAACTCGACCACCGAAGCGCTGCACCACATCGATGCGCAGTTGCGCCAAATCCAAGTAGAGCGCGATACCTCGGCGACCCAACGTGAGGAGCTCGAGAGCCGCTTCGCACGTGAAAGCGAGCGAGCCAACGAACTCGAAAGCCTTCTTCCGAGCCTTGAGTCAGCCGAAGCCCAATCAGCTGAGCTTGCCCGAGAGCTCGAAGGCACCCGCAAGACTCTGGCCGGGCGAGCAGCCACCATCGCCGAGCAACGACGAGATCTCGAAGTCCGTGCTGCATCGCTCGAAGAGCGTCGCGGCGTGCTGCGGCGTCGGCTCGGCGAGGTGCAGGACCGTCTCGAACGCCTTGCCGTGCAACAAAGCGAGGCAGATCGCAAGGGCGTCGTGCTCGACCGCAAAGAAGCGCTGACCCGACGCGTCGCGGCACTCTTGACGGAGACCGTCGCAGAGTTGCGAGTGCATCTTGAAGCCCGCCGCGAGGAGCGCCGAGCGCAGTCAGCTGTCGTCCATGAGCTCACCTCCAAGCTCGAAGGTTTGCGTGCGCAACGTACGGCGACCGAAACCGAGCTGCGAGAACTGACCGAGCGCACATCCCGAATCGAAATCGACGAGGCTGAGACACGCCTACGACTCGAAACCACAACCGAAGCGCTGCGACGTGACCTCGACACCGATCCGCACACGGCGATTCAGGCAGATCATCCTGAGCTGCCCGATGGCGTTACTCCAGCCGCTCGGGCCCGTGAGCTCGAGCGTGACCTGAAGTTGATGGGTCCAATCAACCCGCTGGCTTTGCAAGAGTTCGAAGCGCTCACCGAACGTCACGAATTCTTGAAGGGCCAGCTCGAAGACATCCGCTCCACCCGTCGAGAGCTCAACAAGGTCATTCGTGCGATCGACGAAGAGATCGTCACCGTCTTTGCCTCTGCCTACGCCGATGTCGCGGACAACTTCACCACGCTCTTTGGGCGTCTGTTCCCCGGTGGCGAGGGCAAGCTTCGCCTCACCGAGCCGAACAACCTGCTCGAGACCGGCATCGAGGTAAGCGCAAAGCCATCAGGTAAGAACGTCAAGAAGCTCTCGCTGCTCTCCGGTGGCGAGCGCTCGCTCACGGCTCTCGCATTCCTGTTTGCCGTGTTCCGCAGCCGCCCATCGCCGTTCTACATCATGGACGAAGTCGAGGCAGCCCTCGATGACGTCAACCTTCATCGCTTCTTGAGCTTGGTCGAAGAGTTCCGCAACGAAGCGCAGCTCGTCATCGTGTCGCACCAAAAGCGCACCATGGAAAGCGCCGACTCGCTCTATGGCGTCACCATGGAACCCGGTGGTTCCTCAAAGGTCGTCAGCGAACGATCAGAGATCGAACGCAACTACGGCACCGGCGCCACCAGAGACGAAGCCCTCGCCGACTCCCTCGTCCAATAGACCACCACCCGCATTTCTGTCCCCCGTTTGATACCTATTCGGTATCAAACGGGGGACAAATCTATCGGAGGTGGGGTTTGCGGCGGAGATGGCCGTGCGGTGCCGTCCATACATTGGCTTTATCCACAGGTAGTACTGTGGTGTTGTGCGCATTTTGGTTGTTGATGATGAGGTAGACCTCGCAGAAGCGGTTGCGACCGGGCTTCGGCGTGAGGGGTATGCGGTTGATGTCGTGCACGACGGTGCCGACGCTCTCGACCGTCTCGTGTACCAGCCATACGACTTGATTTGCCTCGACCTGACCATGCCTGGCGTAGATGGGCTCGAGGTTTGTCGATCGGTTCGTCAGAACCCGCCAGAGGGTGGAGCGCCCCGCATCTTGATGCTGACGGCGCGCGACGCCGTCGATGAACGCATCCTGGGTCTCGACTCAGGAGCCGACGACTACCTCGTCAAGCCATTCGCGTTCGGCGAGCTCTCTGCGCGTATTCGAGTGTTGCTTCGACGCGACATCGAGCACGGATCCTCGGTGATCGAGGTCGGGCCGCTCGTTCTCGACACGGCTCGCCACGAGGCAAGTCTCGACCGGGTGATGCTCGATCTCACACCCAAAGAATTCGCATTGTTGCGCTACTTCATGACCCATCCCGGAAACGTCTTGAGCCAGGAACATCTGCTCGAACACGTATGGGACGAGAACGCGGACCCCTTCACCAACACCGTGCGGGTGACGGTCGGAACCTTGCGGCGCAAGCTGCAACGAGAAGGGGGACCTCAACTCATCGAGACGGTGATTGGATCCGGATACCGCCTGCTCGATGAAAAGCAGGCCCCGACATGAGCGATATGACCCGCCCCGAACCAGGAATGACCGGCGAGTTCCGGCCACCCGAGGTTGCCGAGGCACGCGACCAGACCGTTCGTCGACCAATGAGCGTTGGGGTCAACTCCGACCGTTTCTTGCCAGCATGGGTCGGCTCGATTCGGTTCCGAATCGCGTTGCTCTACTCGATACTGCTGTTTAGTTTGGCGGCGGTCGTGGTCGGAGGCCTCTACGCAGGTATCAGCCGAGAAATCGGTGGGTCGATCTACGAGGATGGAAGCGTAGATTTCGTCGTGCGCGACCCCGACACCGGGGGAGCGGTGGCAGTTCGGGCGCTCGAAGACTTCGAAGCCGAAGTTGATCGTCGGGCGCTTGAGGACCTTCGCGAGTTTTCCTTTGCGGCGATCGGCTTGTTGTTCGTCGCCTCTCTTGGGGTGGGTTGGTATGTCGCAGGTATCGTGCTTCGCCCGATCGAACGCATTACCGATGTGGCCCGGTCGATCAACGCTCGCGACCTGAATCGTCGGATCAATCTGAGCGGGCCCGATGATGAGCTTGGGCGCTTGGCCAACACCTTCGACGACATGCTCGATCGCCTCGACATGGCCTTCGCCGCCCAGGTTCGTTTCATTCACGAAGCCTCTCATGAGCTGCGAAACCCGCTCGCCGTAATCAGAACCAACCTCGATGTCACGCTCGCCGACCCCAACGCAACGACCGAAGAGCTGCGCCGCACCGGTCAGGTGGTTGGGCGATCTGCGGAGCGAATGTCCACTCTGGTCGATGACCTTCTCGACCATGCCCGTGCAGAAACCAGGACTCAGCGGGTGGAAGCGGTCGATATTGCATCGATGGCCGAAAGCGTTGCCGAGGAATTTGTCATTCCGGCCTCGGTGGACGAGATCTCGATCGAGACTTCGATCGCCTCCGACGTGGAACTCGTCGTCGACGGAGACCCGGTGGCGTTGCGTCGGGCGCTCGCAAACCTGCTCGCCAACGCGATTCGCATAGCGCCGCCCGACACCGCGATCTGGGTTCGAGCAGGCAAGATCGAGAACTGGGTCTGGATGGGCGTGCAGGACCAAGGTCCCGGCATCGCCCCAGGAGACCAGCAACGAGTTTTCCGCCGCCTGTGGCGTGGCGATCAGTCGCAGAACTTCAAACGTGATGGGCGTTCCGGGTTGGGGCTCGCAATCGTCGCCCAGATCGCCGAAACCCACGATGGCACCGTACGACTCGAATCCGAGCTTGGGCAAGGCTCGACCTTTGCCATCTGGCTACCTCAGCGCGGCCAATCGACCGAAGACATCGGCACGCCCGACGATGTCATCGAGTCAATGTCATCGATCACGGAGATCGGCGCGTGAGCGTGAACAGAAGATGAATGGCGTCCTTACAACAGCTTTATACCCCTCTGATTAGTTTCCAGTGTGTACTGCTGAACCGGTGGGTTTTCCCCTCCGGCTCGCCGGTTCAGCCCAGTGTCAGGGACCGAGTGCCCGGGGATCGTCCACCCCGGGCACTCGAACCTGAAAACAGCATCGCCTCTGCAGTGAGCCGGTGTCTGAGTTGCCGATCGATGATGATTCTGACGAGCGGTGATTTCAGAACTTGAGCGACGTGCGTTGCAGATCGTCTGGCGTCGCGCCGAGCGGCCCTAGGCTTAAGCCGCTATGGATCCCATTCTGCTGATCATCCTGATCGTCGTTGCCGTACTCGTCGTTGGTGGCACTGGCTTCGCGCTTATGCGTGGCCGCGGCGACCACACCCCAACCATCGACCGCTCGGCCACAGACGCTGCTGATCGAGCAATCGATACCGAGACAGCGGCGGCTGGCCCCGACCTCGACGTCGACACCGACGTTGACGTCGACGAGCCGATGGTCGAGGAAGAGGCACCCGAGCCCGAACCAGAACCGGAGCGGGCAACGTTCCGAGGTCGCCTGGGCAAGGCGAGAACAGCAATGGCCGGATACCTCGGCTCCATCATGTCTCGCGGCGATGTCAACGCCGAGACCTGGGAAGAACTCGAAGAGGCGCTCATCCGCGCTGACGTTGGTGTCCGACCAACGACCGAAATCCTCGAGACCGTTCGTGAACAAGCAGAAGAGCAGGACGTCAAAGATCCTGCAGTGCTCATCGAACTGGTCAAGGACGAGATGAAGGCCCGCCTCAGCAAACACGACATCTCGTTGGCCCTCGGCGGCGACCCGTCGGTATGGCTCTTTGTCGGCGTCAACGGTGTGGGCAAGACCACGACCATCGGCAAGTTGTCGACCCGCGAAGTAGCAGATGGCAAGAAGATCGTCTTGGCCGCAGGCGACACTTTCCGCGCCGCAGCCGCCGAACAGCTCACGATGTGGGCAGACCGGTCTGGGGCACACTGCGTGCGCGGCGCCGAAGGCGGCGACCCCTCATCGGTGATCTTCGACGCCGTCGAGCACGCCGCGGCAACGGATGCTGACCTTGTCTTGGCCGACACCGCGGGTCGCCTTCACAACAAGACCAACCTCATGAATGAGCTGTCGAAGGTCCGCCGAGTCGCCGAGAAGGGCGCAGGCACCGTGACCGAGACCCTCCTAGTGATCGATGCGACGACCGGCCAGAACGGTCTGACCCAGGCTCGTGCGTTCACCGAGGCGGCGGATCTCACCGGCGTCGTGCTCACCAAGCTCGATGGATCGGCAAAGGGCGGCATCGTCGTCGCCGTACAACAAGAGCTCGACATCCCCGTGAAACTCGTCGGCTTAGGAGAGGGCGCTCACGACCTCATCGAATTCAACGCGAACGACTTCGTCGACGCACTATTTGAATAACCGCTGCTTTTCCGCAGCTGCGGGCTAAAGGTTTCGATTTTGTGGGGGCTGCGACCGAAATCGGTGGACGCTAATTTGCTGCCGAGAAATCCTCCATGGCTGGCACGTCAATGCCGGCAACGACTCCGATGATGACGAGGCCAACGATCGCTGCCAAGACGAGCAATAGGATCGTCCCCACCGCCCGAGAAGCCTGAGGGTCTATGTGGTAGGCCGCCGGGCCTGGGATGTGGTTCGCAACCGTCATGAAGAGGTAACGACATCGAGACACCGCTCGATTCCGGTTCCTCTCTTTTTCACATTCATGATCCTTGCCGAACCACGATCGCACGCGTGTATCGCGCGTAACCAGCGCGATTCCCTCCGTGGAGTGCCAGGGACGGATCGCTAAAGAGAACGCCGCTCGCTCCTAGATTGATGCCAATAGACTTGGAGAGCACGCACGCGCTGCGACCAAGACCAAACCGCATATGACAGGCCCCTACTTCGGCCTGGTGAGACCGTAGATCTAGGAAGACAATGTTCGATACCCTCTCAGACCGCTTCGATGGCATCTTTGGCCGCATTCGCGGCAAGGGGAAGCTCACCGAGAAGGACGTCGACGAGACGCTCCGCGAGATTCGCCTCGCCCTGCTTGAGGCCGACGTCAACTTCGAGGTCGTTAAGAGCCTCGTCGCCCGCATACGTGATCGCGCGCTCGGCGATGAGCTTTCCAAGGCCCTCAACCCGAGCCAACAGATCGTCAAGATCGTCCTCGAGGAGCTCACCACCAGCCTCGGTGGCGAGGCTATGCAGGTCACCTTCTCGCCCAAGCCCCCCACGATCGTGCTCATGGCTGGCCTTCAGGGCTCGGGTAAGACTACGAACTCAGCCAAGCTCGCTCGCCTTTTTAAGTCGCAAGGCCGTCAGCCTTTGCTCGTGGGCGCCGACCTTCAGCGTCCTGCCGCTGTGGAGCAGCTCAAGACATTGGGCAAGCAAATCGACGTGCCCGTATTTTCTGAGCAATCCGACCCCGTGAGCGTCGCCCGGGCATCGATGGAGGAGGCCAAGAACCTCGGCCGCGACGTCATCATCGTCGATACCGCGGGCCGTTTGGCCATCGACGAAGAATTGATGGAGGAAGTCCGCCAAATCTCTGAAGTCCTCGATCCGCAGTACACCTTCCTCGTCGTCGACGCGATGACCGGACAAGACGCGGTAAACGTCGCCGAGTCCTTCCACAACACCCTCGCCCTCGATGGTGTCATCCTCACCAAGCTCGACGGCGATGCCCGCGGTGGTGCGGCGCTCTCGGTCAAAGAGGTCGTTGGTCGCCCAATCGCCTTCGCGTCGACCGGTGAGAAGCTCGAAGACTTCGAGGTCTTCTACCCGGACCGCCTCGCGAGCCGCATCCTGGGTATGGGCGACATCGAGACGCTCATCGAAAAGGCCGAAGCTGCCTTCGAAGAGGACGAAGCCGAAGAGGCAGCGCAAAAGCTGCTCGAAGGAAAGTTCACCCTCGAGGACTTCCTGCAGCAGATGCAACAGATCAAGAAGATGGGCCCCATCGGAAATCTCCTCGGCATGATGCCCGGCATCCCCAAAGAGGTGAAAGACGTCGAGATCGAGGATTCACAGATCGCTCGTCTTGAGGCGATCATCAAGTCGATGACACCCGCCGAACGCGAAGAACCCAAGATGATCGATGCGTCGCGGCGAGCCCGTATCGCTAACGGATCTGGCATGAAGCCCCAAGACGTCACGGCACTCGTTACGCAATTCAACGAGATGCAAAAGATGATGAAGCAATTCGGTATGGCACCGCCGAAATCCAAGCGCAAGGGCGGCGGCAAGAGGAAGAAGGGGCGTCGCGGTGGCGGTCGCACCACAGCCAAGGGTCCAGCTCCAATGGCAAACCCAACTGCGCTGATGGAAGAAAGCATGGAAGAGGTCTCGAGCCTGCGCCTTCCCGGACTTCCCCCGCAGGAGTAGGAGAACCAGCTAGAGGTCCCCCTACCCAAGAGCGCCAGCTTTACTGCATCGAGTGCAGACCGACCATGTTTCCTTCGGTGTCGACAAAGAGGCTCACGAACCCGTGCTCGCCGATTTGGAACTTCGGTCGAACTACTTGGCCACCAGCCCCAGCCACTCGGCCTTGCTCCACGCCGCAGTCTTCGCAGGAGAAATAGACCATCGAGCCTCCTGCACCGGGGCTTGCGTGCTCCATTTTCACGAGCGCTCCACCTGCACCGTGCGAGGCATAGTCGCCCTCAAAGGCGCGCATCTCGTTAGACGGATCGTTCGGGTCGTCCATGGCCGACAGCGTCGTGGCGAGCACGGTCTCATAGAAGGCTTGCGCCCGATCCATGTCCGCGACGTAGATATCAAACCAGCCAACTTTTCTCATGAGAGAACCTTTCGTAGGTGTCCGTTCCAGATGAACGGTGAAGACTCATTGCCTTCTCTCTCATCAAAGCAAGGCTGGCTGGTCAGGGATTGTAGATATCAGACATCGAAGGTCTTCTCGAACTTTCCCGGGGTGTAGCCGGTGACCTGTCGAAACGAATGCGTGAAGTGCGACTGGTCGGTGAAAGACAACAGGTAGTCCTGACGAAACGATTGTTGGATGCGGAGCACCTTCAGGAGGTCGTGTGGAGTGAAGCCGGTGGTTGCCTTGAGGGTGCGTTGCAGTTGCCGAGCCGACAACGAAGCGACGCGGGCCATATCGGCGACGCTGTGCACCTCATGGATGTGGGAGAGGATCGATGCGGTCACCGGGTTCGGCTCGACCAGGCCATCGGCGGCTAGACGATCGATGAGCTGGGCGAGATGCGTTTGCTGTGTATCAAAGTCGAGTTCGAGCATCGCCTTGTTGGTGGCGACGAGGGGCAGATCGCCCTCGTAGGGGTCTCCGACGTATCGGTCGATAGTTGCGTCGAGGTCGCCGTGCCAGACGCCCGGGAAAAACTGGACGCCAACGTAGTGAAAGGACCGGCCGAGATCGAGAGTGGTATGTGTTGTTTGTAGTGCTGTGACTCCGGCGATTTCGGCGTTCGCCTGGTCGAAAAGCAGGTTCACGCAGGCATCGGGCATGGCGTGAAGAGTGAAGTTCTCGGCAAGCTCATGCTCGCTTCGCATCTGCCAGAAGCAATGCACCAGTTCGCTCAGTCGCTCTGGTGGCTCGGCTTCGACGTAGGTGACGTCGAGAACAGACTTCTCGACGCCATCTTTGATCGGATCGTACATAGTGGCCTAGACGTGGACGATTGCGACGAAGTCCCTACGTCTCCCAACTCTAGAATGAAGACACAGGCGAGGAAAGGTGCTGTCGTCGCTGGTCCCAAGTTCTTGTAAGAACAGCGAGGGTTCCCGGCATGCCAGTTTCCGATGTTATTGAGCCGAAGGCGAAAGAACTCGTAGGAACCGGGAGGGTTCCCGGCTAGCATCTATCGGTCGAGTCTCAACACCTTTCGGAGGCTCCCAACAAGAGGATGTATTCGTGGCTGTAAAGCTCCGCCTTATGCGTATGGGCAAGAAGAAGCAACCGACCTACCGCGTCGTTGCTGCAGATTCGCGTTCGCCCCGCAATGGTCGTTTCATTGAAATCGTTGGCACCTACCAGCCACGACAAGACCCTTCGGTTATCGAGATCGATAACGACAAGGCCGTGCATTGGTTGAAGAACGGTGCACAACCAACCGAGCGAGTCGCAAAGCTCCTCAAGATCTCGGGTGCGTGGGAAGAGTTCACCGGTGTAGCACCGGAGATCCCACCAACTCCTGAACCAACCCCGAACAAGGGTTACACCGCTCCTGCCCCTCCAAAGCCACCAAAGGCTGTCGAAGAGGCCGCCGCCGCAGCAGATGATGCTGACGAGTCAGGCGACGCTGAGGCCGAGGACGCTCCAGCTGAGGAAGCAG
>CAYTUB010000083.1:0-12588 GCA_964441145.1 uncultured Acidimicrobiales bacterium
CAAAGTCGTAGTAGAAGCCGTGTTCGATCGGCGGACCGATCGCAAAGGTGGTGCCTGGGTACAAATCGAGGATCGCTTGAGCCATCAGGTGCGCTGTCGAATGACGCAGCGTCTCCAACCCGAGCTCATCACGGTCGGTTACGAGAGCGACGGAAGCGCCATCGTGCAAGGGAACGTCGAGGTCGACAGCTTCGCCATCAACGGTTGCGACTAACGCAGCCTTGGCGAGCCCCGGTCCAATCTCGGCCGCAAGGTCACCGGAAGTGGCTCCGGCAGACAACTCACGTTGCGAACCATCGGGCAGTGTCACGACTATGTCACTCATAGTCAACAAACTATCGTCAAGCCGAGACAATGAACGCGTCCCCCATGTGGTGGTTTATGCGTTATCGCAGCGGTCCAGTATCGTTCACACATGGCGCGGGCATGAAGGGAACCACAATGAGGCTTAGGAGCCGCAAGGTCATGTCTGGCATCGTCGCCGGACTCGTCGCATCGTCGATCGCAATCGCCCCAGCGGGGGCGCAATCGACCTGCCAAGGCTTTGCTCCCACAATCGAGAGCAACGCTGCCGTCATAACCGGCACCGACCAACGGGACATTATCTTGGCTGGTGACGGCGACAACGAGATCCACGGGTTGTCCGGCAACGACGTAATTTGTGCCGGTGGTGGCGACGACGTCGTATTTGGCAACAAGGGTGCTGACACGATCGACGGTGGCGACGGGGATGACGTCATCGGTGGCGGTCCCGGCAAGGACCTCATCTTCGGGCGCAATGGCGCCGACGAGCTTCGCGGTGGGCTCAGCAAAGACGAGATTCACGGCAACGGTGGCAAGGACCTCATCAACGGTGGGGAGCGCAACGACACACTCTTCGGAGGCACTGCCAACGACGAGATCATTGGATCTACGGGCGATGACGAGATCCACGGTGATAGCGGCAACGACATCATTCTCGCTGGGCGGGGCAACGACTTCATCGAAGCGGGGAAAGGCAACGATGCTGTCGATGGCGGCAGGGGCAATGACACGGTCTTTGGCAACCAAGGTAACGACGACGTGATTGGTGGCCTCGGTGATGACTTCATCAATGGAGGCCTTGGTCAAGATCATCTACTCGGAGACGATGGCCGGGCCTTCGACGAGCCACCAAATAGCGGGATCCTTCATCCAGGAGGCGACGACACCATTCTTGGCAACGACGGCGCCGATTACGTCGGTGGCGAGGGCGGCAATGACATCTTGAGTGGCTCAGATGGTCTCGACGTCGTCGACGGCTTCCACGGAAACGACATTGTCAACGGCAATCAGCTCAACGACTTGCTAAGCGGCGGCCCGGGCGACGACACCCTCGACGGCGGAATTGGGGAAGATCGCTGCTGGCCCGAATTGGTCGTATTGACCGCTGGCGCAGTGCCTGCGGTGAACAGCAACGACTCGGTGCTCTCATGCGAGCAGATAAATCAGGTCTTGAACTAGTACCTAACTAACCAATGCCGAGCATCGCTGCGGCGGGAGAAACGTCTACCCCCGCAGCGGCGCTCTGATCGATGGTGGCTAGCGCCGTCGGGACATCGAGGTCATCGTCGAGCGCTGCCCCGACCTCGTTGCAGAGCTGCTCGATGTCTCGCTGGTCGCCACCGCTCGACCCGTTCCAACTAGCCAAGCGCGCCTTTGCTTCATCGAGCAATGCGTCGGACCATTCCCATGCGCTGGTTCGGTAGTGCTGAGATAGGACAGCAAGGCGAATGACCGGGCCCTCCCATTCGCGCAACAGGTCACGCACGAAAATCAAGTTGCCCGTCGACTTGCTCATGGGTTCGCCGCGCATATGTACACACGACTGGTGCATCCAATGCCCGATTGGGGAGTTGTCCAAGACATCGAGCTGCGCCGCACAAAATTCGTGATGGGGATAGACCAAATCGCAACCGCCACCGTGAATGTCGATGGTGCCCAACTCGCGCAATGACAACGCGGTGCATTCGATATGCCAGCCCGGTCTACCGCTTCCCCAGGGCGCCTCCCAAGAAGGCTCCCCTTCGAGCGATGGTTGCCACAGAACGGTATCGAGCGGGTGTTGTTTGTTTGGGTCGAGCGGATCTTCACCTCGACGTTCGCCAATCGCTCGCATGTCGACCCGGCTAAATCCGCTGACCGAACCAAAATTCGAGCTCGCGGCGTGGTCGAAGTACACCGATCCGTTTACGACATAGGCCGCTCCGCTATCGAGTAGGCGAGCAACCACACCGCGAATGTCGGGGATTGCCGATGTTGCGCGCGGTTCGCTCCATGGGTCGAGCACGCCCAACGCTGCGAGGTCCTCATCGAATTGGCGCTTCTGACCGAACGCCAAATCGAGATAGTTCACACCATCGCGCTGGGCTCGTTCCAGTAAATCGTTGTCGATGTCGGTGATATTGCGCACCATCTGAACCTCGTGGCCCCGGCCCAACAACCGGCGATGCAAGACGTCATAGGTGACATAGGTGGCGGCGTGGCCGAGGTGCGTGGCGTCATATGGCGTAATGCCACAGATGTATATCCGAGCTATGTCCCGTATCTGCAGGGGCACGATCGCGCCCGTCGCTGTGTCATAGAGTCGCATCTCACCCATGTAGCGACGCTAGCAAGTCTCCCACCGACTGAACGGCTCCCCGAAATACTGTTCTCCCGATAGAGCTGTGGGCTCCAAACACCACGCGAAGGGAAACACAGCGCTGTGTTGGACGACGCCCTCCTGGTGGTCAAGACTGCCCAAATGGGAATCCTTGAGGGTAAGAACGTTCTGATTACCGGTGTGCTCACCGACGCATCGCTGGCCTTTGGCGTTGCACAAATGGCGCAAGCCGAAGGCGCCAACATCATCTTGACTGGCGCTGGCCGTGGGTTGTCGCTAACCAAGCGGACCGCACGCAAGCTCGAGACCGAAGCCGAGGTTCTCGAACTCGATGTCACGAACCCCGATCACGTATCGGAGGTGCGCGACCAACTCGAACAGAAGTGGGGTCGAGTCGACGCCGCCCTTCACGCAATTGGCTTTGCACCGGAGGCCTGCTTGGGCGACGACTTCATGGGCGCCACATGGGAGGACGTACAGGTCGCTCTTGAGATCTCGGCGTACAGCTTCAAGACTTTGGCCGAGGTCGTGGTGCCGTTGATGAGCGAGGGCGGCAGCGTCGTCGGGCTCGACTTTGATGCGACGGTGAGCTGGCCTGCCTACAACTGGATGGGAGTTGCCAAGGCCGCGCTCGAGTCAACAAATCGCTACCTGGCAAAGGCGCACGGGCCTGCCAACATTCGATTCAACCTGGTGGCGGCCGGACCGATCCGCACGATCGCTGCAAAGTCGATTCCGGCGTTCAGCAAGTTCGAAGATGTGTGGGATGACCGAGCGCCCCTCGGTTGGGATGTGCGCGATTCCTCCGCCGTTGCACGGTCGACTGTGGCGCTTTTGAGTGATTGGTTTCCCGCCACGACGGGGTCGATGATCCATGTCGATGGCGGCTATCACGCAATGGGTGCATGAGCCTGCGCCACATCGTTCCATGAGCACCGAGCAACTCCTCATCATCGGTGGAAGCGGGTTCCTTGGGGGTCGAACAAGAACGTGGGCGATGGCTCGCGATATTGCCGTCGATGCCACCTTCTTCACCAACGCCCCCGATGCACCCACCTCGGCGGATCGATCTCACTGGCATCGGTGCGACATTCTCGATGTCGATGCGCTGGGCGCTCTGTTCGAGGCCGTGCAGCCGACCGCCGTTATCAATACCGCATACCGCCAAAGCGGTGAGGACGCGGTGGAGATCTGTTCGACGGGCGCGGCGAACGTGGCGCGTGCGTGCGCCGAACATTCGGCGCGCCTGGTGCATGTCTCGACAGACCTCGTCTTCGACGGAGAGCTCGGACGGCCCTATCGCGAAGATGACGTGTTAAGCCCGATCAGCCAATACGGGTCGGCCAAGGCCCAAGCCGAGCAGCTCGTGCTTTCTGCCAACCCAAATTCGGCGGTCGTGCGCACGTCGCTCATCTACGGCAGCGCCGATGCACCCCAAGAACGCCTGGTCACCCGAGCCGCTAACGGGGAGGACATCTCGTTCTTTACCGACGAATGGCGCAACCCTATCCATGTGGATTCCCTCGCCTTTGCCGTCGGCCAGCTCGCCCGGGACCACACCTTTACGGGGATAGTGCACGTCGCTGGCGATGAGCGAGTAAACCGCCTCGAGTTTGCTCGCTTCCTCGCCGAGTCGTTGAGCCTCGACCCGTCAGGGTTAACGGGATCTCCCGCTGATCCGTCGTTGGGTCCTCGATCGAGCGATGTCGCTCTCGAAAACGGGTTGGCCAAGACGCTCGGCTTTGATCTTCCGGGCCCAAGCGTGACGTGTCGCAACGGGGTGGTTGGCAATGGCTGAGACGGTACCGATCCTGGAGATGTCCGACGTTGGTCGCGTGGTCGACGGCACTGTCATTCTCGATGAGGTCGACTGGACGATTAACCCTGGCGAACGGTGGGTGGTGCTCGGGCCAAATGGGTCGGGAAAGACAACCTTGGCCCAAATCGCTGCACTACGACTGCACCCGTCTGGTGGGGCGGTGACCGTCCTCGGGGTAACGCTCGGACGGGCCGATATTGGTCCGCTTCTCCCACGAGTGGGATTTGCATCTGCGGCGCTGGCCGACCAGATCAGGCCCGATCTATCGGCACGAGATGTGGTCATGACGGCAAAGCATGGGGCACTTGAGACTTGGTGGCACGACTACGACCAGAGCGACGCTGAGGTCGCGGAAAGGTCCTTGGAGCGAGCTGGTGTCTCCTACCTCGCCGGCCAACGATTCGGAGCATGTTCATCTGGTGAGCGACAGCGTGTCCTCATCGCCCGCGCGCTCATGACCAACCCTGCTCTTTTGGTGCTGGACGAACCAACGGCGGCCTTGGACCTGGCGGGACGTGAGCAGTTCGTGCTCACCTTGGAACGGATTGCCGCCGAGCCCGAGTCGCCGGCGATGGTTCTGATCACCCATCACGTCGATGAGATCCCTCCCTCGTTCTCTCATGGCCTCATCATGGCTTCGGGGAACGTCCGAGCGCTCGGAGCGATCGATACCGTCTTGACCTCTCCCCTGCTGTCGGAGAGTTTCGGTTTGCCGTTGGAGATCTCGCGACGCAACAACCGATGGATGGCCCGCGCAACGTGAACCTAGGCCAGCGTCATCACCGTCGGACGACTGACGAGCAGCACGCCACTGTGTAGCGACACCTTCGCACTGGTGTCAACAAACTCGTTGCTCAGACCACGCGAGTCATCGGGGTACAGCACCGCCTCCTCGAGCGGCCAGCGAAGCCCCACCGTCTCTACTCCTACCGCTGTACCACCTTGTGGGAGAAGCGAGACAATGTCTCCGGGCTCTCCGGTGAGCTCAACCTCGTTGCGACTTGCCCCTCGCAGCACATGGGTCACACCTCGCTCGGTGTGCACGTCAACGGCCGCTTGCCACTGCCCACAGCACACTGCCCAGTTGCCCATCTCATGATCGAGACGTCCGCCTTCCATTCCCAGTACGACGATGCGATCGATACCGACAGCAACGTCAGCGTGACCGAGCGCGAGCTGTAGGTCGGTTGCGTTCTTGTCGGCGGGAAACGAGTGGATCTCTGCCCCTTCCGCCGTCGCCCATGCCAGATCACCCTCCGAGCTCGAATCGAGGTCGCCGATAACGACATCGATGGGCAGCCCATGGCTTCTGGCAATACGAACTCCACCGTCAGCAGCGACGACCAGGTCGCCAGCCTCCACTCCTTCGAAGAGACGACGATCAGGAATGTCTCCACCAGCGAGTACGACAGCGAATCCCATTGCGTTCATCGTAAGAGATGAACAGCTCGCGAGAGTGTTTCGGTCGTGCTGGTGGTGCCCAACTCGCGCAGCCCTAGTTCGGCAGGTGTTCGATTGGCACAGCCAGAGTTACGCCGCTTCGTGTCTCGATCCCCACGATGATCGCGATCACTTCGCCGTCTGCGTTGACCACCGGACCACCGGAATAGCCAACATCGACGGCGGCGCTGATGGCGTACACCTCCGGACGTCCAAGTCCGTAGTTGACGCCCTCGGTGCGAGAGACGATGTGGCCCGTGAGAATGTGTATTCGGCCATCTTCGGGGATTCCCGCCAGCGCGACCCCGTCTCCGATTTCGGCCGGGACGGTCGCGATTGGAAGTCCGGCGATTAACGGCGAGCCGTCTAGCGCCGCGACATCATGAAGGCGCGAGATTGCAACGTCAGCGTTCTGGTTCGGATTCTCGAATTCGATCGCGTCGTCACGGTTCCCGAACCGCACGGAACGGGCATCGACCAAGGCATGGGCGACGGTTGCGATACGGCCATCGTCGAGCTGGAAACCAGTACCGAACTCGATGCGTGAGTCATGGAGCGCCGAGACCCGAGCGATCGCGTTCGGGTTGATCGAGTCGGCGCCTGCGGACACGACAACCGCAGGCGCCAGTTCGACCGGTGCTGAGGAATTTTCCTGCACCTGTGCCGACATTTCGTCGGCGGAAGCAATACCAATCGCCATTACGGCCAAGAGTCCACTCGCCATACCCATAAGCAAATGCACCTTTGGATGTTCAAGAACACGTCGCAACGATCTTCTTGCCTCCACACATCTATGGATACCACCCGCCTACCGCACGCTTAATGGGCAATTCGACCCAAGACTGCCTCCACCCGGCCGTCAGGAGGTTCCCCAGGACCCAGGAACGACAGGCTCAAGAAGTCGTCCCAGGCGCCGATTCTTCACTATGCCCGCGTCGACCACTCTCGCTACAGCACCCGTCCTCCCGCGGCAAAACGTCCGCTACCGCTGCGTCCCATGTGAAGTGGCCTGGACCGCAACTGACGCTGACCAATGTTGGGTGTGCGATGAGCCTGGCGAGGTGCTGCGTTCCGCTCTTGCATTGCGCGAGGACGATCACCTTCACCTCGACTTTCAATAACGTCGACCGCACATCGCTCTGACGAGCTGGCTACCAACCGAGTATCTCGGCCACGCACTCGACGCAGAGAAATTCCCAGGTTAGGCTAAGCAAAAGAGATGCCTCCGCGCCTTGTACCGCCGATGAGACGAGGCCCCAGAGATTTTGACACGTGGTTCGCCGATAACCACCGAAGTGTTTTGGGCGCCGTGCTCATCGTGTGTGCAGGAGACATCGCTCGAGCCGAGGACGCAACCAACGACGCGTTCATGGACGCTCTGGCCAAATGGGATCGTGTCGGCGAGATGACATCGCCAACGAATTGGGTCACCAAAGTTGCGATCAACAAGGCCAAACGGTCTTGGCTTCACCGCCGCCGCTACGTATCCCCCGTAAACGTCGACACCCTCGACATCCCTCTGTTGAACGACTCGTCGAACATCGAGCTTTGGAACGCCGTAGGTGCGCTGACCCTAAAGCAACGGTCGGTGATCGTCATGCGATACGTCGAGGGTCGAACGCAAGGCGACATCGCCGATCTACTCGGCGTCGCCCCAGGAACGGTCTCTGCCACCCTCACCCAGGCCCGCGCCAAGTTGCGAGTCGAGCTCGAAGGAGAAGTGCAATGAGTAGCGAATTCCGTGGCGACCATGTGCCCGAACTTTTGAACGGGCTTACGGGTTCGCTTCGATCACCTGACCCGGCCGACATTCGTCAGGGGCTCTCTGAGCGGCGGCGGCGCAGAAGTCAGACGGCCGGAGCAACGTTTGCTTTCGCCGTAGTGCTCGCTCTGGTGGGCGCGTCGTTCATGACCAATCGTGCCGCCACCGAAATCGTGACCGAGTCGGTTCAGGCTGATGTTGGTGCTGCTGACAATTCTGGCGACAGTTCGTCATCCGGTGAAATCTCCGGAATTGACCTCGACCCCGCTCCTGTGGATGTCGCAGAACCACCGGAGACTTCGCTTCCGGAGACCTCAACAACCGCAGTGCCAGAGACATCAACCACAGGAATGCCGGAGACCACAACAACCGTGGCACCCACAACAACCGTCGCACCCACAACAACCGAGCCGGCACCCACGACGACCACCGTGAGCCCAGCGACGACGACAACGACATCAACAACCACTACCGAAGCCCCCGCGTACCGGTTGCCTGACGTTGCGATCGTCAACGTGAGAGGAATCCAGGTTGCCGAAGCCATAGCCGACGACGTAGAAGATCTCCTCGCCGCGGCCGAAGCTGATGGTCTGGTACTAGAGGGCTGGGGCTTTCGGGACCCGCAACGCCAGGTTGAGCTCAGGCAGCTGAACTGCGGCACCTCGGACTACGACATTTTTGAAAGGCCACCCGAGGAGTGCTCCATACCAACGGCTCTGCCGGGGGTGTCGTTGCACGAAATGGGCCTAGCCATCGACTTCACAAATACGGTTAGCCGAAGGAGCGATAACTTTGTCTGGCTTTCCCAGAACGCTGCCCGTTTCGGTTTCATCAACTTCCCAAGTGAGCCCTGGCACTGGGAGTACTCGGTTGAATAGCCATGACGGACGCAGCTGTCGCGAGCCCGGTTGTCGTCGCCTTAAAAACATCCCAGGTGAGCCTGCTGCCCGTTAGGGAATGGTATTTGCGCTGCCTGGGACCATTTGCGCCCAACAGAGGTAGAAGTCACTCTCGGGATCCCTCAGCGGAAGCTGCGTGCTATCTGGGCAGTTCCCTGGTTCGGGTCCGACAGAGGTGACCTGTCCAACGGCGTTCCCCGTCGAACAGTCGATCTCGCGAGGTGTATTGCCAACGAGCACGAAGCAATCACCGGGAATCAGTTGCGTGTCAGCTTGGATTACCGGTCGATTGTCGCCGTCGCCGTCGTTTAGGAAGAACACGACGATGAGGACGCCGAGGAATATGCCGATGACGATGAGCACCGGAATCGATGCCCATGTGCTCGATGAGCTATCGGCTTTCGTTCGATTCGACGCCGTGGTGGCTTTCGCAGTCGTGCGATTCTGGGGCTGTTGTTGTGAGGAGTTCGATGCCGTCCGAGGCTGGCTTGCACTCTGGGAAGGCCGTTGCTGGGCTTGGCGCTGGGACCGCGACCCAGCACCTCTGCTTCCCGGTCCGTTGAGGCGCTGGTCGTAATCCGATTTCTTCTTCGAATCCGAGAGCACGTTCCATGCAACGTTGACCATCTGCATGGCTTCTTCGGCTCGCCGAGCATCGGCGGGGCTGCGCTCTAGCTGACGATCTGGATGGAGGGCGCGAGCTCGTCGGAGGTACGCCTTGCGTATCTCCTTCGCACTTGCGGACGGCTTTACGCCGAGGGTCTCGTAGTGGGTCCCCATCTGAGGTGAAACAGTACCCGTTGACGTCCATCTCGCGGGGGTCGGAGATGACCAATGTCGTAGCGGGGGCTCTCCGATTCGCTAGCGCAGTGCATCGGCGAGAGCTTCGAGCCCGGCCGATCGAGAGCCCTTGATCAGAACAGCCCATGTTTCGTCGAGCCCATCGAGGAGCGATCGGGCATCCAATGGTTCGACAACACACGCATGCCCATAGAGGTCGGTGCCGACGGCGATGACCTCTACGCCCTGCGATTCGAGTCGTTCGGCGATTCCCTGATGGGCCTCGACTTCAGACTCTCCAAGCTCAGCCATGTAACCCACGACTGCGATTTTCCGATCAGCGTCGAGCTGCACGAGCGAATCGATCGCTCCGATCATCGACGTTGGATTGGCGTTGTAGGAATCGTTGATCACGAGAGCCCCCGAGGCGCTGCGGAAGACTTCCATTCGCCACGGTGAGACGGCGCTTTGCGCGATCCCGCGCTCTACCTGCTCGACGGTGCAGCCCAGCCACAGCGCCGCGGCCACGGCCGCGGCTACGTTCTCGGCCATGTGTGACCCGCGAGTCTGTGGCGTGGCGACCACCTCTCCCCATTCGGTGTCGAGGGTGAACGTTGCCCGCAACTCATCATCGAGGGAAATGCTGCGCACCATGACGTCGGCGTTGGAGTCCTGACCCACGCCAGCAACGCCAAAGGAGAGCACCTGAGCGCTCGTCCGTGATGCCATGTCGGCAACGTAGGGATTCCCGGCGTTTAAAACAGCGAGGCCCTCGGGAGGAAGCGACTCGACGAGCTCGCCTTTTGCGAGAGCGATGTTGTCGATCGAACCAAATTCGCCGACGTGTGCTCCAGCCACCGTGGTGACGATGCCGACGGTCGGTGACGCGACTGCACATAGCTCTGCGATGTGGCCGATCCCACGTGCACCCATTTCCAACACCACCGCCTCGGCATCGTCGGGCGTGTTGAGCAATGTCAGTGGCACCCCAATTTCGTTGTTGAACGATTTGGTAGAGGCATGGGTAGGTCGCGAGGTACTCAATGCCCCTGCGAGGAGGTCCTTGGTCGAGGTCTTCCCGACCGAGCCGGTGATTCCAATAACGGGACCCTCGACTTTGGACCGAGCGAAACTTCCGGCAGCACTGAGCGCGGCCATCGTGTCTTCCACGACGATTGCGGTTCCCGCCGCGGGCGACTCCGAACTGAAATAGGCGGCTGCACCCTTGTCGAGCGCGCCAGGAATGAAGTCGTGACCGTTCCGTTCGGCGATGAGGGGAACGAACAGTTGCCCCGGTTGAAGGGCACGACTGTCTTGTGTCGCTCCGTCGAATTCGGCATCGGCTATCGACGCGGCGGTGCCATCGACCAATACCGACCCGCCGACGTGTTGAGCGATTTCTTTAATGCGGAGCCTCACGGGTGGCAACGCTAACCCCAGTCGGAACTACTGTTGACGACCATGACGACTTCTCCCGCTCGGCGACCCTTAGTGGTGCTCTTTGGTGGACGATCCGCCGAACACGACGTCTCGTGCGTTACCGCCAAACATGTGCTCAGCGCGGTTCGCTCAGACCGCTACGAGATCACCCCGATCGGCATCGGCCGTGACGGCGGTTGGGCTCGCGCGACTGTCGATACCGACGCCGACGCACTCGACCCGTCGGGCGAACGCGTGGAGCCTTTCGATTTACTGTGCGCTACTGCCAAGGCCGGCGGAGCGGTGCTGCCTCTGCTTCACGGACCGTTGGGCGAGGACGGCACAATCCAGGGTTTGTGCGAGCTTGCCGATGTCCCCTACGCAGGCGCCGGCGTGCTCGGAAGCGCAATGGCGATGGACAAGATCGCGGCGAAGAACGCACTGCTGGCCGCAGGGGTGCCACAAGCTGCATTTGTTGGATTCAACGCCGACGAGATCACCGACGGCACCGCGCAGACGTTGCTGGACCGTCTGGGTTCGCCGGTCTTCGTCAAGCCCGCAAACATGGGTTCATCGGTCGGGGTGAGCCGCGCAGAAACCGTCGAGGAGGTCCAGGCCGCTCTCGCGGTTGCGGCCAGCTACGACGAGTGGATCGTCGTCGAAGAAGAAGTCGTTGGGCGTGAGATTGAAATCGCGGTTCTTGGGAACCGAACCCCGCGGACGTCGCTGCCTGGCGAGATTGTTGCGGGCGCTGACTTCTACACCTACGAGGACAAGTACCACGACGGGGTCGCCAAGCTGCTCATTCCGGCGCCGCTCGACGACACCGAAATCGCGGAGATGCAACAACTCGCGGTCGCCGCATACCGTGCCCTACGGGTCGAGGGACTCTCACGCGCTGACTTCTTCTATGAACCCGCTGGCCGCGGCTGGCTCGTCAACGAGCTCAACACGATGCCCGGGTTCACGCCAATCTCGATGTACCCAAAGATGTGGGAAGCATCGGGACTCTCCTACCCCGACCTCATCGACGAGCTCATCGACCTGGCCTACGAACGCCACGACCGCCGAATCCGCAACACCGGGCATTAGCTCGGGCGACCCACGGGCCATGGCGAAACGATGACCACCCCGATCGATTTCGGACAACAGATTGCGGCGCTTGTCCCCGCGTCGCCCACCACCGGCCAGCGCTTCGTAATCGCTATCGCCGGGCCACCAGCGGCGGGAAAGTCGACCGTGGCGGAAGCGCTGGCGACCGAACTTGGGTCGAGGGCAGGAAAGCTGCCGATGGACGGGTTCCACTTCGACAACGCGATCCTCGACGAGCGTGGTCATCGCGCACACAAGGGAGCGCCGCACACCTTCGATGTCGCCGGTTATCAGCAGGTGTTGCGAACGGCTCGCAATGAACCCGAGGTGGAGATCGCGGTTCCGATCTTTGACCGGACGCTCGACCTTTCGAGAGGCAGCGCATCGATCCTGCGCGCTGACCAAGACGTTGTCGTTACCGAAGGCAACTATCTCCTGCTCGATGAGTATCCGTGGCGCGGGCTGCGTGAATCCTTCGATCTCACCGTCTGGCTCGACGTTCCACTTGAAACGATTGAGGAACGCATTCTCAACCGGTGGGCTTCGTTTGGTCTTTCGCCAACAGATGCAAGCGAGCGCGCACAACAGAACGATCTACCAAATGCGATCTTGGTCCAGGAAAGGTCAGCCAACGCTGAGGTGACCCTCACCTAGCGCGTGGCGTTTGCACTCCCCGAAGGAACGGCTACCAGCCACCGCTCGCGCCGCCCCCAAATCCGCCGGCCGTGTGCTGCCATCAGTGCTGCCATCGTCC
>CAYTUB010000084.1:0-12529 GCA_964441145.1 uncultured Acidimicrobiales bacterium
TTGGTGGCTCGGTCTACACCCAATGGCTCAACGACAAGGGCGGCATCGAAGCCGACCTCACCATCAGTCGCATCAGTGAACGCGAGTTCTGGGTCATCGGCGGAGCAGGAACCCGGGCCCGCGATCTATTCGCGATCGAGCAAGCGATCCTGAATCACGGCGCTGTCTCAGGAAGTGGCAGCGAAGCTAATGCGACCGTCACCGATATCACCTCCGCCTTCGCTGTGCTCGCCGTCATGGGCCCAACATCACGAGACATCGTGCAGAGCCTCACCCAGGCCGACATGAGCGAAGAGGCGTTCCCATTCGCTACCAACCAGCAGATCGACATCGGCAGCTGCCTCGTTCGCGCGAACCGGATGAGCTACGTCGGCGAGTTGGGCTGGGAACTCTACGTACCCACCGAATTCGCCGTGCACGTGTTCGACCAACTCATGGAAGCGGGCGAGCCGCACGGCATGGAGCTCGCCGGCTACCACACGCTCAACTCGCTGCGCTTCGAGAAGGGCTACCGCCACTGGGGTCACGAAGTCACCCCCGACGACACGCCCGTGCAGTCGGGTCTCAACTTCGCCGTCGACTGGGACAAGGACTTCCGCGGCAAGGAAGCACTCGCGGTCCAGAAAGAAGCGGGCAACACCCGTCGCCTTGTCCAGGTGGCCGTCCACGACGAGTCCGTGCTGCTCCACCACAACGAGCCGGTGTATCGCAACGGTGTTCGGGTCGGATACGTCACCGACGGTATGTGGGGTCACACGGTCGGCGCCGCAGTGGGCATGGCATGGGCCTACCGTCCCCAAGACGAAGTCGAAGCCGGCGAACTGGCGACAGCCGCCTGGATAAACGACGGCGTATGGCAGATCGAACTTCCCGGTCGAATGGTCGACGCAAAGGTACAGCTCCGGCCCTGGGCGTAGGCGTAAGCGGAGAGAACGGCGGTCGCTAAGCTGCACCGATGTCGTGGAACAAGGCGCTGGTAACCGGAGCAACGAGTGGGATTGGTCTGTCGATCGTTGAGGAGCTGGGCCGCCGACGCGTGCCTGTGGTGCTTGTTGCGCGCGACCAGGAGCGGCTCCACAACATTGCCGAGGCACATCCCGTCGAGGCCGAGGTACTTCCCGCCGACCTCACCAACATCGACCAACTGCGAACAGTGGAAGAGCGCATCGAAGCAGGTGATATCGACCTCGTGGTGAACAACGCCGGGTTCGGGCTCAACGGCATGTTTTGCGACCATGAGCGAGACGCCGAGACCGACATGGTCTTGGTGAACGTCCTGGCGCTGCATCGGTTGAGTCATGCTGCTGCGGTCACCATGCGGGCCAACGGCACCGGCGCGATCCTCAATGTCGCCTCGGTCGCCGCGTACACCGCCATGGCTCGGTCGAGCACGTACTCAGCCACCAAGGCCTTCGTCGTCACGTTCACGAACGCGTTGGCCTCCGAACTCAAGGGCACGGGGGTCACCGCGACCTCTCTCTGCCCCGGCCTCACCCGTACCGAGTTCCACGAGCGAGGTAACTACAGCATCGACGAGTTCCCCGATTTCGTTTGGCAGACCGCCGACGAGGTGGCGGTTGCCGGACTCGATGCCGCCGCGAACGGTGATCGTCGACACATCCCTGGGGCTATCAACAAAGCAATGGTGGGCGCGGTCAAAGTCCTTCCTGAACCGCTGGTCCGTATCGTCGGAGACCGCTTCTTCTAGGCCGACGGTCGAAGTTGCTCGGATCTAGTGGTGTCTGCACCCCGAAACCGAGCGAACGGGGTCGCTTGAGTCGAACACCTTGCCCGGGCACAAGGCAACGAGTTGCTCGGCGGGTGCCCGGTACCCGCTGGGATAGAAGTTCTGCTGGCGCTCGACGAGCGAAACGGCAGGTGACCGGCCGAGCAAGCCAACCTCACAATCGGCTTGGGTGTTGTTGCAGTTCTCGACCCACAAGTCCATCGTCTCGGGGTGCCACGCCCCGAACCAGTCGGCGTGAAGCGTGGTGCCGCCCGGCAAGATCTCATCAGGTTTCACATCTGAACTGAGATGTAAGTTGCTGAGCGAACCGCCGTAGTCGTCGGGGTTGAAGAAGATTCGGTACATGACCGAAGACAGGTCTTCTGGATGTGAATCAGGGCAGCGAACTCCGAAGTATCCGCCCTCGGAGTAGTTCACATGGCTCTGGT
Organism: uncultured Acidimicrobiales bacterium; assembly: GCA_964441145.1. Taxonomy (GTDB): domain Bacteria; phylum Actinomycetota; class Acidimicrobiia; order Acidimicrobiales; family SHLQ01; genus SHLQ01. The sequence continues at coordinate 2,176 of CAYTUB010000084.1, forward strand.
CGGCGAGATACGTCCCGCTGCTCGGGTCGAAGCACTGTGGGAACGCGATCTGCATTTCGAGGGCGTTGCCCAGGTATGGGCCCTGGCCAGTTCCATTGCACTCAGGAATCAGGGCGCTCCGCTGGGCATTTCCGTACGCCGGTCCGCACAAAAAGCTGACCGAGGGAATGATCTCGTAGTCACCGGTGAAATCCGTCTGCGGCTCTGTGGCGCCACTGTTGCCAGCGATCATCTGAAGGTTGTCGGGGAACGGCGACACCAGCTCGTTCGCACCATTGAGGCGGAAGTTGTCGTTCTTGTAGTACACCATGATCTCGAACGGCACGAGAGCGTTGCCGCCGCTGTCGAGCAGCGCAGGAACCCAATACGCAGTGCGATTGAGGTCCTCGCCGTTGCACGTGCCGGTTCCGGTATTCAACAGTGAGTCGAAGGTGCTGTAGGCATTCGCCTCTGTGTTGCCGAAGAACATGTGCAAGTGCGCTCGGCCCGGTTGGCCGGGGAAGACAATCGGATCGTCGTACGCGAAGTGGCTGAGCTCGCACTTGACCCGGAAGAACCCGCTCGTGTCGGTGTTGAGAAGCGCTTCGGAATAGATGTCGCGGTTCACCGTGAGATCGCTCGTCTCGATGTCTCTCATCGGGACGTCTCTAAAGGGGTTGTTGTCGAACTGGGTATTGCGAGTCGGGTTGCTGTGGAGAAGCGCGATGTTGCTTTCAGCATCGGCGGGTGCGGCCGCGTCGTGCGAGATGTCGTCTTGGTCAGAGTGGACCGTGTTGTTGCCCTCCCCACCGTCGAATGAGTCGCTACCGCCGCCACCGCGCAATATGTCGTCGCCCGCGGCACCAACGAGATGATCGCTACCTTTGCCGCCGCGGAGCTGATCATCGCCTGGCCCGCCCGTGAGGTCATCGTTGCCTCGTCCACCCAAAATCGTGTCGCTTCCGGCGCCACCTCGAAGGTCGTCGGCACCTCGTTGACCCAGAATTTCGTCGTCACCGCGACCGCCATACAGCTCGTCGCGGCCGCCGCCGCCGATCAACTGATCATCTCCACCGCCGCCGTACACGATGTCATTCCCGGCCAGGCCTCGAATGACGTTCTGCGACGGTCCGCCGCAGATGAAGTCGTCGCCGTCGGTGCCGCGGATCTGGCCGGCATCGGACTCGATGACGTTCATTCCGGCGGGCGGCGATCCACATGAGGTGGAGGCCTGTGCAGCAGCAGAACCGGGGGTCACCGCAACGGTCGTCGTGACCAGTGCAAGGACGGTCAGCAGGGCGTACAGATTGGTGCGAACAGATCGACGTCGAAGCGTGATCATCGTTTTGGTCTCCTTCAAGACCACCCGTCTTGAACTTCGACTACTGAACACGAACAGTGATTCGTGTGGTCGATGTGTTGACACAATGTAGCAGTTCGTTCAGCTATCGAAACAGCCGAAGAGCTCAGTCGTCGTGCATTACTTTGGAAAACGCCTCGACAAGATCGACAAAGCCCTCGACGAAATCGGCGAACGCATCGTCGAAGGGCTCGGGGCTGCCACCAACCAACATGACACCGGGAATCGTGCTCAGAAGTTCGCTCACTGTGGATCGCTGGTGCGCTTGGCTCTCGGGCATCGACGGGTAGACGACGACTTCGCCGGAGACTGAAGCGAGCTCATCGGCCGAGACCCCACGCAGTGGGCTTCCGGCAAGCAACTCTTCGGCGCTCGCCTCATCGTGAACATCGGAGATGATCGTGTGGGCCAAACCGTCGATTACCGGATTCCCAGCCGTCGCCGGCCAGCACAGCAAGGTCCGAGCCACCAGCTCAGGGCGGTCGAGCATAAGACGCATCGCCGCGCTGCAACCCTGCGATCCGGCCACCAGGGCTACCCGTTCGTGGCCCGACTCCTCAATCGTGGCAGCCAACGCGTCGGCCTCTTCGACCCACGAGCGTGGTTCGCTCGGGCGTTCGTGCACCACGACCTCGACCTTGCGGCGCGAGAGCATCGGCGCGACCCCGGTCTCGACCCAGAACCACTGGGCAGTGACCGGCGGGTCGTCATACAAACCGCCCGCTACGAGTACGACGGGCAACGATTCGGGAAGATGAACCATCGACGGATCATTGCAGCCGCAGCGCCACGTTCCAACCTCTCAACAAATCCGGCTCAATGCCGATCGGCACAGTGAGCAGGGCGAGGTGACATGACACAGAGTCCAAATCAGTCACGTAGGCGCGTGGTTACCGCGTTTGGTGCCACAACGGCAATGGTCTGGGTCGCGCCCTCGGTCGTGGGACTCGATCGTGTCGCTGCTGCTTCGGGGTCGGCGGGCGTCCCAGTAGTCACTGGAGCCGTAACACCCGCGACCCTGAGTGCCGGAGAATCCCTACGCCCCGAGTCGGCCCAATACTCGTCGAACACCGAGATCTTCCTATTCGAGGAGCAGTGCGTCACGCTCGGAGCGGGCCAAATGACGGACTCCGGCGACGTCTTGCCGACGGGTCAGCTCATTACCTCTCATCTCATCCACTTTTCGCCTGCGAGCGGTACGACGACCCTCGTTGGGGGCGTCACCTTTGACGGGACAATCGTCGGTTACGACTGGACGGATGCCACGCTCGCAGCCACTGATGCACAGTGGGGAGCTCCCGGGGTCAACTATGGCGTCGGCGGGCGTCGCCTGGAGTTGCCCGGCCAAAACGCTGTCAACGACGTGCTCAACGTCACCATGCCGGGCACCGTCGATTTCTCATTGCGCGCTTCGGCGGCTTTCGCCGATCAGTTGCGGGTCTACGTCATCCACTAGCTGATTAGCTCAGCTCCCACCTTGGTCTTCGGAGCCCCCGACCGAGTTCGCCGGTGGCAGCGGTTCGATCGTCGGGAGTATTGCGTCGAAGAGATCTCGCGCGACGAGTTGTTCTTCTTCGGTGAATGCATGCGCTATCGCTACGAGCAATCCATCGTCGGTGGCAGCGGTGAAGACGTCGGCATAGGGAGCGGTGAAGAGCTGCAAGTCCGAAAGCGTTTCGCTATCGGTTGCACAGCTGAGGGTGGCGAGATCGGTGATGTCCACATCAGCAAACGCCCCATCGATGCGAAATCCGTCGAACTCTTCTCCGAGGAGAGAGATCGTCTCGTTGGTAGGGGTGGGTACAGGTTCGCCCGCGTTCTCGTAGGCAGCGAACCACTCCTCTGGGGTGGAGAACGCGGTTAAGACGTTCCTTCCGAGAAATCCGGAGACCCCGAAAGCAAGGGTTGGGGGGAACGGACTCCTGCCGGTGTATGTGGCATCGAAGAGGACGAGACAATTCTGACTCTCGAGCGTTTGAAAGCCCTGAGGAAGTTCAACAGTAAAGCCCCCGGCCGCAGTGAAGGTCGCCGCTCCAGGATCGAGCTCCCTTGCTTGGGTTGCCTCGGTCTCGGTGGTGATATCGCCGGACCCTTCATCGGGGGTGCCCTCTAAGGATCGTTCAAGAGTGGGGAGGACGTTATCCAGTAGCTCGCGGGCAGTGTCTAATTGCTCCCGAGTAAATCCGGTGGCGTTTGCGAACAGGATGCCGTTACTGGTCTCTGCGACGAAAACGTCGCTGAAGCCGGCTATTGGAATTGGGAGCTCCGCCACGGTGTCTTCATCGACCGCGCAATTAAGCAGTGCCTCGTCTGGGATCGGTTCGCCCAAGAGGAAGGCCCCGTCGATCCGGTAGCCGTCGAGTTCTTCACCCAGCACGACGATCGTCTCACCGGTCGGTTCGGGTGCAATCGCACCGGCTGACTCAAAGCCCGCGAACCATTCGTCAGCTGTGGAGATGGCGGTCAACTCTGTGTTGCCGACAAACCCCGAAGTTCCGATTGCGACGACCGGTGGAAATTTGGGATCGTTCGAGGATCCACCCATGAGGAGTAGTACGCAATTCTGGGTGTGCCACACCCCAAAGTCGTTGGGTATGTCGGGCGGCAATTCGAGGCTGATTCCGCCAGCGGCGGTGAGGTTCAGTGGCCCCGGCACCACGCCGTCGATCGACGTCACGATCTCACGACTGTTGATGGTGGGTTCGGGTGCAGTGGTCGATGTGCTGGAAGTGGAGCTCGTGCTCGATTCGGCGACGACCGCTGGTTCTTCGCCCGTAGCAGAGGGCTCTGGTGAGCTCGTTCCACATGCCGAAGCGGTGAGGGCCAGCGTGGTAAGCAGCGCGCATATGTGTTTCTTCACGGCCCACTCCTCGTGATCTGCACGGCAACCCACCTGTGCCTCGGTTCCATTATGTCCTGCTGATTCTCTCGCGGTCTAGGGCCCACCGTTGATGTAGCGGCGGCTGTGGCGAGGGTGTCCTCGCCACGGCCGCACCCACAGGTGAAGGGGTATTGGCTTGATCGCCGCTTTACAGAGCGATCACTGTGCGGCGATGGTCGGGAACACTCTTTCGAAGAATTCACGTGATAGTTCGGCCTCTTCCGGGGTGAATCCGCCGTAGCCAACGGAGAGCAATCCGTCAGGGGTCTCGGCGATGAAGTCCGTACCGAACGGGGCATTGAGGAAGGCGATGTCTGACGCAATGTCGGGAGCGCTTCCGCAGTTTTGGACTGATTCCTGTGGTGGTGGACCAGTGGTAAACGCACCAGCTATCTCGTATTCCTGTAGCTCCTCATCGAGGAATGTGAGGGTTTCGCCTGTGGGCTGAGGGGCTGGCTCGTCTCCGTAGAGTGCCAACCAATCTTCGATCGTTCTCAGCGGCTCGAGACCGACCTGAGTCAGTCCCGATGAGACGACTAGTGAGGCCCCGATCGTCGGAGGAAACGGACTGGAGCCCGTGTACCCGGGAACCTCGATGAACAAGCAGTTGCCGCTAGTAGTCACGGTCGTCGATTCCGGTAGTTCGAACTCGAGCCCGCCGAGTACATCGACTTGGTTGACTCCCGTATCTCGCTGCTCGCTGGTGATCAGTTCGACCTGAACCGTTTCGACGACGCCCGTAGGTGCGTTCGAGAGGTCGATCTCGACAGTTGGCAACACACCATCGAGAATTTCTCGGGCCCGGACTTGCTCATCTTCGGTGAAGCCGTTGGCGACGGCGAACAGCAGACCTTCGTCGGTCTCGGCAGCGTAGAGGTCGCTATAGGGAGCTGCGAAAACTTGGAGGTCTGAGAGCGTGTTCGCGTCGACCGCGCAATTGAGCGTGGACTCCTCGCCGGTCGGCGCGTCGGTGAACGCTCCCTCGATTCGATATCCGTCGAGCTCCTCGCCCAGAAAGGTAATGCTCTCACCTGTGGCGACCGGTTCTGGTTGGCCTTCATAGCCAGCGAACCATTCATCGACAGTAGAGATCGGCGTCAAGGTTTCCCGGCCGAGGAATGCCGAGGTACCAATGGCGATCCCGGGTTCGAACGGGCTATCGCCTTCGTAGTTAGGTTCGAGCAAGATGACGCAATTCTGGGTTGAGAGCGCTGTCACCGGCTCTGGTAGTTCAAGGCTGATTCCGCCAGCTGCAGTGAAGCCAGCCGGACCGGAGACGGCCTCGTCGACGACCATAGGCTCGGAGGCGACGGCTTCGGACCCTTCGTCGTTACTCTCCTCGGGTTGGACTTCAGTCGTGGTCGTTGTTGTCTCGTTGACGGTTGTCGGCGTTACAACTTGTTCTTGAGTTTGCTCATTCTCAACGGCAACAGCAGATTCGTCAGAGGCGGCGGTGGTGGTCTGCTCGTCCCCACCACAGGCCGCGAGTACCAGTCCGAGGGCTACAAAGCCTTTTAACCAGTGCCGTCGTCTTGAGTTCTGACGGCCTCTTGCGCTCAACTCGTATGTGCTCATTATGGTTGTTCCCCTCCGGGCTAGTCAGGGGCCTCGTCACGAGTGCCCGCCGCCTCTAGTTCGCAGCGACGTGTGCGAATCCGTCGCGGGGAGGTGGATTTCCTGAAGATCTAGGAGATTGTTGTGGCTTCGAGCAGCGCGGCGACGAGGTCTCGCAGCGGCCCGTTTGTGTCGGAGAGAACGACCACGGCCGCACCCGAGGAGGAGACGAGTTCGTCCACCGAAGTCTGTATGCCGATAGGAATGGCGCTCGCGTCGACACCTTCGATCAGGTCCACGCACCCTTGCACCTCTCCGCATGCAGAAGTCGGGTCGGTCTGCAGAGGTGCGAAGGTCCAATTCATAAACTGCTGCCCGTTGACTCGGACAACCCCGGTGGTCCCAATGTTCACCATGCCCTCTCTGGCGAGTTCGGCCAGTCGCTCCCGGAACATTTCTGAGTCGACCTCGACCACGACGATTGTTTCCCCGAAGCTGGTCGGGTCGGAACTGCTGGCAAACACAAGTTGGCCATCTCCACGTTCGACAAGGACGAGGCCTTCCGGTAGTTCGAACGCGATTTCGCCTGCGGCCAGTGAAAGGCCTGGCGCATCGTCAACCGATGGGGCAGTAGTCGAGGACGCTGGTGGGGTGCCGGTGTCGCCCACGGTCGTTGGGATGTCGGCCGGGCTCGCGGTATCGAGGGCAAGGTTGCTGTCTCGGGTCACGATCCATGCACCGAGCACAATGGCGACTATCGCAGCAGCCGCGCCGAGCCAGATGGTCAAACGTTGGCGGACGGGGACTTCTACGACTGGCGCGGGACCCATCTCGACGATGAGGTCGTCTGGCTCTCGGGATTCGTCGTCAACGTCGTGAAGCTGGTCGTAGTGGTCGAGAACCTGCGCTCGAATTTCGTCTCGGCGTGCGGACTTTTGTGTGCGATCTTGCTCGAGTTTGCGGAGAAGTTCGCTTGCGCGGCGGTCGTCCAATGGTTCGTCAGTCATCGTTGCTCCCACGCGTTAATGAAGCTGCGTCGGCCGCGGGCAAGTAACGATTCTGCCGCTCGATATTCGATTTCCATCGCCTCGGCGATCTCCGTCACCGAATAGTCGTCGAGGTATCGCAGCGCAATGGCGGCTCGCTGGCGCTCAGGAAGAGATCGAAGTGCATCGATAACCGCGTCCGCCGACCCGTCGCTGCGATGGTCGTCGGTACGCCCGGATTCGTTGCGATAGGGGTCGAGTTCGAGAAGACGTATCAAGCGATTCCGTTCTCGCTCTGATTTGCGCCAGTGGTCGATCAGTCGTCTGCGGGCGACGACGAACAGCCACGGGCGCCCGATGGTCTCCTCGGAACCACTCGATAGGGCGTTTGCTGCGGTGAGGAACGTATCGGCGGCGACATCGTCGGCCACTGAACGATCTCCGCATCGAGCCAGCACAAATTGAAAGACCGCGTCGAACTCGGAGTCAAATAACGCGACGAGCTGTGCCCGGGTCGGGTCAGCGTTTTGTCGGCGGAGGGTCGTTCTCCCGCCTTTTCCCACCACTTCTCTGTCGCCCACACCACCTCCGTCGTTGCGCGCTCTCAATAACCGTCGCGGAATGCTGGATTTGTGTCCACTGCGGTCTACCGATGAACATTGTTTTTCAGTCTTGTCGATCTCCGCGACGGATTTTGGACTTCGGCGGCGACTCATACGCGGGCGCGCGCGAACGCGCGGTTCTTTCGGGAGGAACACGTGAGCGGGAACAAGTCGTTGATGGTGCGAGGTCGAGGTCGTTGGGCAACGGTGTTCGTGTCACTCGCGTTGATGGCCGCGGCGTGTGGTCAGACAGATTCTGACGCTGATGAACAGGCGGCCGACGCCGCTCCAGAAACTGTCGAATCCGAGGAAACGCCACCGTCGACCGAAGCCGAGCTCGAGGCAGTAGACGACGCAGCGCCTGAAGTGGAGGACGACACCCAAGCAGGTGATGACGAGTCTACGACCTCGGAAGTCTCTCGACCTCCGGGGATCTTTGAGCAACTAGCGCTACCAGCAGGAACGAACACCCTTCCAAGCTTCGGCGGGGTGCAGTTCGATCTGCCAGATGCATCGCGTTTTCTTGTGGAAGACGATTGTTTCCTCACCTTCGAACCCTCATCAGCAGATCTCGGCCCTCGTCTCGCGCAGCTGTACATCGGCGAGTTCGGCGCCTCCGAACGGCAGGGCGAACTCAACGAATTGCGCACGATCGACCAATGGATCGAATTGATCACCAACGAACTGGGGGAGCCGCCCGAAGAGACCGGAGAGACCCGGGAACTCTTCGGCCAAACCCTGACGGGGTTTCGATTCGACGACGCTCCGTTCTTGGGCCAAGCCGACGCGATCCCCGAACTCCTCGTCTGCGGGCAGATTGACTCACCCGGCTTTATCCGGGTGTTTCCCCTTGGGTTCGAAGAGTGGTTCGTCGCACAAACCGAAGACTCTCTTCTCGTCGTTGTGTCTGGAGGGCCAACCCCCGAGGTGGCCAATGACGTACACGAGCTGCGAGACCAAATTCTTCCAACCTTGCAACGCGTCGACCCGCCTGTCCCCATCGTGCGACCTATCGCTGATCCAGGTGCGGAACCGACAGAACTCGATCTCGTCGCTCCAGATCTTGAGGGTCGATCACGGACACTCACTTATCCAGCCCTCGGCGGAGTGAGATTTGCGGTCGATGAAACACACGACGTGTGGCACTACGGCGATGGCATCGCTATCGACCCCGTAGGAGCGGGTTCCAATGCCTCAACCGGCATAGCAGCGCTTGCCCTTTTCACCCAAGCCGCCGACGGTTCCGAACTCTCTACGGTCGAACAGGTCCTCGACACGTTGAGCCTCGTGCCCGAGCTTTCTGTGCAACCCAACGGGCACTTCGTCGACCTGTTCGACCGACAGCTCACCGGCTATACGGTGGAGCTCACCAGCGTCCCGGAGTTCTCGGTGTCTTTGCCCGACGATGCGCTACGGCTCCTCGACGCTACTCGCCGGGGTGCTCTGCGCTTCTTTTCGTTTACGCCGCAACGCACACAGATGTACCTCGCTGAAACGCCAGCCGGTGTCTTGTATGCCGCCTTCGATGTAAACCCCTATGCCGAAGTGCCCGTCACCCAGGATGCCTTCGCGACCCTTCTTGCGACCGCGGAGCTGACCGGCCCTGGACTCGACCAACCGTTGCCCGAAGGCTCAATCTTGGGCGGAGCTGAGCCACCGCCAGCTCCTGCAGAAATCGTCGAAGATAGCCCACCTCCGCTCTTCGTCTCGTTCCAACAACCCGAGGACGGCAGGCACCAGATCCATAACTTCGGGATACCCATTTCCGCAGACGTCACCGGTTGGTTCCTCCAACCCAATGCGCCCGGCTCAGTCGTGTTCGTCGGCGCCGGGATTAGTAGAGGCCCAGGGGATCGAGGTGTGGTCTTCCTTGCTGGCCTGCAACCGCACATCGTCCCTCAGGCCGGTGGTCCAAGCGTCGCCGGTGACCCCGTCGACCTCTCCGACATCGAGTCGTTCTTGGCGAACCCGCCCGACAACCTCGACGTCTCCAACGTTTCGCAGACAGATATCGGCGGGTTCGACGCATTCCGCTTCGACGTGCGCGTTGCCGAGGGCGCGACGTGCGCCCAAGACGACCCATGCGAGTACGCCTTCGAAACGGCGTGGAACTGGCCAGCGACCGTATCGATCAACGCGGCGAATGAGCATCGCATCTGGTGGATTCCCGATCATCCGGCGGGGCCGTCGATGATTCACGCCACAGATATCAGCTCCGAGTTCATCGAGATTGCGACAGGCTTCGTCGATTCGATCGAGGCAGTCGGGTAGCCGACTACTCCTCCTCGGAGCTGACCTCGTTGCCAACGTCGGCGTCGTCGGTGAGGTTCTCCTCTGCCTCTTCCTCGATCAGCTCGGGGGTGAGGTCGTCGATGCCGCCAGCCATCGCCAATGCCGACGCGAGTTGCGTGGCACGGCCGTAGACCAATTGGAAGTAATGCGGTGACGCCGCACCATGGCCGGGAAGAGGTGGTTGGCCAAGCGAATTCACCACAGCGACCGGGTTGGGAGTGGAGATCTCGAACGACTCGATGTCGGGGAGCGCATCGTGATCACCCCAGAACGCGACCGGATCGAGTTCCTTCTTCTTCGGCTTGGCTTTCTTACGATTCTTCGACCGCGACCTGCCTTGTTGTGGCTGCTGCTTCTTGCTCTTCTGGCTTTGGCCCTTGCCTCTGGCGTTCACGATGACGCTCCTACCGGTTCGCCAGCTTCAGTCGTTCCCGGATCATCGACGGCACCGGCCGACGTATCCGCGGTGAGTAACAAGTCGGGGTCGATGCCGAGTGCAACCTGTAGCTGCTGGGCGTCGAGGTCGCCGACCGAACTCGACTTCGGCAGCACCATGTTTGCGATCTGTCGCTTGCCCGCAACGACTTCTTCGACTCGTTCGTCGACGGTTCCCGGGCACACCAGGCGGTGCGCAATAACGGTCTTGGTCTGGCCAATACGCCACGCCCGATCTCGAGCCTGATCCTCGACCGCAGGGTTC
>CAYTUB010000085.1:0-4595 GCA_964441145.1 uncultured Acidimicrobiales bacterium
AGGGTTCATCGAGATGGAAGCTCTCTTGTGCCTGCTCGATCGACGCCAGATCGCGCTCGCTCAGGGTTGCGGGATCGGCTTCAGCGATTGGTCCGACAATCAGGAACAGCGGGTCACCCAGGAAGTTGAGCGCGCTGAACGCCAGGAAGGTCACGGCGATGACGACCAGCACCATCTGAAGGAGTCGAGAAAGTACGAAGCCCATCGCCTAGCGATTCTCGCGGACTTAGTTGGTTAAGAACAGTTGGGGCAATCGAATCACTCCACCGTTTTGACATGGCAACTCGACACCGTCTGGCGTCGTTGCGTCGCAAATGCCCCCTACCGTCGGGTCGGCGGCAACCACCCAATTGGTGTGATTGATCACAATGTATTGGAAGCTGTCTCGAAGGTTCTCTTGAATCTGTTCCCAGATTGCGTAGCGCTCATCGAAGTCGGCCGTGACTCGTTGTGCTTGGAACAACGTATCGCGCTCTTCGTTGCAGTTCCGAGCGAAGTTGACCGACAGCGCCCCGATCGTTGAGCACGACAAGAACGTCGAGTCAACCTCCGGGTCAGCGAAACCGTGGTAGCGCCAGGTGGCAACGTCGTAGAGGCCGAGGGTGACCTGCTGGATGTGTTGATCGTTCGGGACCACGTCGAGGGTGATGTTGAAGAACTCTGACCACGGGTCCCCAACGAAGGCAGCGATCTCATCAAGTGCAGCGCTGATGTCGTGCTGGAACTCGATATCGACCCGGCCGTCGGTGCACTGTTCGGGAACGTCCGCGCAATAGGCCTCGATCAAGGGGCCCGCAATCTCTGGGCGGTCGTCGGGCTGTTCAATACCGGGCACGTGCCAGGGGGTTTCCACCGACCAGAGAGTTTCGGCTTCGAGACCGGTTTCTCCGACAAGGAAATCCACATAACTGGCCTTCGGGAACGCTGCGGTTGCTGCTTCTCGAACACGGATGTCGTCGAAGGGTGCCACGCCAGCATTCAGCAAGAAGGTGAACTCTTCACCACTGTTGTCTTCGATGCGCGTGATCGAATCGCCTTCATCCCGAAGCGACAAAACGCCGGCGGCATCGGTGGTGTGGGTTATCTCCACATCGCCGCTAAGCAACTGGTCGGTACGAGCCGAACCCTGCGGCACGGGGAAGAATTCGAATCGGTCGATGATCCCGGGCTCACCCCAGTAGTTCGGGTTGCGCACCAGGACGGTCTGCTGATCCTGGGCTCGGCTTTCGATCATGTACGGACCGGCGCCGATCGGTAGCTGGTCGAGCGAGGGGTCCGCGTCGCGGGCGTCAAGCCACGCGGGAGAACCGACCATGCCAACCTGCTCGGCGAAGAAGAACGGCAGGTTCGCGTTCGGGGAGCTGCCGGTGAGACGGAACGTCAGGTCGTCGATGCGCTCGATGGGGTTCTCTGCATCGAATGCAGGACGGAAGACTAACGACACGAGCGGGTCCCCGAGGAACGCCTCCAAGTTACGGATAACCGCATCAGCGTTGAGCGGTGTGCCATCGCTGAACTGAATGCCTTCTCGCAACGTGACATCCCAGGTGGAGAAATCATCTGCGGGAGTCCACGACTCGGTCAAGTTGTTGTGCCACTGGCCGTCTGCGTCGACGACGACCAGGGTGTCGAAGATTGCGGTGCCGAGCAGAATTGGTGCCCGGTTAAATGGCGTGTTGGTGGGGTTTAGGGACCCGGCCTCAGTCTGGAGGGCCATGCGGATCGTGCCCCCTGTTTGGACCGCTTCTACGTCGTCAGCGCTCGCAACGTCACTTCCGTCGGCGGTTTCGTCGGCGCCTGCAGTGGGCTCGGTATCAGCATCGTCGCTGGTGTCGGCGGTGTCGGGAGCAGCGCCCGACGCATCATCGTTGCTTTCGGCACCTCCGCCGCCACACGCTGTTGCGAACATCGCGAGCGCAACGAAGATGGCAGCCATACGGCGAATGAGACGGGATTCAATCACGGTATTCCTCCGGGGCGACGCTGTGTCCGCCCCCAACAGCTTTCGGGGTCAGACTAGTCGGTCAGCTGGAGGTGAACGAAGCAGGGATGGGTCATCTCACTGGGCCATTGCCTGATCATTCGTTGGTTCGGCGCGCCTGATCGACCGTCATCGTCGGCGTCAACATCTCGGCGGGAACCATCAGCTCCAAAACCGCTCCGGTCTCCGACGACTGCGCCCGGGCGAAAGCAGAGGCGAATGCATCGGTCGTGGTCACTCGTTCCGCGTGGAAGCCATACGCCTTGGCGATCTGTACAAAGTCCGGGTTCGCGATGGCGGTTCCCGAGATTCGATCTGGAAACGCTCGCTCCTGGTGCATACGAATCGTGCCATACATCGCGTTGTTCAGGATCAGGACGATCGGTTGGGCCCCCACCTGTGCCGCGGACCCGAGCTCTTGCATCGTCATCTGGAAATCGCCGTCGCCGGCGAAGCACACGACGGTGCGGTCCCGGTAGGCGATCCGGGCGGCAATGGCGGCTGGCAGTCCGTATCCCATCGAGCCACTTTGCGGGGCGACGAGACGCGCATCGGCACCAAAGGCGAAGTGTTTGTTGGGCCAGACTGCGAAGTTGCCGGCTCCGTTGGTCACGATCGCATCGTTCGGAAGGTTCTCTTGCAGCCACACCATGACTTGACTCATATCGAGCGGTCCCGGTTGAGGTGGTGCAACCAGCGAGCCGCGTTGTTGGTCGCTCAACTGGGCGCACCACTGGTCGCGCGCCGCCGATGGTGCGAGTGTCTTGCTTGCCAGAGCTTCAGCAAAGCGGGAGGCATGTGCCTGAATGGGCAACTCCGCCTGAAGGACCTTTCCCAACTCGCTCGTCGACGGGTGGACATGGATGAGCTCTTGGTGTGGGTCCGGGATCTCAAAAAGGGTGTACGCGGCGGTCGTCATCTCTCCAAAGCGCGCCCCGAGAGCGAGCACGACGTCAGCGTTGCGTAGCGCGTCGGCGACATGTGGACGCATAGCGACACCCGCCTCACCCGCATAACTTGGCGAGTGGTTGTCGAGCAGGTCGTTGAACCGAAAGACGGTCACAACCGGTAGCTGGTTGGCTTCCACAAACCGTTGGAGACCTGCGCGCCCCGCCGAGTCCCAATCGCTACCCGCAACGAGGACCACGGGCCGGTCGGCCCGGTCCAGATGGGCGATCACCGAATCGAGTTCGTCATGCGATGGTGCGGATCTGGCGATTCGAACCGCTCGGCCGGGCGGAACCTCAGTCTGCGACACCAGCACGTTCTCGGGGAGCGCCACAACGACCGGTCCCGGTCGCCCTGACAGCGCCGTGCTGAACGCTCGGCTGACGGTCTCGGGGATTCGGTCGGCGGACTCGACTTGAGTGGCCCACTTCACGAGAGGACCAAAGAAGGCCCGATAGTCGACTTCTTGAAAAGCTTCGCGGCCGAGATCGTCCGTGCTTGCCTGTCCAATGAAGATGACCATCGGCGATGAATCTTGCATCGCCGTGTGCAGCCCAACCGATGCGTTGGTCGCTCCCGGTCCTCGGGTGACGAACGCTATGCCAGGGGTCCTTGTGAGCTTTCCCCAGGCAGAAGCCATATACGCGGCACCGCCTTCTTGACGGCACCCAACGAAGTCGATTGGCGAATCGTGCAGCGCGTCGAGGACGGCCAGGTAACTCTCACCTGGCACGCCGAACGCGGTTGTGACGCCCTGAGCCTCGAGGCTCGCGACCAGCAGTGCACCGCCCGAACGCATTGGACTATTCGCTGGACGACGATCGGAAGCGACGCAGCAACCAGCGAAGCACGATGAGTGCACCGATGGCGCCGACGGCGGGAGCTGCCCGCTTTGCGAGCGCGCTGCCCACTCCGACATCGCCGAGGTCGAGGACGTTGTCATCTGATGCTGTGGAAGGTGTTGCCGGAGGAGACGAAACTGGCGGCGCAGGGGCTGCGGCCGTGGCGGCGCCCGCAGCAGCTTGGGCGGTGGAACCCACCGCGTCCTGCACGGCCCCTTCAGGCGGCGTGATCGATGTCGCGTGTGTGGTTGGAGCAGCATCGGCCGCCTTGGTCTCGGCAATCTTTATTTCGAGACACTCGGAGAATTGTCCGAGCAGCTTGGTGGACACGTCTTGCATGACGCCTCGGCCGAACTGGGCGACCTTGCCTGAGACCTTAAGGTCGGTGACGATTTCGACTTGCGTCGCTGTACCGACCGGCACCATCTGTGCGGTGATCAGGGCCTGCGCATTTCCTGCGCCTCGCGTGTCTCGCCCCTTGCCGTTGATCACTGCCTTGTAGGCGACCTCGTCGCGTTCTACGAACTCGGCCGAGCCCTTATATTCAGCAGTGACGGGCCCAACCTTGATCTTGATCCCACCGGAATAGACCCCATCAACTTCGTCGGTGAGCTTGGCCCCCGGAAGACACGGCGCAATAAAGGGAATGTCGGTCAGGAGTTCCCATGCCTTCTCAATTGGTTCATCAACGGTAAACGAGTTCGTGATCTCCATCGCCTCACGGTAGTCGACCGGCATTGCACTGGTCACACTGAGATTCGCGTTACCTCGCCGCGTCCCCAGCGTCGACGTTCACGATCTCACCGGTGATATAGCTCGCCGCA
>CAYTUB010000085.1:4695-12481 GCA_964441145.1 uncultured Acidimicrobiales bacterium
TCGTGCGACCTCAATAGCGCGTGTAGCCGACCCCCTTGCTGGGTGGCCAGTAGCGTCTGGAGATGGATCTCCACATCGTTCTCGTGGCACCAGAGATTGCTCCCAACACCGGCAACATCATCCGCCTGTGTGCAAACGTTGGTGCGGCGCTTCACTTGGTCGAACCGCTCGGGTTCTCTCTCGATGACCGCCAGCTCAAGCGAGGCGGGCTGGATTATCACGAGCTAACCGACATCACCGTGCATCCCAACTTTGCAGCAGTGTCCGAAGCGCTCGACGGACACCGCTTCTTCACGTTCGGGTCCCGACACAACTCCCGCTACGACAGAGTCTCGTTTTCTGACGGTGACGTTTTGGTCTTCGGTGCCGAGCGGCATGGGCTTCCCGCCGATATTTCGCAGGGTGTTCCAACCGATCAGCGATTGGGCATCCCAATGCGTCCGGGCAACCGGTCGCTCAACCTGGCCAACGCCGTTTCGCTTGTCGCGTATGAGGCGTGGAGACAGCTCGACTTTGCCGGCGCCGACACGACAGGTGCCACGACAAGTGAAACACCCGGGTCCGCCGAGTTTGATTCATAGCGACGCGCCGACTGCTACTTCTGATTGAGGCCTTGGCCATCGAGGTAGGACTGCATATGTGGGCGGCTCTCTTTACCCAGCAGCGCCGACATATCCGAACTCCACGTTCGGTCAACTTCGCCGCCAGTGCGTTCGAGGTAGTAGGCCCTCATCTTCTCGTCGTAGGCCTCGATACCCGCGCGGTCGCCGTCGTGAAGGTACGTCTCCTCTTTGAGTGTGACCGAAATCGGAAGCCGAGGTTTGAGCGCGGGGTCCTGATCGGGCCACCCGAGGCACAGACCAAACAGTGGAACGACCTGTTCTGGCAGATCGAGGAGATCGGTCATCTTCGCCGGGTCGTTGCGGATGCCACCGATGTAGCAAATTCCAAGTCCGACCGATTCGGCCGCGACGACAGCGCTTTGCGCGGCAATTGCACAATCGGTGGCCGCAATGATGAAGTGCTCGGTCATGCCGGGATGGAATTCGCCGCCTCCCATCTCGCATGCGACCGATGAGCGATGCAGATCCGCACACCACACAAAGAACGCTGCGGCGGTCTCGACGTAGGTCTGACCGCCCGCCAGCTCCGCAATGGCCGAACGTGTCTCCGCGTTGCGTACACGGATGACCGTGGTTCCTTGCAGGTTCGATGATGTGGCCGACGCAAGACCAGCGGACACGATCTTTTCAACGAGGTCATCGTCGATTGCTTCGTCACGGAACTGACGGATCGAGCGGTGGCTACGGAGTAGGTCGATGACATCCATGGGTCGATGCTACGGACGTCTTAGGCCCCTACGAAACCGGCGAGCGCGACGACGGTGCCCGACTCGTCAGCCTCGACGAAGTAGGTACCTTGTTGGGTGATCTGATCGCCGTCGGGACCGGGGCCACCAAAGCTGACGATGGCCTTGGCGTAACCATTGACCTCATCGACCGAGTCGACCGTCGCCGACCACCCGGGCGCATTTGCCGAGAAGTGCCCGACGTATTCGCTAATGGCGTCAACTCCTGACAGCCGTGAGCCACTTCGCGGATCGGAGTAAGTCGCAGAACTGGCGAGCGCTCCATCGATCGTCGACTTCCTCGACTCGCTGTCGGTCTCGCTCCATGCGGAGAAGAACTGTTCGATTGCGTTTTGCATTGCGCCCCCTTAGCTGGTTCGGCCACCGTAGCTTTTCGCCCGGACAACGCGTCACGAATGTGCTCAGGCTGACTCGCACGACCAAGTCCGAGTACGCTGCGACCATTGCCTGAGGAGGTTCGAATGAAATTTGGTTGGCTAGCGAGTCACGAATCAAATCAACCCGAGGTACTCATCGAACAGACGGTGCGCGCCGAGGAGGTTGGCTTCGACGCCGTCTTTGCATCGGACCACTTCCACCCGTGGGTCGACCAGAACTCTGCATCAGGGTTCGTGTGGAGTTGGTTCGGCGCAGCAGCAGCACTGACGGAACGGATCGAGTTCGCCACGTCGGTGACAACCCCGCTCTTCCACTACCACCCAGCGATGATCGCCCAAGCCGCAGCCACCGTCGACCGGCTATCGAACGGCCGATTCTTTCTGGGCGTAGGCACGGGCGAGAACATCAACTCGGGGCCGCTCGGCTACCCCTTCCCCGGATACAAGGAACGCATCGCCCGCATGGACGAGGCACTCCAAATCATGCACCGACTATTCGACGGCCAAAAGGTCGACTTCTCGGGTGAGTTCTACACGGCCGACAAAGCCAAGCTCTACAGCCCGCCAGTTTCGGATGTGCCGATCTACCTGGCCGCCGGCGGCCCCAAGTCCGCAGCGTTCGCGGGCGCGAATGCAGATGGCCTGATCACGTCGGTGAAAGATCCTGCGGACACGCTCGAACGGGTTATCGCCCCGTTCCGGGCCGCATCGGCCGAGGCCGGGCGAGGCGACCTCCCCATCATGTGCACTCGCTGGGTCGTGTGGGCCGAAAACGACGATGAGGCCTGGGAAGCGCTCGCACCTATGCGAGGACTCCGCGCCCCCGGGCGACTCGAAGCTGTCGATCCAATGGTGCTGCGTCAGCGCGCAGACGAGATGGACCGCGACGAGATCTTGGACAAGTTCACGATCGTGTCTTCGGTCGATCAGTTGATTGAGGCGTACTCCCCACTCGTCACCGATATCGGCGCTGAGTACATCTCGATCCAGGTCGCGGCCGTCGATTTGATGTCAACCGTAGAAATGGTCGGCAAAGAGGTTCTGCCCGTACTTCGAGAACTCGACACCCCCAAGGGCTAGCCAGCCCGGCGACCGCTATGGCGCGACATGTTGGTACAAACCCAGTCGTGCCCGTTCAAAGATCCGGCCAGCCCGCACCCGCTGCGTCGGCTTGGCTACCGCCTCGCCGATTACTTCGGTGCGACTAGCCGTAGACCCGCCGACCGTGAAGTAGCGGCGATTGACCGCGCCGAACACGATGACGGTGTCGCCTTTGTCGTAGGCCTGCACCGACTTGGGCGCATCGTTCCACGTCACCGGCACCGACTGTTTGGGCCCATTGGTCTGGACCGACACATCCCAGTTCGTCACGGTTACTCCCGATGCGAGCGTCCGCTCTGTGGGCTCGCTGGACAATGTTCCCTGCACAACGACGATGTTCATCGTCTTGCTCCGTTTTCCTTTTAGTCACGGGGGAAGTGCTGATCGTCAACCTACCGACCGGCTGTGACAGCAACGCCGGCGGCTACACACGCACCAGAACCTAGATATCGGACTCGCGTTGTACTGGTCGACTAAGCAGGCTGCCAAAAGCTTCCACTGCGGTCCGTTCACCTTTCAACACAGCATTTACGACCGATGCGATCGGCATTTCAAGACCGACCTCTTGAGCCAAAGCGCACACGATCGGGGTAGATCTGACCCCTTCGATGACCTGGTTCATCTCACTGGAGATTTCCTCGACGCTGCGACCCCGACCAAGCTGATGTCCAAAGTAACGATTCCGACTCTTGGCGCTCGCACTCGTCGCTATGAGATCGCCTACTCCCGAAAGCCCAGCAAACGTTTCCGCTCTCGCTCCAAGGGCTTGCCCAAGACGTGTCAGCTCGGCCAGGCCACGGGTGAGCACAACCGCTCGCGTATTGTCGCCGGCACCGAGGCCATCTCCCATTCCTGACGCGAGCGCAATCACGTTCTTCAAAGCTCCGCCGAGTTCACAACCGATTACATCGTTGCTCAAATAGACCTGAAATCGCTCCGTTGAGAACACTCGCTGTACGTCCCGAGCGATCGTTTCGTCCGACATCGCCACGACTGCCGCGGCAGTGCCGCCTTCGAGAATCTCTTTGGCCAAGTTTGGACCGGTGAGTACACCGGCGGGGTGCCCGGGCAACACTTCGTTCACGATCTGCGACATGCGCAACCGAGAGCGGTGTTCAAGCCCCTTGGTCAAGCTCAGTACAGGTACTCCCGGGCGAATGGCCGACGCCGCACGGCCGAGGGTTTCGCGGAAGGCATGGGCGGGTGTCCCGATCACCAATAGATCGGCGGTCGCCACCACCTCGTCGAGATTCGTGGTCGCTCTCAATTCGGGGTGCAAATCACAGTCATCGAGATAACGAGGATTCTGGTGACGATCGTTGATGTCAGCCGCTGTCTTCTGATCGCGACACCAAACAAACGTTTTCGCGTTGCTGGCTGCTAGCGATGCAACGGTTGTGCCCCAGGCGCCACCGCCAAGCACCAAGACTTTCATAGCCGACTGAACGAGCCCCATCTCGCTAACTCTAGAGGCCGGAGTTCTGACCAGTGGGCTTGTGGCAGCACCCGCGTCGTTCGAACCTCACTCGACGAACGTTCGCGCGAAAGCAACGCCCACTCTCTGTGCGCGATACTGGTGTTGGGGAATGCAACCAACTGGTGGTTTGGGTTGACGGGTTCGGACGGAAACAAAGATGGCGGCCAAGGACTTAGTCGCGGGCTGAAGGGCCTCGTCGCAGCGGCAAGTGTTGCCTTGGCAGTACTGATTGTGGTGATCGTCATCAGCGAGTCAGGCGACAGTCCCCTAGCGGTGCCGTCGACCGATGAAACACCAATCACGACCGTGTCGGCTAGCACCGCTGACGAGATAACGAACGCCACAGCTGTCGAACCCCAGGACTCCGGTCTCGCAACCGTCATCTATGACAGACATGCCCAAGCGGTCCGATCACTTGTTGCCCTCCCAGACGGACGGGTCGCGTCCACGAGCA
The DNA here is from genome assembly GCA_964441145.1 of uncultured Acidimicrobiales bacterium. Taxonomy (GTDB): domain Bacteria; phylum Actinomycetota; class Acidimicrobiia; order Acidimicrobiales; family SHLQ01; genus SHLQ01. Next base: position 9,474 of record CAYTUB010000085.1, read on the forward strand.
ACGAAGTGCCACTCAACATCTGGGATCCCGACAATGGCGAAACCGAGACGCTCTCCAACATCGAGACCACCCGTGACGTGCGTACCCTCGCTGTCCTCGACGACGGCCGAATTGTGAGCGGCGACGGAGACGGCGAAGTCAAGATCTTCGATCCAGCGCTGAGCGGCTCCCCGCCGATCACACTCACCGGCCACACGGACCGGGTGAACAGTGTGGCGGTGCTCGCCGACGGCCGGGTTGCCAGCAGCAGCAGAGACAACACGATCCTGCTGTGGGACCTCAGCGACCTCGAATCTGAGCCTGTAACTCTTGTGGAGGGTCCTCGGGTCCGTGCACTTGCGGTGCTTCCCGACGGACGCCTCCTGGCCGGCGGCGATGACGCTGTCGTGAGGATCTTCGACCCGAGCGAACCAAGTGCCGCCCCGGTCCTGCGCTTCGGGCACAGTGACCGAGTCCTGGCGTTGGCCGTCCTCACCGACGGGCGGGTTGCGAGCGGCGGACTCGACCAGACCGTCCAGGTGTGGGATCCCGATGATCACGCCGATCAAATCATCTTCACCGGTCATCAGGAGCGGGTCCGAACGCTCGCCCCGCTCGCCGACGGTCGTGTTGTGAGTGGGAGCTTCGACGCAACCGTGAAGATTTGGGACCCCAGCGACCCCACCGAGGAGCCAGTTACGTTCTTGGAACATGGTGAACGATCCGACAGGAATCGGGTCTGGTCGATCGTAGAGCTGGATGACGGCCGACTTGCCAGCGCAGATCTAGCGGGATTGGTCCTTGTCTGGCACGAGCAACGGGCCATCGCCGATGAGATGCTTCGCCGCGAAGCCGAGGCGGCCGCGGAAGCAGAAGCTGCTGCTCGTGCCGCCGAAGTCGCAGCCATGCCCGAGAAGTTCAAATCATTTATGGAGATCGAGATAACAGTGTGGGTCGGAGATAACGCCGCCACGGACATGCTCCAGCGCCTCACCCCGGAAGGCTTCACCGCCGAGAGCGGCATCAGCGTCAACTTCGTCGAAGGCACTCGACAGGAACTTTTTGAAAGCGACTCTTCGGGGAGCCGACTCGACGATATCGATGTCTTGGTGATCAGCTCGCCCGACCCAGCACAGTTCGGGGTTGCCGACGGCTCGACACTGGACCTCGCCTCGTTGGCAGAGGACGACCTCGCTAATGACATCGACCTCGATGACATCTTCCCAGCAGTCCGGAGCCTATACAGCCTCGAAAATGAGACGGGCGGAGGTTCTCCGCTCGCTGGCGAGCGTCTCTACGCCGTCCCGTTCTTCGCCGATACGTCAATCCTCATCTATAACCAGGAGATCATCGACGGCGCTGGTGTAGCGGTGCCGGATCAACCCACCTGGGCAGAAGTCGCCGCGATTGCCGAGCAGGTCCACACCGACGAGGTAGCGGGTATTTGTCTCAACAGAGCCGCAAGCGCAGAAAGCCTTGGTGCCTCACTCACCACCGTCGTGAATACCTTCGGAGGCACGTGGTGGGAAGCAAACGAAGACGGCACACCCGTTGAGGCGCAGATCAACCAACCCGACTCCGGGTTCCGAGCCGCCACAGAGTTCTATATCGAGCTTCTCCAGAACTTCGGTCAGGACAAACCAACCGTGATGTCCGTTGTGAGTCTTGAACGCGAATCTGGTCAGTGCCTGCGACTCATGCAAGAAGGCGGCGCGGCCATGTGGTTTGGCTCTGCAGCCGGCGCACAACAACTCAACCAAGAAGGCCTCGCCGGGAACCTTGGAGTATCACGCGCACCCGTCGGCCCCACAGGTCTTCCAGGCGGTGGCCTCTCGAGTTGGGGATTTGCTATTCCAGAAGAAAGTCCCAAGACCGAGACCACCTGGGAGTTCATCCGGTGGGCAACGTCTGTAGATTTCATCAACTTCGCTGGCGAAACCGAAGGCTGGGGGAACGTCCCCGGCGGCACCCGACTCTCGACCTACGAAAACCCCGACTACCAGGCCGCCAATGGCGCATTCGCAGATGTTGTGCTCGAAGAACTACTCGCCGCAGACCCACTCAACCCCGGCACCACACCACGCCCGGGGCTTCCCGGCGTCGAATTCGTCGGCATCCCCGAATTCCAAGACATCGCCACCCGATGCACCATCGAGATATCCGCTGCGAGTACCGGAGACATCACCGTCGACCAGGCCCTCGACGCCTGCCAAGAAATCGCGTCCGAAGTGACCCAGCCAGCCGAATAGGCCAGCGCGACCGGAGGCCCCCGGTCACACCACAATGGGTCGGTTTGTCCGAGATCTAGTCCCTAATCCTCAGGTGGCGCTACACCGTGTGACTTACGATCTTGGAAGTCGCCAATAGAACAACATTCTCGAGGGCAATCACCATGTGGGCCGACCGGTTATCCGGTCGGCTCACATCTTTTTGCCCGGCTCAAACCTAGACAGTTAGAGGCTGTCCCTAACTATCCCGTTTAGCCGCCGAGGACTTGACCCAAGAGGCCCTCTCCGGTGCTGCTCGCTCCGCCGGTTCCACCAACGGGTCCTTCCGATGGCTGGACGAGGACGAAACCCTGACCGCCAAAAGCCATCTGTAACAACTCTCCAGTTCCGCCTCGAACCATCGACTTCAGACCACCGGTGGTGTCGGTCTTGACCTGCATCTGTACGCCCGAGCTCCACATCACGACAGCTTGCGCGTCTGCGAAGGTGGGAGCGCTAGCAACGTCGAGCACAACCGGCGTTCCGTCGGTAGTGACGGCGACATATCCGGTCCCCGACAACGTCACGTTGTAGAGGCCCCCTGCCAAAGCGCCAGCAACGCCTCCGCTAAGGCGTTGTATATCCCAGGAGATCGAGTCGTTGAACGCCAAGACGTTGGCGCCGTTGACCGACATCGAGTCGTTCTCGAGATACAGGATGTGGATGTCCTTTGCCTGGTCTGCGAGGAACAGTTCGCCGGTCCCCGACGCTTGCATCATGTTGACGCCCTCGCCGGTGGTGGCCTTCTTGAGCATCTTGCCC
>CAYTUB010000086.1:0-12397 GCA_964441145.1 uncultured Acidimicrobiales bacterium
GCCATGTTCGCTGTCTCGTGTAGCAACAGCAACAGCTCGGGTTTCTGTACGTAGCCGATTCGTTGGTTGATCTCCATGAACGAGTCGACGATGTCGGCCACTAGGGCGCTGACGACGGGCGGCATTATGTCTTCGTCCATCAACGGAGTGGTGATGTACACCGTGTTGTGGACGTTCTTGGTCATGAGCCAGTCCCGGTTGATCGTCGTCGAGGCGGTTGCGACTTGGACGCTTGTTCGTGACCAGGCCGCGAGAGCTGAGCGCATGGTCACGTAGTAGCTCGACTTCATCTTGGAGTCGCTCTTCCAGACGCCCTTGAGTTCATGGCTCACGATCGTGGCGACGAGTCGTTCGTTTTCGCTGCCTTTGGCGATGGACTTTATGTAGCTGGCGACCTCGCCGGGTCCGTCTTCTGTTGGCTCGTCCATGCCGAAGACCCACTTATGCACTTCGGCCATTGGCTTGCCGACCCCATTGGCGAGCAAGAGCAAGGCGGCGAGGATAGTCACGCTATTCTTCGACCAGAAGTCGCCTATTGAGTTACCACCTTGGTCGGTGGAGTCGATGAGTCGTTTGGCCATGCGCTGGGCGTTTTCCAGACCGGTGCAACTGTCGAGCGGATTCCATGTGCCGGGGCAACCGAACGAGTTCAGGCCCGAAGGGTCAAAAGCCTGGACGTCGCCGAGCCTTCGTCGGGCGTCTATTGATTGAGCGGCTAGGTCACCCTTCACCGATAGGACGACGGCGGGCCCTTCCCAGTTCTTCAGCGCCGCTATCGCATCGGTCGTCTTCCCACTTTGAGACGACCCGCAATGCAGGACCGGACCGGCGATGGTTCGGCGCTGGCCTTCGCTGTTGCGGCTCTCAGTGGCAATGACCCGGTTTCCGACCATGCCGAGCGCATATCGGCCCGACGTTGGTTGCCCCATCCACAAGAGCTTGACTTCCCTGAGGATGGCGAATCTGGCTTCGATTGGGCGGCCGAGACTTTCGCCGTCGTCGAGGCCCGGTGTGCCCTTGTTCAATATGTTTCGTACGCCTAGAACAATCCAGACGATTGCACACAAAACGATGAACGTCACCGGCCAGTAGAGCCAGGCCCCTGGGAGTTGAGAGCGGTGCGGTTCTGGCCAGGCGCTCGCTGGGTCGCCGGGGTGCTCAGTGACCGTGTTCCAAAGGATCGCGCCAATACCTTCGGGATTCGGCGGTAGAAGGCTGCCTGAGTTGAAGAACGAGGCCGATTGAGCGCCGAGCCATAGGGCGAGACCTATGGCAACGACAATGATTAGAAGTACCCCGATGAGGTCTTCGGGTGTCTTGCCTGATTCCTCGTTCTGATTGCTATTGGTGGTTTGCATTACAGGCCCCTTTCTGGGGTGTGGTTGTGATCAATCGCAGCGACTTGTGCGCGCGACTGGCCTAGTGCGAGTCGCACGTCGGATAGTTGGTCGTCTCGTTGGAGGCCGAACTCGTCTCGGCTGACGACGGTGTAGAAGGCGTTCTTTTCGCGGCCGCGGCTGAGCGCGACGTGGCCTGCCTCTTGGTAGATCCCGCCCTCATCTCCCAAAGTCAGACAGTGTTGAACAGTCGACCCTTGTGCCTTGTGGATCGTCATGGCGTAGCCGTGAGTCAGGTGACCCTCGGTGAGGTATTCGGCGGTGGCGCTGACGTTGTTGCCGTCCTCGAGACGTATGTCCAGGCCTTCGCCGTTTAGGCCAACGACGGTTCCTCGGGATCCGTTGAGGATTCTGAGTTGATAGTTGTTCTTCAAACCGACGACTTGATCGCCGAGTGCGAAACCTGTTTCGCCCACAGCTAGGACGTCGTCGCCAATTGCACCGTCGGCACGAAGCTGTTGTCGGGCGGCGGCGTTGAGTTCGGCGACGTCATACCACGTCGGTCCGATCATCAGGGCGGTCTCCCCCGCACGGTGGCTGATGTACCAATCGTTGGTGAGAGCGCTGACGAGATCTGCCCGGTTGTCGCTGATGGTGAGGCTGCCTGCCCGATGAATATTGTCCAACGCCCGCTGCGTATCTCCGTCTCGGAGCGCTTGTGAGGCGGCGAGTTCATGTGGGTTCTGCAGTCGGTGGTTCTAGGCAAGTTCCACCGTGCCGATGCGTTTGCCCATGGCTGCGAAAAGTCCGCCAGCGTCAATCTCTGGCAGCTGCTTTGGGTCGCCTACAAGCAGGAGCTTTGCTCGTGCGGTCTCGACGTGATCAAGGAGCTGGGCAGTTTGGCGTGTGCCGATCATTCCGGCTTCGTCCACGATCAGCACGGATCTGGCATCGAGCGTCAGTCGGCCTGATTCAAGACTTGTGAGTAGCGAGGCGGTCGTGTGGCTTGGGACGCCTGTTGAGTTCTGGAGTTGGCGCGCTGTCCGGGCGGCGAGCGCAGTGCCTACGCACTCAAACCCGCCATCTTCGAAGACTCGGGCAGCGACACCTATGACGTGACCCTTGCCGGTTCCCGGTTGGCCCACGAGGAGGTCAATGCGATTGGCCGAAGTTGTGATGACCTCGACAGCTAATCGTTGTTCAGCGCTTAGCTCTCGGCGTTGATCGATGACGTTGGCAAGGGTTTCCGGTTCGACCGCAGGTGCGCCGACTACTTGACCGCGCATCGCTATCTCGGCTTAGCGTGTTTCAATGTCGAGGATCTCTTGGGTTGTGTAGATACCGGGCGAGAGTGCGATTGCGTGGTCGCTCTCGAGATAGTTCTCCGCAACAGCCATAACCTCGCCAAATGTCGCGCCGTCTTCCGCGAGTCGTGCCGATTGCGCAATGACGTGACGCCGCTCGTAGGTAGCAGATTGTTCGACAACGAGGGCAGCAATTTCGCCAACCTCTGGCGCGTAGTGGACGGCCCGGTCCAGGGTCGGGAGTTTCCGGTTGTCGTGGCCAAACTCGGCGAAGCGTTTGGCCCACCGTTCCTGCGTCGCTGCCTCGTCGAAGTGTTCGGCTTTGGCCGTTCGGGTCGCAAGGGTCGACATCTGAGCGGCGCGACTGCTCGAGGTTCCTCGTTCGGCCATGTCGGCGAGGATCTCGACTCGCCGGGTGCTGAACTCGTTTCGTAGCTCCTTACCAATACCGGCTATATCAAAGGAACCGTTCTTGTCGATGTCGGTGAACATCAACCCGAACTCTCGGCGCAACCCTTCTCGAAGCGATGCCTGGAACACGCTGTCTGCGGCGTACCGAACGCGGTATAGGTGACGAGCGTCAAGCGACGTCGTCCGACCGTCAGGCCCGGTCGTCGAGTTGAGCACGAGGTTGTGGAGATGGTATTGCGGGTCGGTGCTCTCGGCCCGGCTCGTCGTGTGCACGAAGGTCAAGAACGCCAAGCCATTGCCGTCGACTACTTCGGCCCCGGCATGACCTCGTCGTGTCTTGGAGGCTTCTTGCTCGAACACGGCCAACGCGTCTGCGTTAGCTTCAGCGATCACCTTTTCGATCTGGGTGCGCTCGTCACCTTCGGCGGCAGCCCAGAGAATCGAGACCGACTTTGGCGGACTGCTAGTGAGATCGAAGAAGTGGCGTTGCACCCGATTGGCGTTGATTGAATCGCCCGTGTCGGGCCAACGAAGCGCAGCCAATGACTCAGCGCCTTCCCGACTGACCGGGCCAGCGATCCCATGCGTTCGGGCGAGCTCGCCGGAGACGAACCCCATCGAGTCCTGGCCGTAATAGGCAACGGCATCGTCGACCGAAACTTCGTCCAGGTAGTAGTCGATGTCTCGCGGGCGCCCGATTGAAATCATGCCGAGTGCGACGTGCACCCACAACCACGACACACGTGCGCGCGCACCGGAGGTGCGCGCCCCTGCCACCTTGGTGCACTGGTGTACCCCTTCAATGCTCTTCGGGGAGAGCGCGCGCCCGGGTGCCCGGGCGACGTGCACAAGGGTGCGCAGCAGCCGTTGCACCCTCATGATTCTTCGCCTGGCACTGGAAGCGCCGCTCGGCGATGGAGTGCGTCGGCGGGAACGACTATTCGTTCGCCGTACTTCAGATTTGGGATGCCCTTAGCACCGTCGGTATCGCGGCATAAGCGCATTGCGCCGTATGCGACCCTGGACGAAACGCCAAGCACCTCGCAAACATCTTGGACAGTCAAGAACTCCGGTATGGGTCGATCAGCCATTGGTCTTTCCTTTCGTTCGTGGCCAGGTATCTCCGGGCCCATTCGCATGAAGAGCAGCAACTCGAAGCTCAGCGCTCGAGACTTTCTGTGCCCCTACATACGAAGGGGCCATCGAGACGGCCGTTTGGGGTAACGAACAGCCGAGAAATCTCGATTTTCTTCTGCTGGCGTTCACGTATTTCTTGCCCATGGGGCACCTCTTCTCGTTGCACATTCACGGTCAGAGGCGGATCTTCGAGAGCGCCTCTGATCCCTATAGGGCAGTGAGAAGGCCGTTCTGAATCGCTGTTTCTGAGATTTCTCAAAAAGCGCGATCCGGCTGGACCCGGAGCAACCGAACCCGAACGGGCGGGAACCAGGTTGAAGGCCTACACGTTGCGCTACTTTCGAGACGTGAGTGACGACAAGCAACAACGGATGCGCGAGCGGGCGCACATTGTCGAGGGACTCTTGCGTGTTCTCGATGAACGTCTTGAATTCATCGAGTTACTCGGAAGCAGTGCTGACAGACAGACAGCGCGAGACGCTCTGATTTCTGATTGGAGGCTGTCCGAGACACAAGCAACCCTTGCCCTCGACATGCCGTTCAGTCGATCAACAAAGCAAGGGCGCGATGACCTCGCCCAGGAACTATCTCTTCTGCAGACGAAAGTCGAAGACGATGAATAGCCGCCGAAATCCGGCTTGACATAGAGTCGCCCGGATCTGATTTGTACAAGACTCCCCCAGATCACAGATAGAGGCACAAGTTGAATAGCTCATCAACGCATTCACTCGTATCCATTGAGGCCGATGCCATCCTGTTCGACAACGACGGTGTGCTCGTCGACTCCCATGCTGAGGTCACCGAGGCATGGACGCAGATGGCGAACGAGTTCGATCTCGATGCCGAGGAGCTTCTTCGGACCGCTGTCGGTGTTCGTGCGATCGACACGCTCAGCAGGTTTCTTTCGGGGCCCCAACTCTCGGCGGCCTATGACAGGCTCGCTGATTTGGAGATCACGCTAGCTAAGCGGACCAGCTTGCTTTCGGAGGCCGAGGCGCTGTTGCAAGATCTTCCGGACTCGATCTGGACCGTCGTTACGTCCGCACCCCGTACCCTGGCCGTTGCTCGTTGGGCAGGCGCCGGCATCACCGTGCCCAACCGTACCGTCACGGGCGACGACGTCTCGCGCGGTAAGCCCGACCCCGACCCGTATTTGCTCGGAGCAAAGTTGTTAGGCGTCGACCCGGAGCGGTGCGTGGTCTTCGAGGACTCACCGTCAGGCGGAGACGCTGCACGAGCTGCTGGAGCAACAGTGGTTGCAGTGGGAAACCAAGAATGGAGTTTCGAACCTGCAGCCCGAGTGGTTGACCTACGGCAAGTCCATTGCGAAGCCTCGGCAAGCAGTCCAGTCCGCCTCCGGATCAAGAAGCTCTAGGGATGCGGACGGAGATGGGGTCTGTGCGTTCGGCGTCGACGAGGGCTCTATGAATGACCCGGTGTACGCGCTGAACGGTGTCGGGACCGAGTGGGTCGTCGTTCATGCCTCCCGTCGAGCTGAGCGTACGGTAGAGCTCTTGAGATGTAGCGGCTTCTCCCGCAGACTTGATGCCCAGCGTGAGGCTTGGGGAGGTCTGCCCCTCTGCGTCGCCGGACATCACGGGCTGGCGTCGACTCGACAGCGTTGGCACTCTCGACAGCAGAGTGCTAGCAGACTTTGCTTGGTGTTGCCAGAGCTGTATCGTTGTGTCCTAGCGGCGGCTAATGTGCGGCGAATGTGGCGATGTGAAATCAACCAACCCCGAGTTGCACTGAACGCCTATCCGACATATAGTTCGGATATCGGCGCGTTAGACTAGGTTCTATCCAATTCTGGCGTGTACGGTGTTTTCGGGGCTGGCCTTCGGGTCGGCCCCGAGTCGCGTCCGTACTGAACATCCTCAACGACTGGCGGAAACCCGATTGCCACATCGATACGTTGAAAGTCAACTCGCTCGTCTCTTGGGCGCACACGTCAATGGTCGGCGGGTTGCCTTGGGGATTACGCAAAAAGAGGTCGCGAGACAGCTGCGGGGAAGACAGCGTGATGTGTCCGAGTTTGAATCTGGGGTGACCCGGTACTTGCCCCGGGTGCTCAACGGAAAGCAACAAAGAATCGACGAGTTCCGGCACAGGTACCTCCAATACCTAGATTCTCAACAGACAGACACCGACGGCGGGCAAGAAGGGATCACACTTCAGCCCTTAGAGGAATTGCAAGACAATCTTCTCAAAATATTGAAACGCGCTCACCAAATAAGAGCAGAAGCGAAGACTGAAGTCATCCAACCTGAGTTCGTCGCTCTCTGTTTGCTTGCTCACCTATCTTGGGGCACTCCTTCAGCCACAATCTCGAACGCCTACTCTCAAGGACTCGACTCCTTTCGTGTCACCAAGCATGGAACAAGACCTCGAAAGAGCAGCCTCGGACTAGCGGTAGATCTGCTCGAAGCAGCGGCATCAACTGACCCGCAGAGCATTGAAAGCGCTGGGAAATCTCCGTTGGTGATAGTCACGGCGCGCGCCTTTCAACAGTCATCGGATCTTTCGGGAGAAATCCGACTCGCCTGGGAGCGTGCGCGAGCGGCGGCCCTGGCCAGAGGTTGGACAGTCGTTCAGACGATCAGGCGGCGGAAACAAGGTGTCTCACTCAAGCAGTTGGAGCAGGCAGAATTGTTGTCCTCTCTCTTCGTGGACCTCGAGACCGTAGGAGAGCTCCGGCTGGCCGTGGATGTACTCGATAGCGCTCCAGACTTCGTCGCAGCTGAAGGGATCGGTGTTGTCCAGCTGTTTCCCAGCGAAGATCGAATCACCCGGCAAGTAAGGAGTGTGCGGCGGTCGAGCCGCTCGGACGACGGCGGTGCGATAAAGCCTTCTCTGCTCGACGACTTAGCATTTAGCTACAAGATGGATGGCGCTGGCGAGGAGAGAAAGGCGGCAGCCAGCGAGCTCTTCGAGCGCTGCCGCGCGTGGGCTCAGCCTTCTGACAGCGGCGACCTGTTGGATCGTGAAGACCTGCCGGTTTCAGACACTGATGCACCTAGCGACACCTTCGTCGCACTCGACCACCAGATGTCGGTCTCTGAGGCTGGGGCTTCCATGGCCCGGTACACGGTAAAGTCAAACGGCCCGCTCATGTCGACGATGCCCCTGGAGCTCTCCACTCAATACTTCGCACTGTGGCGCAATCAGCACACCTCGAGCTCAACAGTTCAGCCACAGATTACGCAGCTTGAAGCATTCAATCGGGTGAGGTACGCCGGAATGATCGACGCTTGCCAGGCGGGATCTCCCTACCGAGACATAAACACACGATCTTCAATTGAGAAATACCTCAGCGATGAGCCAGAAGACGCAGGCTTTCCGTATGGTGGCTCTGGCCTATCTCTCAAACAACGCCAGGATCACCTGCTGCATTTGGCGGACCTTCAAGATCAGAAGAATTTCTCATATGAAGTTCGGCTGATTGATGATGACCGATTGCTGAATGGAATCTTGCGAAACTGGATCATGGTCTCCTTTGATGTCGAGAATCAACGCCCAGGGAACATTTTCTTCGTAGGCTCGAAGCGTGATCCAGAACCGCGAAGGCAGCTAGCGCAACTCCGCGATGGTGCCGTTTCGCGAGCCGATAGCGTCCAGTACTTTAAGCACGTTCACGAATTCATCTGGGACCGAGCCAAAGCAACTAACGGCGCTCACGAAACCTCTCTTCGCTCCCTTATTGAGAAGTCGCAGAAGGACTTCTCAGACTCGTAGCAAAACCTCCATACCAACTTCAATTTGGCCGGGCCGGACCGTACTGCCGTAAGCCCCAAGGTTCTTGCGCCTCAGGTCAGCTATGGCCTCGAAAGCTGGGGCGTCTGCTTTGCCCGTCGCAGGGTCCACGTCGATAACGTTACAGCGCTCGGTCTTGCGATCCAGACGAAGCCGCGCGGAGTCAGACCCTTTGCCGAACCGTATCTCGCTCCCGACCCACTTTTCTTCTGGAAAGGCACGGTCAGTCTCATCATCAATTACGAGGTTGGAGCGGAACCGCTCCAACGAAAGATCATGTTGAACATGGGACGACAGTGAATCAACGGAGCTGGTCGTGACGATCGAAAGGGGCATGGAGTCGTATGTCCCGCGCCAAAGCTGAAAAGGACGCACGTTCTCGGCAAGGACAGACGACATCACCTCAGCGACATCTGGGCTGCTAAATGGACGAACACCTCCATCATCAAGAAGAACACGAGGCACGAGAGGTTCTCCGAGAACTTCATATGTCGATAGCACCGGAAATCGACGAGCTGATGCCCACGGCAGGCCTGACACGGAATCGACGCGATAGAGCGCCCATCGCCGATCACCATCGATGCCGTGCCAACCGAGGTGAGCCCGGTCGATGCTCTCGCCCCTAAACGCCTTCACGGGAAACCGTGAGATCGACAGCACGGTACCAACCCTGCGCCACTCATTTCTCATGCTGCCGCCGCTTCGCCGATAAGTTCGGCGGCATTAACGAGCTTGGTTTCCACTTCACCAGCCGCCCTCATTTCCACCAAGCGCGCCGTGTGGTCGTGACCGTTCCCACCTGTGCCAGCGGAGAATGGCACGACGAGTCTATCGAGCAGCGCTGGCGACAGTTTTTGCTCGAGGTCGGTAAGGTAGGTCTTAATGGCCTGAAGGTGAGCTGCCGACGCCGTCGCGTAGGTAGTCCGTATCTTGCGGAAGGAAGCCAGACTGTTGATGTAGTTGTCGCTGTCTGGCATTGATGCCAGGACCGCAGCGACTTCGGTGTCGGGCGTGGCAATTAACTTCTGCTCAGACATCCCGGTCTCGGAGATAAACGCGTCCAGGACTGACGGACCACGAGAATCCGCCTCCACCAGCTGCCGCGACTTCTTCGACAACAACTTCGTGCCTAGGCTGAGGTACGCCAAGAAGTCTGAGTCGGCTGTACCCAGTACAGAGTCGATTCGCATCGGACCTGGCGTAAAAGCAGCGTTTGGCCCGGTGAGTGTCTGCGCGCCCACGTCGTAAGGACCCAAAAAGTCACGCATGAAAACGAACTCCTCCCCGGTCATTGCGAATGGCATACCACCATCCTTCAAACGGAACCGGTTGTACTCGGTCCTGACCTCCGACATGAGGGCTTCGGCACGCTCCAGCACTTGCCGCGAATCGAGCCACTCGTAGTCCCCATCCGCTACCGGCCTGAGCATCTCAGAGATGTCGCCTAAAAGCTGGTTGATGGTTCGTACTGATCGCCCGAACTCGCGTTCTCCAATGGTGGCAGTAAATGAAAAGCCTTCCCCGAAGAGCCATGTAGTCTCTGCCGTGTCTCGTGGCGGAAGCCCGCAGATCTTCCCGAGCCGTGAAAGCGACTCATCAAGCCCCGACACGGACGCGATAGCAACTTGTGGGTCGTTGCCGATTGACACGTGATGTCGAACGAGACTCGAGGTTAAGCCTCCCATATCTTGGAGGTAGGTCTTCGCTTGTGGCGGACGAAAGTTTCGGTGATGGGAAATAAACTCTGTACAGCGCGACAAGAGGTCGCAGATCATCGGTATCGCGAGCTCGGGCGGTTGCCCCCCTGCGGTTGTTCTAAGGTTCAGTTCTGCTACTCGTGCCTTCTCAGGCTCGGTTAAAAGTCGGTGGTTAGTCATGATCGTCTCCCTCCGCCAGGAAGAGAAACTGGTCAACTCCGCGGCCAAGAACTACAAGAGCACAGTCCGATAGTTCAATAGCGTAAGACGTATGATGTGAGGTTCTCTTCCTGGCTGATAGTTGATGTACGGTGTTAGTCGCGCTTGCGCTTGAAACCTTCCGGTAACGCTAGCGATATCACCCCAGCACAATTTCAAGCACAATGTCAAATCGGAACTTCCTTTTCGCTGGAAAATCTCGAGGCACCGGCTTTTCAGGGGGCTACTGTGGGAGCGAAGGCGAGCCGCGAGGGATCCTCACCCAGCAGTTCGTCCCCGGAATCGCGTCGTGCGAGACCTCGCTCGCCTACTTCGCTGTAGTGTTCTCACCTGCGCTCGGCCGGACGCCATCACGCGGCGATTCGCCGTCAACAGCGGATTCGGTGGGACGATGCACGCCGAGCCGAACGTCGACCCACAACTGCTGGACTTTGGTGCGGACGTGAACGCCGCGTTGTCGACAGCCGCGACCTACCTGCGAATCGACCTCTTAGTTACCGTTTCTGGGTCGCTTGCTCATGGAGGTCGAAGTCAACGAACCAGCGGTGGGCCTGCACCTCGCCGGTGGTTCGGCTAAAGCGCGCAATTGCGCCGATGTCACGAGAGTGTCACGACAGTTCCGTGAATGTGGGATATCAGCGGGTAACAGAGGACACGAAGCCCAACTCGTATCGCGCCTCAACCCTGCGAAATCGACAATGTAGGACATCAGAGGGCACCAGACGCCACGTCGGGACGTTCGCTCTTAATCCGCAGGTTCCGGGTTCAAGTCCCGGGGGGCGTACAAGAAACCCTTGGTCTTAAGCCGCCGTGGGCATCGGCCAACACGTGTCAAGACCGTTGGACGAGGTATCGGAAAAACTTCTGACGCGACTGCAATGTCGCCGCGAGGTCCGCGATGTATGGGGTGACAGGCACCGCGTCTGTCACTTGTCGAAAGGACACCCCATGCATCGTTACCTCCACAAGATGCTGTTCGCCGCCGCCACGGCCCTGCTGCTCGTATTCACTGCGACGGCCCCACTCGCCGCGGCGACTGTCGGGAGCCAACCCGCCCGCGAAGCAATTGAGCCGATCGAGCGACCGACCCCGATAACCGCACTCTCCCTCGGTTGCGCTGGCGGGGAATCCGATGCCAACGGCCAAGTGGCTGCCTGCCGTTGGAGCACCACCGAAGACGCCCGCGCCTACCAGCTGTGGCGCATTGTCGACCGGGGCGACCGAGAGCTCGTCGGCACGTTCGATAACAACACCGCCGTCGCCCGCGACGACGTTCCTGACGATGCGGTGCTCGTTCGCTACGCGGTGATCGCTCTCGATGGCGACGGAGAGATCGTTGGCCGAACCCGAGTCCAGCGAGTTCGCTTCCGCTAGGGAATGTGAGACGTTCGCGATGACGATGGGCACGGCGTCCCCAAGCGTTCCTCGATTGAAGACCGCTACGGAAGCGTCCACCTCATACGCCGCGCTAGGGGCCACGCTTGTTGAGATGGAGGAGGAACCTCTTTCCGACGAGCGGGCCCTTGTGGCGCGCGCAGCCCACGACCCGGACGCGTTCGCCGAGCTGTACCGGCGATACGTGGACCGCGTGCATTCGTTTGCATATCGGCGCACCGGCAGTGTGGAGGCTGCCGAGGACATCTGCGCCGCAACGTTCGAAGCGGCGCTTCGAACATTCGACCGATTCAGCTGGCGAAGCGGCGGGTTCGCCCCCTGGTTGTTCCGAATCGCGTCGCGTCAAACCATTGCCCACCACCGGAAAGAAAGTCGGTTCGGTTCCGAGCGTGGCCAGCGAGCGGCAGCGACGCTCGCCCCCGGCGAAGTTCAGAGCGCTGCCGACGCGTATGCGGCACTCGAACCCAACGTAGACCAGCTCCGTCGTGCCCTCGATGCACTCAACCCTCGCTATCAACAGGCGATCGCGCTGCGCTACCTCGCCGAGCTCGAAATCGGCCAAGCCGCGTCAGCGATGCGGCTGACTAGTTCCGCGTTCTCCGTGGTGCTCTCGAGAGCGACGAAGGCGCTTCGCCGGGAACTCGACCGACGAGAAGGAGACTACGATGTCTGACGACCTGGATCGCAAACTCGACCAGTGGGCCAGCCAGCCGACCCCTCCGGCCGATCCGGCATTTACCAACCGGCTCGAAGCGACGTTGCGATCAACCATGCTCGCCGCCGACGCAGAGACCAACCGAACCTTGTTCCGCCCCGCAGTTATCGTCGCTGCACTCACAGTCATCGCCACGATCGGCGTGTTCGCCCTCTCCACGAATCAAACCGGCGAGGCCGCAACGGCACGCCCTTTCGAGGACGCCACAGAGACGGCCACCACAACTACCACCGTCACGAACACCACCACGTCGACGATCGTCGACACGACAGCCCCGCTCGCCACAACCGAGCCACCCGCGCCAGATTCGGCCCCTACCACCAACACCGCACTCCCACCGACCGACGAGGCCTCCCCACCGCTCACGGAAACGACGCTGCCGGGCGAAGACATCGACCCGGTCGATCCCACCACCGCTCCCGACACCGC
>CAYTUB010000087.1:0-12360 GCA_964441145.1 uncultured Acidimicrobiales bacterium
TAAAAGTTAGACGGCGAGAGCGAGATCGTCCTGATTGGCGTCTCTGTGTTTGCCCTGTTTAAGGAGTCTGAGCAACTCCGGTCGCACGAAGAAACTTCCGGCTCCAACGTCGAAACCGATCAGCCCCATAAGTGCAAGTTCGACGACGCATCCCAATTGGAACGCAACGTCGATCTCGCTTGTCAAGAAACTCCGAGGCGAGCTCGGACTAGTCAGGGTACCGCGTCGATGACTCAAGGCGTGTTCGGAGAATCGCGGGAACTGGCCCCTGAACCCACCTTGGTGCCGGCGGGCGAATAGCATGGCGGCTGTGGCGGCATCACACGACTACCCACGGGAACGCCCACGCCCCGGCCCTCGGCCGGATCGCGTGTCGCCCGTGCCTGCGTTGCCGAAGCCACGAGCGCGCATCGATGCCCAGACTCGCGAGCAGCGTCAGTCGGCAATCGCGTACCTAGGTTTCCTCGGAGCTCTGATATTGCTGGGTCTTCTTGGTTGGCTTTTCGATACCCAAACATCGACGGTGTCGGTTGCGGCGGAAATACCCGTCGAGGTGTCGAGTGCTGTCGAAGTACCAGCCGTAACGCCCGATTCGGTTGCTGCGACCGTGGCGCCAACGGTTGCGCCTCCGCCGACCGTGGCGCCGACCACATCGACCAGGACGTCCACGACTGCTCCGTCAGCGCCGACCTCCACGATCCCTCTCTCGGAACGGGAACTGTCTCGGGTCGATTCCGTCTTTGGTGATATCGCCCCAAAGTCGGTCACGTCGGTTGGCAACGGACTGTTCTTTGCCCAAAACATGATGTATCGCCACACGGTCACGGTCTATAACGACGAGGGGTCACTTCTAAAGACGATCAACGACCAGGTTGACTTTGCCGATTTCGGGCGCCCTGAGCTGGGCGTTGCGAGGGGCGCTCCAGTGGAAGCCGCGGCGACCTCTGATGGCCAGTACGTCTATGTGTCCAACTACGCGATGTACGGAACATCCTTTGGCGCCCAACCCAACGATCAGTGCGGCAACACGGGTTGGGACAACAGCTTCCTCTACCGAGTCGACACCGCCACCCTCGAGATCGATCAGGTCATCGAGGTCGGTGCGGTACCGAAGTTCCTGGCCGTGAGCCCCGACGATCGATGGATTGTGGTGTCGAACTGGTGCAGTTTCGATGCGAGCATCGTCGATACACAATCTGGTCAGGAAGTGGCTCGCATCAACATGGGACGCCATCCCCGTGGCGTTGCGATCACGAGTGACTCCTCGACGGCCTACGTCACCCAAATGGGCGGAACCGATATCGCAAAGATTTCCTTGGACGGGCTCGATCCGGATGACGCGGTGAACCTCGGTGGGTACCCGGCGAGCACTCCAGGTCTTACCGATATTGACGTCCAGTGGCTTACCGACATTGGCCGCGGCCCTCGTTCGGTGATCGTCAGCCCCGATGACTCAACGCTGTTTGTCACGCTCAATGGCGAAGGCACCGTGGTCAAGGTCGATGCTGCTACCGGCGAGGTGCTTCAGGAAGTGCGCACTGGCGACGCTCCTCGGTCGATGGCGATCTCGCTCGATGGAGAGGCCCTGTACGTGGTCAATTACAACTCCGACACGCTCTCCAAGATCCTCACCGCTTCATTCGAAGAGGTGCAGGAGTTGCAAGTAGCAGACAAGCCAATCGGTATCACCGTCGACGAATCCACGTCGGATGTCTGGGTGAGCGCGTACTCGGGCGTGCTTCAGATTTTCCAAGATCAATAGCCGAAGCGACCAGCGCCCCGTATTGCCCTTAGCGGTTGTGATGAGCGCGGTAGCGCTCGATCAGCGCATTCGTCGAGCTGTCGTGCGTCAACTCCGCTGACCCATTCTCGAGTTCGGGGATGATGGCCGTGGCGAGCACCTTGCCGAGCTCAACGCCCCATTGATCGAAGCTGTTGACGCCCCACACGACACCTTGGGTGAAGGTGCGGTGTTCGTAGAGCGCAATGAGCTGACCGAGGACAAATGGGGTCAACTTCGGAGCCATCATCATGGTGCTCGGGCGGTTACCCGGGAAGGACTTGTGTGACACGAGGTCGTCGGCGACCCCTTCGGCGCGTACTTCGTCAGCGGTCTTGCCGAAGGCGAGTGCCTCGGCTTGGGCGAACAGGTTGGCCATCAACGCATCGTGGTGGTCAATCGCGGGGAAGTCCGGCTCGTAGAAGCCAATGAAGTCCGCAGGAATCGGCGTGGTTCCCTGATGGATCAGTTGGTAGAAGGCGTGCTGGCCATTTGTTCCCGGCTCTCCCCACACGATCGCGCCCGTGTCGTAGTCGACACCGTCGCCATCAAGACGCACCTGCTTGCCGTTGCTCTCCATGTCGAGCTGTTGCAGGTACGCAGGGAAACGGTCGAGTAGCTGGGAATAGGGGAGCACAGCATGGGTCGGGTAGTCGAGGAAGTTGCGGTAGTAGACGCCGATGAGCCCAAGGAGCGCTGGCACGTTCTCGGCGAGTGGGGCGGTGCGGAAGTGGATGTCCATTGCGTGAAAGCCGGCAAGCATTTCGGCGAAGGAGTCTGGGCCTACGGCCAACATGATCGACAATCCAATGGCTGAATCCATGCTGTAGCGGCCGCCGACCCAGTCCCAGAATTCGAACATGTTGGCGGTGTCGATGCCGAATGCGCCTACGCCTTCAGCGTTGGTCGAGAGGGCAACGAAGTGTTTGGCGATTGCCGACTCGTCGCCGCCGAGGTTTTCGAGCAACCAGCTCCGTGCGCTGTGTGCGTTGGCGAGTGTTTCAAGGGTGGTAAACGTCTTTGATGCAACGATGAACAACGTTGTCTCGGGGTCAGCGCCTTGGAGCGCTTGATGCAGATGTGATCCGTCGACATTGGATACGAAGCGGCACTCGATCCGCTCATGGCGTGATGCTTCGAGGGCCCGGTAGGCCATGAGTGGTCCAAGATCTGAACCGCCGATGCCGATGTTGATCACCGTCGTGATTTCTTTGCCGGTGTGGCCCTTCCATTCGCCGTCGCGCACCGATGTTGCGAAACGGCCCATGTGATCGAGAACCGCATGGACGTCGCTCACGACATCTTGACCATCGACGACGAGCTCGCTGCCTTTGGGAAGTCGAAGCGCGGTGTGTAGCACCGAGCGGTCCTCGGTTGAGTTGATGTGCTCGCCGGTGAACATCGCTTCGATTCGTTCGGGCAGCCCGGCTTCTTCGGCCAAAGCGACAAGAGCTGCGATGACATCGGCATCGACCAGATGTTTGGAGAGGTCGACGATCAGGCCGTCGGCATCGAGGGTAAGGCCAGAGGCTCGGGACGGATCTGCTGCAAAGCGATCTCGAAGAGTGGTGGAGGCTTGCGCAACGGCGAGGTCGGCGAGGTTCTTCCAGGCATCGGTGTTGTTGATCATGTTGGCTCCTGAGTCGTGGTCGTTGAAGGTGGTTAGTAGGGGTATTGCTGTCGATGGTTCGCACGCGAAATGGCACGGGCGGCTTCGCGGTCGGCGTCGCGCTCGGCGATGTCTTGGCGTCGGTCGAATTCGCGCTTGCCTCGGCCAACCCCGATTTCGACCTTGGCCTTCCCGTTGATGAAGTAAATCGAGAGCGGGACGAGGGCGAGCCGTCCCTGACTGACCTTGGCGTCGATCTTGTCGAGTTCGCTCCGATGCAACAGCAACTTTCGATGGCGGTCGGGAATGTGCCCAAAGGACGCAGATCCGGTCGATGCGTATGGCGAAATGTTCAGGCCGAGGAGCCACATCTCTCCGTCGTCGATGCGACCGTAGGCCTCGGTCATCTGGACCTGAGCTTCGCGAAGAGACTTCACTTCAGATCCGCGCAGTACCATGCCGCATTCGTACACGTCGGTAATTTCAAAGTCGCGCCGGGCGCGTCGGTTGGTGGCGACAAGCTTCTTTTCGATGCCGCGAATCGTTGGCTTCTGCTTACCGTTCTTGGCTCGCTTGTTTGCGTTCTTGGTTGCCACGCATCCGATCGTAACCTTCACAGGTGCACTCGATCGAAATTCCTGCCGATCTGCGCGATCGTTTGATCGCTATCGCCCGTGCTGGTCTGCCTAACGAGGTCTGCGGATATGTGGCCGGACGTCGCGATGACTCGCTGCAGGCGCTCGCCGTCTACCCGGTGAAAAACGCTGGAGCGTCGCCGACGACCTTTGCGCTCGATGGCCAATCGATGATCGATGCCGAAGGCCAAATCGACTCCGATGGTCTCGAGATCATTGCCATTTTCCATTCACACCCTGCGGGCCCGCCAACACCATCGCTGCGAGACCGAGAGGATGCTGGCATCTATGACCCTAAGTCGCACTTCGCCCATGTCTTGATCTCTCTCCAAGGCTTCGTCCCGCAGATTCGCGTGTGGCACTTCAAACAAGGCGACCCGGTGGAACTTGTCATCACTAGTAGCGAAGCGACCTAGCATTGGCCGTGATGGATCCCAGACCGATCGGCGTTTTTGATAGTGGTTTTGGTGGGCTCACGGTCGCTCGGGCGCTCATCGACCTTCTGCCCGAAGAACGCCTCGTCTATGTGGGCGACACCGCTCGCTATCCCTACGGGTCGAAGCCGCTGGTCGATGTACAGACCTTCTCTGAGGAAATCGCGCAGTGGTTGGTCGATCATCACGATGTGAAGATGGTGGTCGTCGCGTGCAACACCGCGTCGGCGGCAGCCTTGGAACTCCTACAGGACCGCTTCGATCGGCCTGTCGTCGGTGTCATCGACGCCGGGGTTCGATCGTTATTGCAGGTCAGCGAATCGCACCGGGTTGGGGTGATTGGCACCGTCGGCACGATCGGGTCCGGCGCATACCAAAAGGCGGTTGGCGATGTAGACCCAACGGTGACGCTTACCTGCGCGGCGTGCCCTGGCTTTGTCGAATTTGTCGAGCGGGGTGAACTTGCTTCCGATCAGGTGCGTGTGCTCGCACAACGTCTACTGTCGCCCGTTGTCGATGCCAAGGTCGATGCGTTGTTGCTGGGATGTACCCACTACCCCTTCTTGGCTCGAACGATCGGCGACGTTTTAGGCCGCGATGTGGTCCTGGTCTCGTCCGCCGACGAGACAGCGTTTCAAGTCCGCGCCATGCTCGAACGCGAAGGTACGTCACGAAGTGGTGAGCAAGTGAAACCAATATTTTTGTCTTCTGGTGACGTGGAAGAGTTCGCACGCATTGGGCAACTGCTCCTCGGCTCCGAGGTCTCCAACGTGCAACATTGGACGGGAGAGGAACGCCCATGACCGCCGACCCTGAGGGGTTTCGAATAACCGTTATCGGCTGTTCGGGTACCTATAGCTCCACTGGTAGCTCGTGCTCGTCCTATCTCGTTCGTACCCCCACGACATCGGTGCTTCTCGACGCAGGCCCGGGTTCGAGTATCGAACTGCAGCGCCACATCGATCTCGCCGCACTCGATGCCATCATCATCTCCCACGAGCACCCCGACCACTGGACGGAACTCCCAATCCTCTACCACGCCTATCGCTATGGCATAGAGCGTGCGGGCGTTCCCACGTACGGAACCGCTGGCACGAAGCGACTGCTCGACACGGTCAGCCCCGAGGCTGCCTCGACAGCGTTCAGCTGGACCACGATCACCGCCGACTCCGCACTAACGATCGGCGATGTTTCCTTTTCGTTCTCTGAGACCGACCACCCCGTAGAGACCTTGGCGATTCTCGCCCGGTCCGCCGACGCGACGATCGGGTATTCGGCCGACACCGGACCGGGATGGTCTCCAGAGGCATTCGACGAGAAGATCGATGTGTTCGTCTACGAGACAACGTTGCCGGAGAGTCTGGAGGACACAGGCATTCCACATGTGTCGGGTCGAGAAGCTGGGACTCGCGCAACGGCCGCCGACGTTGGGCACCTCGTGATCACCCATGTGCCTCCGGGGCACGATTCGGCCGATCGAGAGATCTCGGCGAGGACTACCTTTTCGGGCCAGATTTCGGTTGCTGAACCGGGTTTGACGATTTTTTCGTAGCTCAATCGCTGTTCTTTCTGCGTTGATATATCAATGCTTAGAGCGGATGTAACTGATTCGTCATAGAAAAGTCTGGCGATTCTGGGAACCGGCGTGGGAACCGCCACGTAACAGATCCCATGGCTACTACAACCAACACCCAAACCCCATCCGAGAAGCGACGCGGCGGCCGTTCTTTGTTTCGTCTGCTGTCCGCCCTACTTGCGCTAGCGCTCATCGCCAGCGCCTGTGGTTCTGGCGGTAGCGACACTGCCGAGGCAGTCTCCGATGCTAGCGACCGAGCTACGGACGCAGTCTCCGCTGATGCCGACGACGCTGACGACGCCGACGACGACTCTGGAGATGACGAGGCGTCCTTCGTTGAAAGCGCTGATGAGGAGGCAATGGAAGACGACGACGGCGATTCCTCACAGCCAGAACGCGCTGCCGCCCCGCCGACGGCCACAGCTGATGCTGCCGATCAGCCGTTCCAAGGGATCGAGGAGGAGTCCACTGACGGCGGCGGCCTCTTCGGCACCGTCGACGTTGACGGAGATGTCGTGGAGCCCGAACAACGGCAGAGCACCGACCCGCGCTTCACCGACTATGGCATTCGTGAGTTCATCGATACCGATCGAGACAACCAGTCCACCTTCGCCCTTGACGTCGACACTGGAAGCTTCACGATTGGACGTCGTTTCCTCGATGGAGGGGACCTCCCACCTCGTGAATCTGTCCGGGTAGAGGAGTACGTCAATGCCCTCAACTACGACTATGACGCACCGCGTGATGGTCTCGACGTCGTCGTCGACGGGGGACCATCGCCCTTCTCCGAAGATAACTTCCTCGTACGGGTCGGGGTTCAGGCTGAAGTGATCGAAGACGCCGAACGTCAGCCGGTGGCGCTCACCTTCGTGGTCGACACCAGCGGATCCATGGCTGGTCCCGAGCGTCTCGGTCTCGTCCGTGAGTCGCTTTCAATTCTTGTCGAGGAGCTCGATCGTGATGACACGGTCGCCATCGTTACCTATTCGGGTGACTCCGGGATCATCCTCGAGCCGACCGAGGTTCGTGAGCGAGACCGGATCCTCGATGCAATCGACAGCATGCGATCCGGTGGTAACACCAACCTCCAGGCAGGCCTCGACACTGGTTACGAGCTCGCTCGTGAAGCGTTCCGTGACGATGGCGTCAACCGAGTCATCGTTGCATCAGACGGTCTCGCAAACGCCGGCATCACGAACGTCGATCAGCTCTCCGATCGGCTTCGCCGAGATGCAGACGCCGGAATCAGCCTCGTCACCGTGGGCTTTGGTCTCAACGGTTTCAACGACACCACTATGGAGCAACTCGCCGATCAGGGCGACGGCTTCTTCAGCTACGTCGACACCATCGAGGAAGCCGAACGTCTCTTCTCCGACGAGTTGACCTCGACGCTCATCACTTCAGCCATCGACGCAAAGATCCAGGTCGAGTTCGATGAGTCGGTCGTCGATGAGTACCGCCTCATTGGCTACGAGAATCGTGGTGTCCGAGACAGCGATTTCCGCAACGATGAAGTTGATGCTGGCGAACTTGGCGCAGGGCACCAGGCAACGGCGATCTATGAGATCGTGCTCAACCGAGACGTGACCATCGATGATCGTGCCGAGCTTGGTGTGGTTCGTCTTCGCTGGGAAGACCCCGACACTGGTGAAGTCGTAGAAATTGACGAGGACATCGACCTGCGAGACATCGAGCCTCGATGGACACAAACGCCGGTCGATTTCCGCCAAGCCACCGTTGTTGCGGCCTTCGCCGAAATCCTGCGTGACAACCCCTACGCCGACGACGTCGATCTCATCGATCTCGCA
This sequence comes from uncultured Acidimicrobiales bacterium, assembly GCA_964441145.1. Taxonomy (GTDB): domain Bacteria; phylum Actinomycetota; class Acidimicrobiia; order Acidimicrobiales; family SHLQ01; genus SHLQ01. The sequence goes on from CAYTUB010000087.1 coordinate 7,843, forward strand.
GACGAGGTAAACGACCTCAGCCGTGATGTTGATACCGACGAGTTCGACAACTTCGCCGACATGGTCGATCAGGCAGCCCGGTTGTCCTAGCCGACCCCCGAATGGTCACAACGTAGGCAAACATAGAGAAAACGACACGTAGTCATAGACGGCGGCCCTCGAGCCTTGTTGGGGGAGCTCAGGGGGGAGATGCCCGGTCCTGGTTAGGACCGGGCATCTTTGCGTTTTGAATGGTTGTGTGGGGGCGGCGATAACGTGCAGCCCGAACTACCAGTTGCCTGATCCATAGAATGACCGGCCCCCAGAACGGAAGTGCGATGACTCGTGTAGATGGACGTCAAAACGATGAGATGCGTCCGGTGAGCTTTCACCGTGACTTCGTCGATACCTGCGCAGGGTCGGTCGTGGTCTCCTTTGGACGAACCCGAGTGCTGTGTACCGCCTCGGTCTCCGACGATGTTCCGCGTTGGATGCGCGATAGTGGCAAAGGTTGGGTGACCGCAGAGTATTCGATGCTTCCCGGCTCAAGCCCTGAACGCATTCGCCGTCGGGTCAGCGGACGTAGCCAGGAGATTCAGCGACTCATCGGCCGCTCCCTGCGCGCCGTTGTCGATATGAAGGCGCTAGGCGAGCGCGAAATTGTGATCGATTGCGACGTGCTCCAAGCCGACGGAGGCACCCGAACCGCATCGATCACCGGTGGCTATATCGCGCTACACGATGCTCTCACCCGCCTGGTCCAGGCCGGTGAGCTCGATGCCCTCCCATTGCTGAGCGAATGTGCCGCAGTGTCGGTTGGGATTGTCGATGGCACCCCGATGCTCGACCTTCCGTACGTCGAGGATTCAGCGGCCGAGGTCGACATGAACGTGGTCATGGACGGTTCTGGCAACTTCATTGAAGTGCAGGGAACCGCCGAAGGCGCGGTCTTTGATCGCGACCGATTGGACGCCATGCTCGATCTCGCCTCCGGCGGCATCGCTTCGCTAGCCGAAGCCCAACGAGGCCTCCTTGCAGTGCCTCCGGCGGAGCTTCCGGGCCGCTGATCATGGCTGAACTTCTGCGCGTCGTAATGGCGAGCGCGAACCCCGACAAAGTGGCCGAAATCTCGCTCATGATGGGCGACCTGGTCGACATTGTTGGAAGACCCGATGAGATCGGCGAGATCGTCGAAGACGCGGACACCCTCGAGGGAAACGCACGGCTCAAAGCGGTCGCAATATCTCAGGCGACCGGTTTGCCTGCCATGTCCGATGACACCGGGCTTGAGATCGATCACCTAGATGGAGCCCCGGGCGTACACACCGCCCGTTTTGCCGGAGATAACGCGACCTATGCCGACAACGTGGCCAAGACCCTGAGTGTTCTACGTGGAGTGCCCGCTGGCGACCGCACCGCTCGCTTTCGCACGGTGGCGATGATGCATTTTCCCGATGGCAAAGAACTCGTTGCCCACGGAGTGGTCGAAGGGCAAATCTCTCTAGAGCCGGCAGGCGACGGCGGCTTTGGCTACGACCCGATCTTCTTGCCAAGCGAGGGTGTCGGCCAAACGTTCGCCCAGATGCCGTCAGAAACCAAACACGCGATCAGTCATCGTGGTCGAGCATTTCGAACGCTTCGAGAGCTGCTGAGCAACGCTACCTAGAGCAGCCAACCGGCTCGGTCTAGGACGCCCACCGTTTACCGAGGAAATTCTGGAACTCCACAGGGTCGATTGGCTTGGAGAACAGGTATCCCTGCCCGTATTCGCAATTCAAGGCCGCTAGCTGTCCGAGTTGATCATCGGTTTCGACGCCTTCGGCAACGACCCGAAGGTTTAGACCGTGAGCGAGAGCGATGGTCGCACGCACGATGGCGGAGTCGTCGTCGTCCTGGCCCAATCCATTTACGAAACTCCGGTCGATCTTCAAGAAGCTGATCGGGAAGCGCTTGAGGTAGGCAAGAGACGAGAACCCGGTGCCGAAATCATCGAGGCCAATACGAACCCCGAGGTCACGGAGCTTTTGCAACGAGGCCTCCGTGGTTGGGTTGCCCTCGATAAGTGCGCTCTCGGTCAGTTCCAGGGACAGTTGCTGAGGTGCGAGCCCGGCGCTCACGAGCTCCTGATGCAAGATGTCGGGATACTCGGGATCGGTGAGCTGGCGTGCCGAGACGTTTACTGCGACCGACGGCGGCGCTTGGCCGGGGACCTTGAGCGCCGTCCACTCGGCAGCTTGGCGGATCGACTTCACGAGCACCTGATGCCCCAGCTGAGAGATCAGGCCGGAGTCCTCTGCGACGTCGATGAAGCTTCCGGGCATGACGAGCGATCCGTCGTCGTTGCGAAGCCGGACCAATGCCTCGGCGCCAGCGAGTTTGCCGGTGGCGATATCGAGCACAGGTTGATAGTGCACTACAAGGGCGTCGGCATCGAGGGCGGCACGAAGCTTGTTCTCTACCTCGAGGCGACGAATCGCCTGATCGCGAAGGTGATCGTCGAAGACAACAGCGACGTCACGGCCCTTCTTCTTCGCCCGGTGCATTGCGGTATCGGCGTCGCGAAGTAGGTCTTGGGGTTGTTCGCCTCCCTCTGCGATGGCGATGCCAATCGAGGTGGTGATCACCGCTGTCTGGCCCATGACCGTGATGGGCTGGGTGAGTGCCTTACGAATTCGGCGTGCCAGAACAACGGCGTCGCCACGACGCAACATGTCCTGCACGACTACTGCAAACTCATCACCGCCAAGGCGAGCAACGACATCACCCGGGCGAACCACGTCTTGCATCCGCTTTGCTACTTCGTTCAGTAGCTCATCGCCCGCAAGGTGTCCGAGCGACTCGTTCACGACGTTGAAGCGATCGAGATCGAGGAAAAGGAGCCCGACGAGCATCCGACGTTGGTTTGCTCGGTAGAGGGCATCGCGGAGCCGCTCGATCAGCAGGGCGCGGTTGGGAAGCCCGGTGAGGTCGTCGTGATAGGCCTGCTCTTCGAGCTGTGCGGTCGCGGCAACACGGTCGGTTATGTCGGCAGCGTTCAACACGATGCCGCCCACCGCTGGATTGTCGATCAGGTTGTTCGCCGTGATCTCCAGGTGGCGATACGACCCGTCGCCGTGCGCGATTCGTAGTTCTGCGCTCACCGGCGTTTCTGTCGAGTTCTCCGATACGACGCCCGCAAGGTCATAGGCGCGCTGCAGGTCCTCGGGATGTACGAGTTCGATGATGTCGATTCCGTCGAGGCTTCCCGGCGGATGCGAGAGCACCCGTTCCACCGCAGGTGATGCATATTTGACCGTGCCATCGCCGGCGACGAGCACCAAGAGGTCGGCAGAATTCTCTACCAACGCGTGCATACGGTTTTCGGACTCGGCCAGCTGCTCTTGCGTTGCGCGAAGTTCGGTGAGATCACGAGCCACGATCGAAATCGCCTCGTAGCCGCCTGAGTCATCAACGTGGGCAACGAGCATCGCCGAAACCGGAATGGCAGCGCCGTCGGAGGTGACCAACGTAAGTTCGCCGCGCCAATTGCCCGAATCGACAACCGAGGGAAGCGCAATCGTGTGCAGCACGGTTGCCGATGTTGCGTCGAGATGATCGGCTAGGTCTGCGCCAGCCTCGGCTCCGAGAAGTCCAGATAGGGAATCGTTGATCCAGACAAAGTCGGTGCTCGTGGGGCTGAGGATTCCGACCAGGTCGCGAGTGGCTTCGAGAACCCTCGATAGTTCATCGGCGCGGCGGGCAGCGCCGATGTCCTCGGTCGAATCGTCAAATGACAGCAGAGCTGCTCCGGGTTGATCGAGCGGCGCAACACTCACGTCAAGCCAGCGATACTCGCCCTCGATCGTTACGACGCGCAACCGTCCTTGCAGCCCCTGACCTTGGGACACCGCATCGCTCAACGCGGACACAAAGTGGTCGCGGCCATCTTGATCTACTCGCTCGAGCCAACCCTCTCCGCTCGCTTCACGAGCCGATTGGCCGGTGATTTCAGTCCAGCGATCGTTCAGATCGGTCATCGTGGTATTGCTGATGAGTCGCGCCATGCCACGCGGGCTGTTGGTAATGAGGGTTCGGACGTGTCGAGCTTGATCCAGGGCAGCCGAAGCGTCGAGCTTGATGAGAACTTCGCCGCCATTGAGGCTCGGCTGACGCCAACACTGCAGGTCGAGGCTTCGCAACACCGCCCCCGCACGGAAGGTGAACGACCGGTTGCTGCGTTCGCCAAGGCTGGCCTGACGAACGAAATCATCGAACAACAACGACTCGGACTGATCGGCCAATAGGTCGACCAGGGAGGCTCCCACCGCAGTTGCTTCGGTCAGTCCAAGAAGAGAGGATCCGACATCGTTGACGGCGGCAATCGAGTTATTTGGGCCGACGACCAGGAGTCCAAAGGGAACCGTGGCAAGGAGCATCTCCGTGACGTCATCGGTGACGGGAGAGGAGGAGGAGTGGGAGTTAGTCATGAGCGGAACAGATTGTGAGTGCGGACGGGGGGAATCGAACCCCCAAGCCCTTTCGGGCACCAGGACCTAAACC
>CAYTUB010000088.1:0-12269 GCA_964441145.1 uncultured Acidimicrobiales bacterium
CGTTGTCGGGTGCGCCGATGGCGACTCGGGTGCCGTCAGCCGATATCGACACCGAACGGCCGGAGTTGTCGCCGACGTTTTCGCCGTCGATGTCTTGGCCGAGTTGTGTCCAGGTGTTGCCTGATAGTTGATAGATGCGTGTGTGCCCAGAATCGGTGCCGTTTCCGTCGTTGAAGGGTGCGCCGATGGCGACTCGGATGCCATCCGCGGACAACGACACCGAACCGCCGGAGCGGTCGCCCGCGTTTTCGCCGTTGATGTCTTGGCCGAGTTGTGTCCAGGTGTTGCCGGTTAGTTGGTAGATGCGTGTGTGCCCAGAGAGGTCGCCGTTTCCGTCGTTTCCGGTTGCGCCGATGGCGACTCGGGTGCCGTCAGCCGACAACGACACTGAACGGCCGGAGAAGTCGAAGGCGTTTTCGCCGTCGATGTCTTGGCCGAGTTGTTGGATCGGGTCCGCAGAGCTCAACAGAATCGGCTGCGCATCGGCCGGGCCCGCCACCCACACACCAACAGCCACCAGCCCAACCAGCACCGCAGCGACAACGGCCAACATCCGCCACGAAGCAACAACACCGCTACCAACCCGTACCAACATCACATCACCTCGAAAGCTCTACTCCAAGCACATCGTTACGGAGCGACGTTTTCCTTCGGTGAATAGCCTGCCAACCCGCACAACCCCAACAGTACAAGGCGCCAAATCAGCGTTCCAACCCCAGCACACCACCCCGGAACCGTCGCAGTACCTGCGGCCGAAGATCGTCTCCGGATGACACTTGTGATGGTGGCAGCCGCGGCGACACCGCAGCACCAAACTGCGAAGTCGTTGTCAGTGATACGCGACCACAGCAACCACTGCGATCGCGCGAAGCCCCTGGATGTCGGCGCGCTTTACTGTTCCTGGCGCAGCGTCTGCTCGCGAACTAGAACCAGCAGTCGAACTTAGTGAAAGATGTGGCAATGCCATTCTCTTGAGCAGCGCCCCAGTCGGAAGACGTGTTCCCTGGGGAACGGTAGTGAACACGGATGCCACAGGGCGTCCCGCTACTCAGAGTGGCTTTGCGGCCTGTGAATAGTCGCATCTTCTTCGGGAAAGTTGCGCTCACGGCACGTTAACAATTGTTTCGCAGTTGGGCGCCGCGGTGTCGCCCATGGTTTCGCTGCCGTTTCCGCCGTTGCAGGTATCGTCGCCAGAGTTTCCGGCGACGAAGTCGTCGCCCCCGTTTCCGTTGACGATGTCGTTGCCTTGACCGCCGCGTACTTGATCGTTGCCTGGGCCGCCGTTGACGGTGTCGTTGCCTCCGTTGCCCGACACGGTGTCGTCGCCCTGGTTTCCGTTGACGTCAACGTCGTTGCCTCCACCACCGTTGACGGCGTCATCGCCGTCACCACCGGAGATGAGGCCGTCTGCGCCGGAACCGCCGGAGATCACATCATCGTCGGCGTTTCCGTTGATGGCGTCGGTGTCGCTGCCACCGCCAAGTCGGTCGTCGCCGGTGCCGCCGGTGAGAGAGTCGTTGCCAGAGCCTCCGAAGGCAACGTCGTTTCCGGCTTCACCGGTGATGACGTCATTGCCTGCGTTGCCAGACATCGTGTCGTCACCCTCGCCGCCGATGATGGTGTCGTTGCCGGGGCCACCGATGATCAGGTCATCTCCGCCTTCGCCACATGCGGTGTCGTTGCCATCCAATGCAACGATCGTGTCGTTGCCGTTGGTGCCCAAGATGACGTCGTCACCTGCAGTTGGCGTGTCGCCGAGACCGATAAACACATCGACAGGAAGACCGTTGCAGGTAGTGGGGGAAAGGCCAATGCTCAGGTCGTAGCTGTTCTCGACGCCTCCGAAGCCGAAGACCTCGATCGTCCACGTTCCTGTGGTGTCTGCGAAGAAGTTGATGATCTCGTCATCGCTGGTGGACGTACCGAAGAATTGCCCGACTCCGTTGGGATCGCTGACGGTCACGTCGATGTCGCCGTGGTCGTCTGTGAACAGCACCTCGACACTAATGAGATCACCGTCGCTTGCTTGGAAGATGTAGAAGTCAGCTGAGTTAGGCCCGCCGCAAGTGCGGCCGGCGATTTGATCGCCGAGGACCAAAGGTGTCGCGTTCATCGAAGAGTTGTTCGGCTCGAAACTGTCTTCGAAACAATAGACACCGCCATGTCCTCTATGGCCACTACCGCCGGGTGCGCCAACGATGACCGAGTGCCCATCGCCCGATATCGCAACCGCTGCACCGGAGAAATCGAAGTCGGTGCCCTCGATATCTTGGCCAAGTGGATTCCAGCTCGTCCCGTCGTAATAGAAGACGCGAGTGAGGCCTGAGTTGAAGCCGTTGTTATCGTCTCCGTCTGCGCCAACGCTTACTATGTTCCCGGCATCCGAGATCGCCAGTGCCTGGCCGAAGTTGTCGAGAGAGCTATCCCCGCTGAGGTCTTGGCCCACTTGGTTCCAGGTGCTGCCATCGAAGTTGTAGATGCTCGCCGCCCCGGTGCCGCCGCTGAGCCGGGCTCCGATGGCGACCGTGTTGCCATCGGCCGACATCGCCACCGCCGATCCGAAGTTGTCGTTGATTGCATCGCCGTTGAGTTCCTGGCCGAGTTGGTTCCAGCTGGTGCCGTCGAAGCGGTACATACGTGCATGGCCTGAGTTGCTGCTGTTGAAGCCAGAGCCGATGATGACCGTGTTGCCATCAGCCGACATGGCCACCGCAGCACCGGATTGCTCGCCAGCGTTTTGCCCTTCGATGTCGAGGCCGAGTTGGTTCCATGAGATGCCGTCGTAGTTGTAGATGCGTGCGTGCCCCGAATTGGTGCCGCCGCCGTTGCTGTTGTCGGGTGCGCCGATGATGACGGTGTTGCCATCGGCCGACATCGCCACCGCCTCACCGAAATCATCGAAGTCGGCTTCTCCCTCGAGCTCTTGGCCGAGTTGGTTCCATGAGATGCCGTCGTAGTTGTAGATGCTCGCCTGCCCCCTGTCGGTGCCGTTGCCGTCGCCGGACGTTGCGCCGATGATGACGGTGTCGCCGTCGGCCGACATTGCAACCGCACTGCCGAACCGATCGCCCAGGTCGCCGTCGATGTCTTGGCCGCGCTGGTTCCAGCTGGTGCCGTTGTAGTCGTAGATGCGGGCGTGCCCAGAATTGGCGCCGTTGCTTGCTGATCCGATAATGACCGTGCTGCCGTCTGCCGACATCGCGACCGCGTCACCGGAGAAGTCGTTGACGGTTTCGCCTTCGATGTCTTGGCCGGTTTGAGCCCACATGTCCTGCGGGCCAACGACAGCGTCGGCTGGTCCTGCTAGCCAGACCGCCGAGATCAAGGCGAGTAGTCCGCCTAACGCCATCAGCCAGAGGCGCTCGCTCGAACGATGCAATCCAGCTACTCGTGTCCCGACCATGTTGTGGCTCCCGCAAGTCCAATATCGCCGCGCCTAGGTGCGCGAATGCACGCCAATTCCTACCACGTGCAGTGAAGCAACGAGACGTTCGGTGGACCTCAGGTCCGAAGTTTCCGCTCGACTTAGCTCAGCGCAAGAATCGTCGCGAGGACGGTGATGGCGATGAACATCACGGCGCCTCCGTAGACAAAGCGCATTGCTGGATCGTGCATCTGCTCGAATGGAGCGACATCTTCGACGACGGGCTCAACCAGGACGATTTCTTTGCTCGGAGCGACTTCTGATGATGGCTCCAGATACAGCGAAGCCTCGTCGTTTCGCAGATCGATCGTTGGCTGTGAAACATCAACGTTCGAAGTATCGAGCGTGTCCCCGCCGATATCCAAAGGTCGTACTACCGACATGGTTTTCCTGTTCGTCCAAGGGGCGCCCCGCAGCGCCTTGTCAGAATTAACGTAGCGTGTCGACGCACTCCGTGGGAACAAATGGCCGTGATGTCACTTAACTGCAACAGAACTTACGAAAATACGTAGGAGTGCGCGCGTTGCGTGGCCAAGCCCTGAAGTTGTCGAGAACTTGGATGGGTGAATTGACTACGCCAAGCCTTCGTCGAGCCACATGACGGCTCGATCGAGCAGGTAATCGCTCACCACATGGCACCGGTCGAGGACATCGCAAAGGTCATCCTCGCCTAAATAGATGCGCGCCAGCGGCAGCTCAACGCGTGCAACGACGTTGAGGCTCCGCTCCGGGGCGTCGGTAACCGCGGCGAAGCCGTCGACCGCACTCACATCGAGGGGTAGGTCGGGGCCGCCGATACCCGCCAACTCCGTTGCGAGCACGAGGAGATCCGGTCCGTTCACCAGCGGAGGCATGCTCCAGGTAAACAGCAGGGGAAACCGCAGGTCATCCGATGGGACGCCGCTGGGGTCAGGTAGCGCAAAGACTTCGTCCTCGAAGGCGAGCATCACCCGAGGGTCGATCTCTAGTGCCAGGTGCAGATCCAGAGGGCCGCCACAGGCATGCTCAGGATGGAGATCAACTTCGAAAGCTTGACGCATCGAGTACGTCTCGACGAAATGGCGCTCATCGTGCACGTGAAACCCATGATGGGTCGCGTGATCTTTGAGGTCTGTGATGAACCCCGCAATGTCAATGATTGCCAAGGTCGATCCTTCAGTACGGCGAACGTGCCCGGCTTCTGGCAGGCTACCGTGACTTGTGCAGTCGGACCTAATGCGAGCTGTCTGCTCGGAGGACCCAATGGATGATCACCTGGCCGGGTTTCAAGACTTGCTTCGACGAGTCACTAGCGAAGCGGTCGCCGCTTTGGCTGAATTTTCGAATCTGCGCGACTCGGGCGAACGCGAGGGGCAGTATGCGCTCGATCTTGTTGTCGATGGCCCACTTGTGGCGTCGCTACTCGATGCTGGTCTCGGTGTGCTCTCCGAGGAGGCCGGCGTTCTCGAGCCCGAGCGCGAACTTTGGGCCATTGTCGATCCTGTCGACGGTTCGACCAATGCCTCCCGCGGCTTGCCTTGGTACAACACCTCGATAGCGATCGTCGACGACGACGGACCGCTGGTGGCAATCGTGGAGAATCACGTCACGGGCGAACGCTTCGAGGCGGTTCGAGGTCACGGCGCTACCCGCAATGGCGTGCAAATTCTGGCTGGTGGCCAGTCGATCGAAACGGGCATCGTCGGTGTCAATGGTGTGCCTCCAGCATCAAACCCGTGGGCGCAGTTTCGTTGTCTGGGCGCATCTGCACTCGACCTTTGTGCCGTCGCAACCGGCGTCCTCGATGGGTATGTGGACTTTGATGACGAAGCCCACGGTGTTTGGGACTACGCCGCTGCCTTGTTGGTATGCGAAGAAGCTGGGGTCACCGTGGTGGACGCCTTCGGACGTGATCTGGTCCACCGGGACCACACTGAACGCCGCACACCGGTCGCTGCCGGAAATGTGAGCGATCTCGATGCCCTTGTTTCACTGCGTCAAGGCACACGTTCGAACGACCGGAGTTAGCGAATCGCTGGGTTGCCAGCGTCGAGCCTCTTCGACGCCACGATCCCGATCTCATCGCCCGTCGATGAACGCCAAACCATGTCCGTGCGCAATCCGGCTCGGGCACAAAGTTCGACCAAGGACTGCGCCGAGAACAAGAACAAGTGCTCGGCAGGGCCGACGAGTGGCGATCCCATGCCCGCGTGCTCGAAGGATTCGCCTTCAGCGCTGACCGTGTACAGCAGGAGAACGCCGCCGGGGACGAGTGCGTTTGCGGCGAGCTGACAGAAATGTTCGGGACGTCGAAGGTGTTCGAGCGACATGTCCGAGACGATCGCTCCATAGGTTCCCCCGAGGTTCTCTGCATGATCGGAATTCTCGTCCCAGACGCGAAGGCCGCGCTGCTTGCTATAGCTGACGGCTGCGGGGTTGACGTCGGTGCCAGCAACGCTCCAGCCGCGGGTGCGAGCCCGCTCGAGTAGACCGCCGCCACCGACCCCTAGTTCAAAGAGTGTGGATGAGTATTGCTTGGACTGCTCTACCCGATCGAGAAGCTGATCGACATGTGCATCGTGGTCGATCGACGGTTGTGCCGATGGCAGGTACTCCTCGGTGAAGTACGTTTCGCTATAGCGAAGCAACGTATGGTCCTCAGATGGCCGAGGGTCGGTCCGCACGAGTCCGCAGCCGAGACAGGTCACCATGTCGAGGTGCTGTTGGCGGCCGGTGTGGCGAGAAGCCGATTCGCCACACGCTGGACACACAGCTATCACTTCGACGCCCGGAATGGCCGACGGACGAGACACCTCTCCCAAGGGGTGCCATTGCGATATCTGGTCCGCTGCGCGTACCCGAACGTGGGTCGCTGAGCCGAGTTGTTCTGCATCCATCGAGATCTCAAACCCCGATCGACGGTCCGCCTGTTCGATGCGAGCGAGAGGGTGGGGGAATCGGTGTGAAATTTCCTGCGAGTCCGCCACTGTCTGTCCGTCGCCGAGTTCGAGGATGAGTTCTGCGGCAGGGGAGGCGACACCTTGGATGAGGACGATGTCGCCAACGGGGGTGAGGGAGAGGGTCGGCGACAGTTCGTCGCTCGCTCTCTGGTTTGGCGGGCCTTCCCACCGTTGGTGTCGCGTTTTCGCGGGCGGTGCGGAACCGGCTCGGCGCTTGACCGCCAACGCGCCGTGTTTGGCGAAGTTGGCGAGGCGCGCGGCGTCGATATACACCTCGCGAGGCTAGCGCGCTCGCACAATCGGACGTGGCTAAGCAAGCCCGAAGCAGAAGCGGCGATCTAGCGTGCGAGCGCGACCGGGAGCATCATGGGTTGGTCCATGAGCTGCGATGCCGGGCGGGGTTGGGCGAACAGGTATCCCTGGAGGGTGTCCACGCCAAGAGCCAGAAGCGCGTCGCGTTGTTCGACCGTTTCGACTCCCTCAGCGGTCACCGCAAGGTTGAGCAACCGTCCGGTATCGACGATGAGGTGCACGAGCGACTGTTCGGCCTTGGTGACCAGTTCAGAAACGAAGCTGCGGTCGATCTTGAGGATGTCGACGGGCAACGTTCGCAAATGAGCTAGCGACATGTAGCCCGTACCGTAGTCGTCGAGTGCGATCCGTACGCCGATCTTTCGTAGCTGTGCCAGTTCGCGAGCCGCGGTCACGAGATCTTCCATGAGTGCGGTCTCGGTAAGTTCAAGGATCAGGCTGTTCGGCAGAATCTCGTGACGCTTGACGACCTCGCTGACATCTTCGACGAGCGTGCCGCTGCCGAGGTGTCGAGCAGAAATGTTTACCGCTACCGAAGCAGCGTCAAAGCTCGGGTTGCCCTTCCAGGCAGCGACCTGAGCGGCCGCAGCGTCCAGCACCCAGCGATCGATCTCGGCGATTAGATCGGTCTTTTCCGCAGTCGGTATGAACTCGTCCGGTCCACGCACGCCGGCGGTTGGGTGGTTCCAACGAATCAAGGCTTCGAATGAAACAGGCCAGCGACTCGATGAGTCAAAGGAGGGCTGGAAGAACAATTCGAACTGGTTCTCGGCGAGCGCAATCCCAATAGCTGTCTTGAGTTTCTCCTGCTCTCGCCACTCCGAGCGAAGCGATTCGTCGCACAAAGCAATCTGGTCTTTGCCCTTTGCCTTCGCCCGGTAGACGGCCATATCTGCATCGCGCAAGAGTTCGCCGGGGCTCAAGTCACCGTTGTCGAGGCCAACTCCGATGCTTGCACTTGGATAGAACACCTTGTCACCGAGGTTGACGGGTGCAGAGATTACCGAGAGGACTCGCTGGGCGAGGTTCGCAGCTTCGTTGATGTCGCCTACGGGCTCGGCAACGATGACGAATTCGTCTCCGCCGATTCGGCCGACGAGGTCGCCGCTGCGTAGTGCGCTTGTCAGGCGTTTCGCAAGCTCTTGGAGCACGAGGTCGCCAACGTGGTGTCCGTGGACGTCGTTGATTGCCTTAAAGCGGTCGATGTCGATGAAGAGCAACGCCACCGAGGTCGAGGCTCGCCGTGTTCGGGCCATTGCAGCATCGAGGTGTCGCAGTGTCGCTGTTCGGTTTGGGATCCTGGTCAAGCCGTCGTGGCTGGCCTCGTGGCTGAGAAGTTCTTGGAACTCGTCGCGCTCTTCGAGTGATGTGGTGAGGCGTTGGACCGCAACGCGCAGCGACCGACCAAGTTCACCCGGAGCCTCGAGTTCGAGAACCGGGTCCTCTAGGCGTTCCTCAGCCAGCGCCACCGCTTGCGACTCGGCAAGGCGCAGTGACGAGATTGCTTCGTTGAGTGCCTGAGCGCTTACGCGAACCTCGCGCGCGCCGGAAAGCGGCACCCGGGCGTCGAGATCGCCTCGCCCGAGTTGCTCGGCAACTTGGGCTACACGGTGAAGCGGGCGGGCAACAAATGCCGCGTGTCCCACGACGCCGAGCGCAGTGAGGAGGCTTCCAATCACGAGGAGGCCCAGCGTGTTTCGGCGAGCGGAAGTGGCCTCTGATGACACGCGCTCGGAATGTACTTCGAGGCCGTCGAGAGTGATGTCGACCACAGATTCCAATTGTCTATCGAAGTCTTGGTTAACGCCGCGCAGAGATAGAAAGCTGTTGGCGGTGTCGACCATCTGGTCGGCAGGCTGCTCGGGGGCACCCGACCCAATCGGTACTAAGAGTGACGGATCGAGTTGGAATGTCGTTCGAAGCGTGTCGGTGTACGCGTTGCGCAGCGTTAGTCCATCGCCTTGCTCCTCGATGAGTTCGAGTTGTTCGGCGAGCTCAGTATTTGACCGGATGAGTTGTCCGAGCTCGATTCGGCGTTCTTCCTTTCGTCCGAGGGTGACCGCGAAGTCTGCGGCGTCCTGGGGGAGTAGTTCGGTGCTCAGGCCAGTGGAAATTTCGGCCCACTCGACGAACTGATTGCTCGATGCGACCTGTAGATCGCTCGCGGCGGCAACGAGTTCGGCGGCCCGTGTGAGTTCTTCGTCGCCTGTCCTACTTCCAACGGCGAACAGCTCGTTTTGGGTAGTTGTAAGGCTGTCTTCGATGGTTTGCAGGGTCGAACCGTAACTCGCGAGGATCTCTCTCGAATCGTCCGATGCGTCGGCGATCTGGCGATTTCGGGTGATTTGCGCGGTGAGGTCTGCGTCGCCGTACTCAAAGGCGAGCGTGTCAACGCTCTGGCGGCTCTGCTCTACCGTCATCACGAAGCCAGTATCAAGTGCTTCAAGGTCGGATTCGGGGATCAAACCAATGAAGCCATACCCGCCGACGTCCCAAGATGACGCGAACATTTCCGCTTCGACAGCACTGCGTAGATGGAGCTGTTGGCGAAGAGAGGTCGCGAGTGGTTGCACTTCGGAAATGACCGCTACTCGCTTGCCGGTTCCGGAGAGTTGCAGCGCACCGAGGATCCCCAAAGGCAGCAACAATAAAAGCGCCAGACAGCCAAGCAACGCCGTGATACTAGGAAATCCGAACTTCCGCACGATAGAGGTATCGGTGACAAATTTGGCCTGCCTGAGTAGTGCTTTTGCCTCAGGACACGCCTCGCGGCTCAGGTGTATGGGCGGCGAACTATTGCACCCCGCAGCTTCCTCCCCGACATCCGCGGACCATGGTTATTCGCTGCCTTCGAGCGGAGCGCCTTGACGCTAAGCGAGGTTTGACCCCGTGTCGCCGTGTCTCGGTCGATTGCCTCTTCGTGGGTCACACTGCGGTGGAGGGCGACCGGGGCGCCACTGCTACGATGGCCTCGCCAAGATACGAAACTGAACTGACTAAACATGACAAGCAAAGATCCAATCTCCGTTCTCGCTCTGAACTGCACGCTGAAGAAGTCGCCGGGGCAATCTCACACTGGCGCGCTGCTCAAAACCGTTATGGATCTGTTCGAGCAATGGGGGGCGACAACCGAGGTTGTTCGAGTCGTTGACTTCAACATTCCCTTCGGTGTCGATTCCGATCTCGGTGATGGCGATGAGTGGCCGCAGATTCTGGAGAAGTTGAAGGCCGCCGACGTCGTGATCATGGGTATGCCGATTTGGTTCGGTGTCCGCTCGTCGGTAGCTCAGCTCGTGATCGAACGGCTGGACGGCACGTACCGGGAAGTGAACGACAGCGGCCAGTTCCCGCTCTATAACAAGGTTGCCGGCGTTGTGGTGACGGGCAACGAAGACGGAGCGCACGACGCCAGCGCGACGACGCTGTACAACATGAGCCACCTCGGCTTTGTGGTGCCACCGAACGCGGACTGCTACTGGGTGGGCGATGCGGGCCCAGGACCCAGCTACCTCGAAGCGGGCGGACCGACCCACATCTACACAAACCGTGGAGCGCGACTGGTTGCCTACAACTGTTTCCAAATGGCCCAGACGATGCGTGAACGTCCACTCACCACGAATCTTGTGACGACTCAGGAAGAGGCGATCAAACAGACCATGGGCAGCGCGCTCGACGGCTGATGTCGAGCTATAGCCGAACGCAGAGGTGGGCTGCGGAGTTCCTTGGCACTGCGTTTTTGGTTGCGATTGGTGTGGGTTCGATCCCTGCGACCGAAATCGATTTCAACGGCACCGGCGTTGATGCACCCACGATCGCCGAGCTCGGCTTTATCGCTCTCGCGTTCGCGTTGGTGGTGGCTGCGTCGGTCTACGCGTTCGGATTCGTTTCGGGAAACCACACAAACCCAGCGGTCACTTTGGCGCTCGCGGTTACCGGCAAGTTCCCTTGGAAGGACGTGCCCGGTTACCTGTTTGCACAGATCTGCGGGGCCACGGTGGGCGCGGTTGCCATAATCGGCGTGCTTGGCACACGGGCGATTGACGTCGGACTCGGAGTCAACTCCTACGCGGATGACATACCGATCTGGCAGGCCTTCACCGCTGAATTCATCGGGACCTTCGTGCTGGTCGCGACGATCTTTGGTGTGATCCACCGCAAGGCCGCGAACGGGTTTGCCGGAGTAGCGATCGGCGGAGTGTTGTTCGCGATCGTCATCACGGTCGCGCCGATTACGGGCTCTTCACTCAACCCGGTCAGACAGACCGGGCCGATGATCATTCAGAGTCTCTTTGGCGATGGCGTGTTGTGGGAGCAGTGGCCCGTTTACGTCATCGCCGAGTTGTTGGGTGGCATCGTTGCTGCCGTGGTGATGGTGAACGTGACCGGAGGTGGCCACGGCCTTCACCATTGGTGGGAAGCCAGCGATGACGACGTCGACGATGCTGTGCCCGAGGCGACCGCTTAACTGCGACGACGTGGGGGACTGGCTCTAGTAGACGTCTTCGATCTGGTGGGTCGCACCGGAGAGTTCGAAGCTTTCACCGGCGGACTTGCCGAGCAGGGCAGCGGTGATTGGGGCATCACAAGAGATGCCCATGAAGGTTTCACCCTGGCACTCGAACTCGTCAGTGAGTGCCGAGATGACGAAGTTTTGTCCGGCCCACTTCACGACTGCGCCCGCCTGAACGGTGCTCGTTGTAGAGAAGTCGAGACCCTTGATGAACTCGATTGCTTCTTCGTGGGTGTGGATGGGGGCATCGAAGAGCTCGGCGTAGTCGCCCACCTGTTGGGTTTGAGATTGGTCTTGAGCGTCGCGAACTTCGCCAAGGTTGAGCTGGGCGTTGGCCAGGTACTGCTGGTAGTTCGCTTTCGATGCTGAAAGCTGCTCGGCCTCTAGGCCCAGCATGGTCTCGCGAAGAATTTCCTTGTCAACCTGCATCTCTAACCTCGTGTTGGATCGAGCCTCGACTCTAGCGCTGCCCGGGACAGCCTCCGACTTGCAGACAACAGACCTCAGAGAGCTGCGAGTGAGCCAACGAGTGATTCCATGCGCTTGCGGTTTGCGCCCAAATCGCTGTGCCCGGTGCGCGATGCGCTGCGGAAGTGGATCAGTCCCGGGTCGACCTCGAAACGCACGTCGTCTTTGAACCGGAGCAGACCGCTCGTAAACACCGCGTCGATCGACGCGTCGTCTCGATCGGTGACCTCGCCGCCGGCCGATGCGATCGCCGCCTCGATCGCATCAAGCGCTGTGGCGATGTCCGAGGAGTGAGGATGTGGCTTCATGTAATGCCCGGAGTCGTCGGGGTCGGCCTGCGTAGAAACACAGTTCGGGGACTTAGGGCACGGCTGCAACGACATATCCACGAACATAGCCGCGTGCATGGGGCTACGCGTTCGAGTGGAGACCGATCATGTTGCCTTCGGTGTCCATCGCTAGAGAGACGAAGCCATGGGCGCCGATGGCGAACTTCGGGCGGACTCAAAACCTCACGCAACGCCAACACCAACCGCAACATTTCGGCCATTTGCCGGCCAGACCCCTTCGTGCTTAGCGGAGCTCTTTGGCGGTTTGTTCTACCGATTCGAAGAAG
>CAYTUB010000089.1:0-12086 GCA_964441145.1 uncultured Acidimicrobiales bacterium
CCTACCAACCCAAAAACTAGAAAAGGCCCGAACCTGAGGGTTCGGGCCTTAACGACGTCTCGCGACATCACACGGTGCTCGGAGCGGTGTTGTGGTTCAGGACATCGTTAAGGGATGAGTCGAGACATCGTTAAGGCCCCCACCGTCATGGTGGTGGATGTCGAAACGACGATCGATCATCTTGTGGGTAGTACTCGAGGGCCGCTCCCAAGCCGAAACAGCACGGCACTTTGAGGTATCAGAAGCATGGGTCTCCAAACTCGTGGCTGCCTACCGACGCGAAGGCCCAGCCGCGTTCGAACCCAAATCACGGCGCCCCAAAACGTCACCCACCCAAATCAGCGAACCCACAGTGAAAGCCATCATCGAGCTACGAAAACAACTCACCAACACCGGTCTCGATGCCGGCCCTGAAACAATCCGCTGGCACCTCCAACAACACGGCATCAACCCCGCCCCATCGGTTTCCACGATCCGACGCCACCTCCACACCGCCGGCCTCATCACCCCCGACCCCAAGAAACGACCAAAGAGCTCACTCACCCGATTCGAAGCAGACCTCCCCAACGAAACATGGCAAACCGACATGTGCCACTGGCGCCTCGCCAACGGAGCCGACACCGAAATCCTGACCTGGATCGATGACCACTCCCGCTACGCCCTCCACGTCACCGTTCACCGCAGAGTCAACGCGCAAATCGTCGTCGACACCTTCAAACAAGCCACCGAAATCAACGGACAACCAGCATCTGTGCTCTCCGACAACGGAATGTACTTCACCGCCAGATTCGCCAGAGGCGGCCAATCCGGACCCAACCACCTACAAACTTTGCTCGCCGAACTCGGCATCAAACAGAAACACTCACGACCCAACCACCCGACCACATGCGGCAAAGTCGAACGCTTCCAACAAACACTCAAGAAATGGCTACGAGCCCAACCCCGCATCTACCAACGCCAACAACTCCAAACCCAAATCGACGAATTCGTACACCACTACAACCACAACCGACCCCACCGCAGCATCGGCCGAACCACACCCGCGATCGCATACCAGCGGCTACCCAAAGCAACCCCACACACAAAACCCAACCCCACCTACCGGATCCGAAAAGACCGAGTCGACACCAGCGGCAAAATCACCATCCGACACAAAGGACACCTCTACAAAATCGGCATCGGACGCGGCCACAAACAACAACGCATCATCGCCCTCATCGACGACCTCGACATCAAAATCATCCAACAAGACACCGGCGAAATCCTCCGACACCTCACCCTCGACACCACCCGCACCTACCAACCCAAAAACTAGAAAAGGCCCGAACCTGAGGGTTCGGGCCTTAACGATGTCTCGCGACATCACAGAGTGCTCGGAGCGGGACTTGAACCCGCACGCCCTTTCGAGCACATGCACCTGAAGCATGCGTGTCTGCCAATTCCACCACCCGAGCGAGTAGCGAGGGAAAGGTTATCGCCAGATGGGCAAAGTGGGGCGCGCCCCCGGTTGGTCGGGTAGCCGGCTTCATACCCACTACCGTTGTATCTATGGGATTGCGTGACGTAGAACGCGCCATCGAGCGAGGTGTCGACGGCGTACTCGGCAGAGTTTTTCGCGCCGAAGTAACGCCCCTAGAGATCGAGAAGCGAGTCGAACGAGAACTCGACGCTGGGGCGCGCCGCGGCCGGGACGGAAATCGCACGATGCCCAACGAGATCGAAGTGCGCATCAACCCAGCAGACGCCGCCGCCCTCTCCCAAAACACCGACGAGATCGAAAGGCAGTTGCTGGCAAAGGCTCGCGATCATGCCCGCTCGCTCGACTTCGCGTTCGAGGGTCCACTGATCGTCACAGTCGCCGCATCAGACGAGGCCACCCGAGGCACGATCGAGGTGTACGCCACCACCGAACATTCGATAGCGGGCATCCCGCCGGGCACGCTCGTCTACCCCGATGGCTATCGCTACGAGCTCACCGATATTTCCGCGGACGGCATCGTGCTCGGCCGTGAGATGAACTCAGACATCGTGATCGAAGACGACAGGGCCTCGCGTGCCCATGCCCGGTTGCGACCGTCGGGACGGGGTTGGATCGTTGAGGATCTCGGTTCGACAAA
Source organism: uncultured Acidimicrobiales bacterium (assembly GCA_964441145.1). Classification (GTDB taxonomy): domain Bacteria; phylum Actinomycetota; class Acidimicrobiia; order Acidimicrobiales; family SHLQ01; genus SHLQ01. The sequence goes on from CAYTUB010000089.1 coordinate 2,118, forward strand.
CGGAACGCGAGTCAACGGCTTTCGAAGCGCCGCTCAGCTGTTGCTCGACGGCGACAAAGTCACCATTGGCGCGACCGTATTCACCTTCGAGGCGGCGTAGAGCGACCCCAATGTCTGACGCCGCACTCACCCTCCTTCGCATTGGTCTCCTGGCGTTCCTCTACGCCTTCTTCGCGTGGGTGCTGTGGTCGGCGGTTGGCCAGCTCCGCAAACCAGCGGCCGCCGCAGCCACGTCGGTGCCAGCCAAAGCAACACCCGCGGCTCGTAAAGCACCCGCCGGCCCAGCCGGTCAGCTGACCATCGTCGAGCCTGCCGACTTGGCCGGATCGGTCATGACAATCGGCGACGAACTCACCGTTGGGCGTGCGGCAAAATGCACGCTGACGTTGGACGACACCTATATCTCCCAAGTTCATGCCAGGATCGTTTGGCGCGACCGCTCCTTTGTGGTCGAAGATGCGGGTTCGACGAACGGCACCTATTTAAACCAGGAGAGACTTTTGACACCGGTGGTACTTCGGCCAGGTGATCGGGTTCAAATCGGCAGTACGGTGCTGGAGTTCACATGATGCAGACGATGATCCGTTGGGGATACCACACCGATGTCGGCAGAGTCCGGCGAGCCAACCAGGATTCTGTGATGGCAAACGGAAACCTGTTTGTCGTTGCCGACGGCATGGGCGGCCACCGAGGCGGCGAAGTCGCGTCCGGCATCACCACCGGTCACTTCCTTGAACTCGGCGAAGTCGAAACGATCGACGAGCTCGAACAGGCAGTGATCGACGCAAACACCAAGATCCGAACTCGCGGCTCCACCGACTCCGGCCTCGACGGTATGGGAACCACGGTCGTCGCTATTGCAGTGCTCCCCACCGAAGAGCCCGATGGTCCGCTCTACCTCGGCGCAGCCAACGTCGGTGATAGCCGCCTCTATCTCTACGAAGACGGCGAGCTTTCCCAAGTCAGTACCGATCACAGCTTGGTCGACGAGTTGGTTCGAGCCGGTCAGCTGACCGAGGCTGAAGCTGCCCGTCATCCACAACGAAATGTCGTTACCCGAGCGCTCGGCGCAGACCGCAACGTCGCTGTCGACACATGGAAGCTGCGCTCCCACGTTGGACAGCGGTATCTGCTGTGTTCTGACGGGCTCGTCAACGAGGTATCCAACGACGACGTCGTCAAGGTCTTGGAAGAGACCGAGTCTCCTAAAGAGGCAGCGGTAACGCTCGTTGAGCGAGCCAACGACGCCGGTGGCCGAGACAACATCTCCGTCCTGGTTGTTGACATCGTCGAGTCCGGTTAACGCCGGCCGGTTGAGACGGACATTTCAATGAGCTCGAAGCGCAACCTCGAACTCGTACTCATCGCCGCGGCGGTTGCTATAACCGTTGGTGCATACGCCCTTGCGACCCTGGGCCGAACCGCCTCGATCCCCACCGACCTCCTCCCATTCTTTGGCGTCGTTCTCGCCCTCCTGGTCTGCGCCCACTTGGTGTTGCGTCGGGTGGCGCCACTCGCCGAACCGCGAATTCTGCCGGTCGTCGCGCTGCTGAACGGGCTGGGCTACGTGTTCATTGCCAGGCTCGCAAACGACATACCCGACGCCACGCGCCTTCCAGGCCAACAGGCCGTGTGGACCGCGGTAGGCATCGCCGCCTTCACCGCGACCCTGGTCTTTGTCCCGCGCATCAAGGTGCTCGACAAGTACCGCTACCTCATCGGAATCGCCGGCGTCGCGTTGCTCGTGCTGCCCCTGCTGCCCGTAATCGGTCGCGAAGTAAACGGTGCGCGCATTTGGGTGCGGTTTGGGCCGATCAACTTTCAGCCGGGCGAATTCGCCAAGATCGCACTCGCCATCTTCGTCGCGAGCTATCTCGCCGAGAAACGCACCATCCTCCAAGAGACCCGATTTTCGATCGGCCCGGTCACGTTCCCTCAACCCAAACACCTCGCGCCGGTCATGGCTGCGTGGGGCGGATCGCTCCTGGTCATGGTGTTCGAAAAGGACCTGGGCTCTTCGCTGCTGTTGTTCCTGGTCGTCGTAATCATGTTGTGGGTCGCCACCTCGCGAGTCAGCTACCTGTTGACCGGAGTGGTGCTGTTCGCCATTGGCGGCACGGTGTCGGCCCGCTTGTTCGGCCACGTCGACCGGCGCCTCGACGCATGGCTCGATCCGTGGGCCGACCCGAACAACCTCGGCTTCCAACCGCTACAAGCAACCTTCGCGCTCGCCAACGGCGGGCTCACCGGAACCGGACCAGGCCGCGGCGAACCGTTTCGTATCCCCGAGGTCGAGACCGACTTCATCTTCGCCGCGATTGGAGAGGAACTCGGTCTCGCAGGGTCCACGGGCATCCTGATCGCGTTCATCGCCATCGTGGCTGCGGGTCTTCGCATCGCAATCTCGACCGCAGACGACTTCGGCTCACTGCTGGCCACGGCCCTCTCGACCTTGATCGGCGTCCAGGCGTTCATCATCATCGGCGGCGTGATTCGCCTCGTGCCGCTCACGGGAATCACGCTCCCATTCGTGAGCTACGGCGGGTCATCGCTCGTCTCGAACTACGTGCTCGTCGCGTTGCTCTTGCGCATCTCCCATGACGGAGCGTCTAGGCCGGGCGAACAAACCAGCGATGACGCAGACGTTGCGGTGGTCAACGCATGAGGCAACAGATCATTCGTCTCGGCATTGGGTTGATGGTTGGCTACCTCGTGCTGTTCGCCCAGCTCAACCGTCTCCAGTTCTTCAACGCTGAAGAACTGGAGACGCATCCGGTAAACAGTCGGCCACTCGTCGAAGACTTCGGCGCGCCGCGCGGCGAGATCCGCGCGGCTGATGGCACCGTGCTTGCTCGATCCGTCGAGCTTGAAGAAGGCGTGCTCGAACGAGAACGCGAATATCCCCTCGGCGAGTTGTTTGCCGAGGTCACCGGGTTTGTGAGCTTCGACGCTGGATCCGATGGTCTCGAGTCGAGCTTTGATGACGAACTTCGCGGCGACCGCAACGCGCTCTCCGATGGGTTGCGTGAACTGCTCGGGGGCGAGTCGACCACCGCCGACGTGAACACGACCCTGTCGGTGGAGCTCCAAGAGGTCGCCCGTGACGCACTGGGGGAGCGCAACGGCTCGGTCGTGGCACTCGATCCGCAGACCGGCGAGATCCTGGCCTTGTGGTCGTACCCGACTTACGACCCCAACACTCTGGCCGACATCGACAATGCGTCGGCCCAAGAAGCACGCCGCACGCTGCTCGCCGACCCGGGGAACCCGCTGCTACCACGCACCTACCGTGAGGTGTACTTCCCGGGCTCGACGTTCAAGATGGTGACCGCGGCGTCGGCTATCGAGAACGAGATAGTGACCCTTGATGCTCCGGTGTTCCCGGCCAGCGACGGCTACACGCCACCGCTCACCGAGCGACCGTTCGGCAATTTTGGTGGGTCCACGTGCGGTGGGCCGTTGCGCGATCTGATTCGCGTGTCGTGTAACTCGGGGTTCGCTCAGCTCGCGGTTGAACTGATCGGCGGACCCCGGTTGATCGAGACCGCCGAAGATTTCGGGTTCAACCAAGAACTTCCGCTCGACCTTCCTCGCCCTACACAGTCGGTTATGCCCGATGGATTCGGCGCCGCGCTCGGCACCGACGTAGAACTCGCTCCAGAGTTGGCAGCGCAGTTCGAGGAACAACCAGAGCCCGTGCCTCTCACCGACAACATCCCAGCGTTAGCGCAATCGTCAAGTGGTCAGTTCGACGTTCGCGCCACACCGTTGCAGATGGCCCTCGTCGCAGCGGCGATCGCCAACGATGGCGACGTAGCGACACCACACGTCGTATCCACAGTGGTCGACAGCGTTGGCACAGTGATCACCGAAGCGGACAACGAACCCTGGCGAAACGCGATCGAGGCCGAAACCGCTGCCGCGCTCCGAGAGGCCATGCTCGAGGTTGTTGTTTCGGGCACGGGAACGTCGATGGCCGTCGACGGGGTAGTGGTCGGGGCAAAGACCGGAACGGCTCAGATCGCAGAGTCACTTGAGGCCACTCATGCATGGGCAATCGCCTTTGCTGGCGACACTCTGGACAGCCCAGAAATCGCAATCGCGGTACTCATCGAGGCCGACGCCGACATCGGTGAACAAACCGGCGGGCGAGTAGCAGGGCCGGTCGCTCAGGCGTTGATATCGGCATGGGCGAACGGGGTCGAATAGTACCCGCGAGCTCGATCTGCGTTTTTTAGCAGGTTTAGCTACTATTTACCGGTTATGTCTGACGACACCTACGAGGTTCTTTCCGGCCGCTACGAGCTGCACCGACGGCTCGCCACCGGTGGTACAGCCGATGTGTTTCTTGCTCGAGACCAACTGCTCAACCGACCGGTTGCAGTCAAGGTCTTGAGCGCCACGCTGTCGGAAGATGAAGAATTTGTTCGACGCCTACGGCGAGAGGCCCAGGTCGTCGCGAGTCTGAACCATCAAAACATCGTTGGCGTGTTCGATCAGGGCGAACACGAAGGGGCTCCATTCATCGTGATGGAGTACGTCGAGGGTAGAAGCCTCGCCGATATCTTGCGTGCCGATGGCCCAATGCCAGCCGACCGAGCCGCCGACATCGCCGTCGACGTAGCTGCGGCCCTCGATGCTGCTCATCGCCAGGGCATGGTCCACATGGACGTCAAGCCTGGCAACGTTTTGATCACCGAAGAGGGCCAAGTGAAGTTGGCCGACTTCGGCATCGCCAAGGCCCTCATTGGCAACGGCGAAACCGACCTCACATCCGAGGACGGCACGGTCATGGGTACCGCCACCTACCTGTCGCCCGAGCAAGCGCAGGGCCACAAGGTCGGCCCGCGAAGCGACGTGTACTCGCTCGCCGTGGTGCTTTACGAAATGTTGAGTGGTTCGCCTCCTTTCGTTGGTGACTCGCCAGCCGAGATCGCCCGCAAGCACGTCCAGCAGAAGCCGGTTCCGCCTCGTGAGAGCGGCCGCGACATCGCCGAGTCACTGCAAGCAATCACGCTCAAGGCATTGGCAAAGGATCCCGGCAAGCGATACCCGACCGTCCGGGACTTCGCCGCCGACCTGAAGCGCTACCTCGGGGGAGCGCACAGCTTGGGAAGCGCAAAGAAGGCCGCAGCTCCCGTGGTGGCACCGCCCGTGGTGCGCCCGGTGACTGGCCGTTCGACGGCTCCCGAACCAGTCGAAGAGGCTACGCAGGTCATCCCCACCCAGCAGCAGAGCCCGGCTGTAGCTCAACCACCAGCCGTTCACCCAGCGCCAAGGCAAGCTGCTGTCGCGGCACACGCACAAGAACCGGTCGCGGTGACGGCGACTGCGGTCCAAGACCGGCCAGCTCCCGAGCAACCTCAGCCAGGTCGTCGCTCCGACGACACGTGGAAGCGCAACGTGTTGTTCTTCATCGCGTTGATCATCCTGCTGATCCTTCTTGGATTCTTGTTCCGAGCGTTGATCGACGTATTGCGCCCCGACCCAATCGATGGGACCGAAGACGACCCAGCGCTCATCGAGGAAGACGCAACGGTCACGTTGCCCGATTACTTCAATCTCGAACGTGATCAGGCAATTGCGCTTATCGCCTCGGAAGGCCTTGAACCGGTCGTAACCTCCGAGCCCAACAGCGATGTCGCCGACGGTCGGGTGTTCCGCCAGAACCCCGTCGCCGGAGCAATCGTGGCCGAAGGAACCCAGATCGAGATCACCGTCAGCCAGGCCGATGGCCAGGTCGAGGTGCCAAACCTCGTTTCGCTGAGCCAAGAGGACGCCATTCGTCGGCTTAACGTGCTCGGATTCACGCCCGATATCCAGGAGGTCGACAATGAGATCTTCGGCGCGGGCGAAGTACTGAGCCAAAACCCGCTCATGGGGGAGCTTGCTGAACGCGGATCTGTCGTCATGATCGAAGTGTCGCTTGGGCCATCGGAGCGCCAGATTCCGGACCTCTCTGGGGTGGAATTTAGCGAAGCCTTAGGCTTGCTCTTTGAGCTCGATTTCCGTACCACCCGAGTCGATGAATCCGACCCTCAGGTAGCCGAAGGCTTGGTGCTGCGCACCGAACCCGAGGCTGGATCCCTTCTGCGAGCCCGCGAGATCGTGACGATCTTTGTCTCGACTGGAGTGGAACAGATTCCCGTACCTTCGGTCGAAGGTCTCCTTGTCGATTCCGCTCGTCAGACGCTGATCGCGAGTGGGTTTGAGGTCATCGAAGATCGCATCGAGGTGGAAGACCCCGACGACATCAACACCGTTGTGGCCCAGACACCTCCGGCGAACATCGAGCTGAGCGAAGGTGATGCCGTCACCATCGTGATCGGTATCGCGCCCGAGGAAGGCGACGGCGGCCCCGCACCCGGCGACGACGACGGTGGCAATGGCGGCAACGGCGGCGGTGACGGCGATGGCGGTGGTGACGACGGCGGCGGTGACGACGACACGACAACCACGACGGAACCTCCTACCGATACCACGGAACCTCCAGCGCCGGATCCTGGCGATGAGGCCGATGCCGGCGACGGCTAGTCGTCGACCGTTAGTCGCCCTGGCTGGCGCGGCTCAAGAAGTTTGAGATCAGGTCGTGTCCAGCGGCTGTGAGAATTGACTCGGGGTGGAACTGCACGCCCTCGATGTCGTGTTCTCGGTGACGGAGTCCCATGACCAGCCCGTCAGATGACTCTGCGGTGATCTCGAGTTCGTCGGGCACCGTTGACCGCTCGACGATCAACGAGTGGTAGCGGGTTGCCTCTAATGGGTCGGGCAGCCCGGCGAACACACCGCTGTTGGTATGGCTAATCATCGAAGTCTTGCCGTGCATCACCTCGGGGGCGCGAACCACGCTGCCACCGAATACTTCACCAATGCACTGGTGGCCCAAGCACACGCCGAGAAGGGGGCGCTTTCCGATCGAGTCGGAAATCAGCGCATTCGAAATGCCCGCATCGGCCGGGGTTCCCGGCCCGGGGCTAATGAGGACCCCGTCGGGATTCATTGCATCGACACCCGCAATGTCGATGTCGTCATTGCGTCGCACCACTGGGTTAGCGCCCAGCTGTCCCAGGTATTGGACGAGGTTGTAGACGAACGAGTCGTAGTTGTCGATCACCAAGATGGTTGCCATGGATGAATCACGCTAGCTAGTCCGTGACGGTATGTCGCGGGTCTGAGCGGTAGACTTAGGTTATGTCGAGTCCGAAGAAGCGCCGCGTACAAGGCGGGCGGGTTACGCCCAAGGGCACCCAACCCCACAACATCCGGTCGGTTGAGACCGTCCAGGAAATCAGCACGGAACCAAGCCCGCCATGGGTGACCTGGGTTCTCTTTGGCCTTCTTGCCATTGGAATGTTGATCATCTTCTTCAACTACACCCAAGTCTTTGCTGACACCCACAACGGGTTCACCTTGCTTGGATTGGCGTTCATTCTCGGCGGGATCGTCACCGCAACTCGTCTTCGCTAAACAGTTTCCCGACCTGCGAGCGACGTCGATGCGCGCTGACTGCGCGTTCGATACGAAGATGCATCACCGACACCAAATTACAAGCATGTAATTTATCCCCACCTTTCCACACAAGCTGTGGATAAAACCCTGCTCTAGCGGTCGATTTTGAGCGCATCCACAGCGGTGCAGATGTTATGCACAGGCTGAGGTGAACCTTCGATTTGGGTCCAGTTCGACCGTGATGGCCACTACGCCGTTGAAAACCGGGGGTTTTTCTAGTAACTCACGATTGCAATGTTGGAGATGTTGTTCATGTGGTTCACGTTGTTCCACAATGCGGCACGTGCTGTGATGATTACCCACAGGTTGTAGGCAAGTGTGTGGAAAGAAACGGGATTTCGCGGCCCGGGTTGGCGTTGTTCGCGACCCCCATTAGGCGGATGCCGCGAATATGGCAATGGCCCTGTTATTCGATCGTTGGGGCGACGATGTCCATTTCCTGCATGCAGTGGCGCGGAGGATCGGGGTCTTCATCCGTCGCAACCGTCATACGGACCTCAGAACCGCACAACGAACAGCGGAAATTGATCTTGACCTTGCGCAACTCACCCGCAGGTGGAGGTTCTGGAATAGGCGCAGCCATGCCTCGGAGCATGGCTAGACCTAAGCGAATAATCGCGTAACCAATTGCAATGGCTACCAGAATCCGAAAGATCGAGACGCCAAAGATCATGTACGAAGTCTAGAGACTTTCGCCTGGCCGAACACGGCTCGGTTACAGACCGGCATACCAGTCGTAGCCGCGCTCTTCCCAGTAATCAAGCGTGCGTTCAGCGGCGAATTGGATACGTCCAACGCGCTTGATCTGCTTGATCCCGTACTTGAGAGGTGTCGCGAGACGCAAAGGCGCACCGTGATCGCTGGTCAGGGGCTCACGATTGAGATCCCATGCCAACATCGTTTGCGGGTGCATCATCGAGTCCATATCGAGGCTCACTTGGTACACGCCATCTGGTGTTTCCATGCCCACGATGGGAAGTTGGGTCATCTCCTCGGGGAACAGCGCTGCAAAGTTTGAGAAACGCGTGCCACCCCATGTGGCTATCTGGCTCCAACCCTCAACGCACTTGTGTACGACAGTCATTTCCTCGTACGGCAGTTCCTGGATCTCGTCGATAGTGACCGAAGCGATTGCTTCCTCATTTGGGCCCACAACCTCGACGCGGTAGTTCTCCAGATCGAGGGGGAGTGGGTTGCCGTCATCGTCTCGGACACCCCAGCGGCCATTGAAGATGAGATCCTCAGCTTCGCTGTGATCAAAGGTCGGCTCGAGCGCGTCCTCGCGGTACAAGCTCTGCCAGAGCGAGCCGTTCCAATCCATCACTGTTCGCAGTGCGGAGGGGATGCGGCGGTCGACATCGGAGTTGATACGGGTGATGCCAGCAATTCCGAGGGTGGCGGCTCCGAGGCCGGTCAGGAAGGAACGACGTCCCTTCTTCTCGAACTCCTCGACGCTGATCGTCTTTCGTTCCCTAGTCATTGTCGGCCTCCACGGGGACGTCTTTGATTTCGTAGCCAGTGACCATGGCCCAGAAGGTCGTGAATCCTGCACGAGCAACCTGAGCAATGTGGATGAGGAAGAAGCCGAGGAAGGCAATCGTCACCCAGAAGTGCACGGTGCGAGTTGTTTCGTATCCGCCGAAGAAGTTGATGATGAATGAGAGTTGAGCAGGCTTGAAGAGCGCGAAGCCGGTGATGACGACGATGGCTCCCATCGCCAAGACAGTTGAATAGGCCAACTGCTGCATCACGTTGTATTGCCCGGCCGCAGGGGCCTCCTTCTTGAGGCCGAGCTCGTGAAGCAGGGTCGCGGGGATGTCCATCACGGACTTGAGCTTCGGGACGATCTCGCGCCACTCGCCGCTAAAGGCCAGGTACAAGGCGTAGAGCACGCCGTTGATGACAAAGAACCAGCCAAAGCTCAGGTGAAAGGCGAGTCCACGAGCGAGCGCCCGATCCAAATCGAGCAGCTGCCACACGGATTCTGGCAAAAAGCGGTCTTCGTCGAACCGTGGCTGACGGAAGTCTGAAGCCCACGCAATTCGTAGACCGCTCCAGATCATGATCGAGAGAAAGGGAAAGTTCAGCCAGTGCATCCAGCGAATTGCTCGTGGGTGCTTTTCTACTGCAACTTGCTTCGTTTCGTCTGTGGAATTGTCCGCACTACCGCCGCCCGATTCATCGTGCCGTGTGAGAGTGTCAGTCACCATGTCTCCTCGTGTACCAGATCAGTGAACAGCCTGAATTTTGGGGTGAGTCTCCACCGGCAAAAGTCGTTCGGACCTGTTCACATCTATGTCGACATAAGTCACATCCATGAAAGGAAAAAGGCAGTAGTTCCGCTCAAATTCATGTCTGCTCATGGCGAGGAGTTGGGGTAGCCAATTTCGCGCTACACTCATGTGTTCCGGGGCCTTAGCTCAGTTGGTAGAGCGCTTGCTTTGCAAGCAAGATGTCGGG
>CAYTUB010000090.1:0-11940 GCA_964441145.1 uncultured Acidimicrobiales bacterium
TGGGCAAGCCCTAACACTGGAATGTCCGACGCTGCAGATCCGAAGCGTGTTCGCGCAGGTCCTAGCAGGATGTGACTACTCGAAATCCATCCGAGCCCAGCGATTTGCCACTCCCGAACTCGACGTACACGGTCGTCGAGTCGTTTTCGATGTGGTCGGTAGGCCCAATATCGGCTACATCGTTGTAAACGATTGCTGGGTTTTCGAAGAAGGTCATGAACTGGGGTTCGTGGTTGATTCCGAGAATTTCCTGATCAAACGTCATTTCGACCACCATGACGTCCAAGGTGCTGGGTCGGATCTGCACCAGCCATACGCACACGACATCACCGGCGTCGAGGCCTTCATTTGCGTTGGTCGGCTCCCCGAACCCGGGGTCTCGGAGCGTGGGGTAGTTGACCAGTGTGATGTCCGTGGGCAGGATGAAGCCTTCCTGCTCAGGAACAACGATGGCGGTGTTGGAGCGTGTCGGGACCGGCAACACGGGTACCTGGGCGACTGTAGATAGCTGAAACCCCGTTCCTGTGACCGGTGGAGGCGGCGGCGTGGTTGTTGTCGTAGACGTCGTTGTTGTGGTGGGAGCGGTGGTCGTGGACGTAGTGGTGGTGGGTGTCGTGGTTGTGGTGGTTGGCGCCGCCGTGGTGGTCGTCGTGGTTGTGGTGGTGGGTGTCGTGGTTGTGGTGGTTGGCGCCGCCGTGGTGGTCGTCGTGGTTGTAGTGGTGGGCGGCGTGGTTGTGGTGGTCGTTGTTTGGACCGTCGGCGCGACCGCAAGGGTCGTAGTGGTCGAGGCTGACGTAGTGGTTGTCGGGAGGGCGCTCGTCGTGCTCGCGGCGATCGTGCTGGAGGTTGTGGCTGGATTAGTGGTCGACGTTGGAGGAGGGACCGTGTCGGTCGTCGTGGAGCTCTCCTCGATAACGGCAAGTGGGATGGTCGTCGGGACGGTGTCTAAAACGGTGGTCGTGGGGGCCTCGACAATGACGGGGTCCTGAAAGGCAATGGCCGGTGGCGAAGTTGCTGGTGGAACCGTTGACAGCGTTACGGCCGCCATCGTTGCCACCGCTGCCGCGCCTGCTGTGGGGGCGATCGCCGACGATGCCAAACGGATTACCTGCGGGAACTCCAGCAGCCACCCGAGGACTCCAGACTGCGTAGGTGAGCGAACACCAGCTTGAAGGAAGGCGCGAACGACCACAGGATCAAACTGAGTCCCGGCGTTGTTGACGAGTTCCTGACGGCCAAAATCTGCGCTCTTAGGGCTCTTGTACGAGCGCTTCGAGGTGATCACGTCGAACGCATCAGCTACCGAACAAATTCGTCCAGCAAGGCTGATGTCTGCGCCGGAAAGACCGTTCGGGTATCCGGTTCCGTCCCAACGTTCATGATGCTCGGCGGCTGCACCGACCCACGGACCCAAGAATTCCCTGAGCGGATCGAGAATGCGGATGGATGCGTCCGGGTGGCCCTTGAGCACTGCCCATTCTTCCTTTGACGGTTTGCCTTCTTTTTGCAGGATCTCGCTCGGTACGGCCAGCTTGCCGACGTCATGGAGGATCATGCCCCAGCTCAACATGTTGAGTTCTTCTTCAGATAGGCCCATTTCCGTGCCGATGACTTCGCCATAGGCACGCACACGTTCGCTGTGGCCACGAGTGAGCCTGTCGTGTTGGTTGAACGCGAACACGAGTTCGATGGCCCGACGAGCCGCTTCGCTTTCATTTTCAGGCAGTGTCGCAATGCTCTCGTTGAGCTTCTTCGCAGAGCCGGAACGGAGGGCGACGCCGAAGCGAGACGGTGCCTCGTCTGGGAAGACGAGTGACAAGCTCAGCAGCGAGGTCAGTGGAGCCAAGCGTTGAGCGACGAGTGAAAACGCCTTGGACGCGATCACCGACACGACGAGCGCCTGGAGAATCCATATCGGTATCCGAGGCCAGCCCTCGAAGGTATAGAACGCAGGCGACACTATGCGGATTGCCAACCACGCGAAAAGCGCGGGCGCGACAAAGAGAACGATTCGCAGTGCGCGGGCTAATACCGGCCGGCCGGTCCATTCCTTTTGCATTCCACCTTTTAAGTCGGCATGCGCGCGGCCGTAGTGAAGCTGATTTTCTAGTGCTTTTCACCCTTCTCGCTGAGCGAGGAGGGCTACATGGCGTTCGCGCGAAGATCGGCGAGATCGATCCATTCGGTGGCCTGGGCATGGGTAGCTTCCAGAACAACTTTCGGGGCTACGCCGGCCTCAAAAGCCTCCACCCAGCGACTGGCGCAAAGGCACCACCGATCACCGGCAACAAGGCCCGCGAATCCGTATTCGGGGCGGGGGGTGCTGAGGTCATTCCCCCGATTCTTAGAGTACTCGAGGAACGAGTTGGTCACCACAGCACACACGACGTGCACGCCGTGATCATCGGGGTGCATCTCACAACAGCCACTACGGGTAAACCCCGTCATTGGGTCCGTGCCGCAGGATTCCAATTCGCCGCCGAGAACATTTTGTGCCACACACAGAGTTTGCCCGTGCGTGAGGTCGAATGACACAGGGCACTTCTACGATTGCTAGCAATGGACCCACAACTCATCGCCGCAGGAAGAGACACGACCGTGGCGGTTCGTCATGCAATCTCTGCCTTTCAGGCGACTGACCGGCTGCGATCCGTTCGTGTCATTGTCACCTCCAATGTCGCTGGCCTCAGCTTGCGGCGCTTGCTCGGCTCGGGGGCGATCGCTGCCGACGGCGATGGTGAGTCTTCGGCGAAGGGCATAGCGAACGTTTCCTTCGCCACACCCTTCCAGCTGGCATCAGAGTTAGCTGCGCCAGCGCTTGCTAGCGAAGGCATGCGGCCCCTCACCACACCGATACTGGCCGCAGCGGTGCGCCACGTGCTCGCAACCCAGCCCGGCCGCTTCGGTGCCGTGGCCGAGCATGTAGCGACCGAGACAGCCCTCATCCGGGCATACGCCGAGATCACCGAGCTTCCTCCAAATCTGCGAACCATGCTTTCGACGTCATCGTCCAAACGCACTGTCGACCTCTTGGCCTTTGTCGACGCCGTGGAGACACATGTCCGAACGGGGACCCCGATCCACTTCCATGACGAGTTCGCTGTCCTTACACGCGCTCGAGAGGTGGCATCTACCAAACTCGCCGACGAATGCTTGATCTTCGTCGGCCCTTTTTCGCAAGGAGAGGCGACGATCGATTTCCTCGCTTCGGTAGCTCGAACAGCGGAGGTGTCGGTTGTGGCGTCGCTCACGGGCGATCCGACCGTCGACGCCGAAGTAGCTACACAAGTCGGTCGCTTCACTTCGCAACCGGTCGTGCCCACGGAGGTCTCACTTCCGCAACCCACCGAAATGATTCCGGTCTCAGACTCGGATCAAGAGGCGCAAGTCGTCGTACGCAAGATCCTGGAGGCAGCGGATCGGGGAACGCCCTTTGATCGGATGGCGATCTTCGTTCCGGTCCACGACCCCTATCTGCGGACCGTACGAGAACACCTCGATCGGGCGTCCATCCCATCGGCAGGGCCGAACCATCGAACCTTGGCTGACTCAATGGCGGGGAGATTGCTGCACACCTTGTTGGATCTGGCCGACGGCTCGGCGGTCCTGCCGGAGGCTCGTCGTTACGACCGGAATGCAATGATGGCGTTGGTGTCTGCGGCGCCTGTACGAGGGGCCGATGGTCGTCCCGTCCGATCCGGACCTTGGGAAGATATTTCACGAAATGCGGGCGTGGTAGGTGGCCTCGATGATTGGCGCGACCGCCTCGCTAACCATGTGCGCTCGCTCGATGAGCGCAGCGCGCGGCGATCCGAAGAAGGCATGTCATCGGGTTACCTCTCCGGGTTGGAGCGTGAGCGAGTGGCGACCACCGAACTCTCGGCCTTCGTGGCGTGGATTGGACAGGTGACTTCACCGGAGGCAATCGGCCAGACCTGGGCCGATCGCAGCCGCTGGGCAATCGAGACCTTGGCCGCGTTGCTTCCCGTCGCTAATCGGCGCGGAAAGTGGCCCGAGGCGGAGATCGACGCGGGTGAAAGAATCGAACGCCTGCTCGTGCGTCTCAGCGTCCTCGACGACATCGAACCGCTCCTGACCGCGGCAGCCTTTCGGCGCGCCATTCAACTAGAGCTCGACGCTCCCGCCGGTCGTCGTGGGGCCTTTGGCACCGGTGTGTTCGTGGCTCCGCTCGCTTCTGCAGTCGGCGTCGACCTCGACGAAGTCTTCGTCGTTGGCCTTGCCGAAGGGTTGTGTCCGCGGCCAATTCGCGAGGACACGCTGCTCCCTGATTCCGAACGACAGCTTCTCGATGGTGCGTTGGCCCAGCGCGCTGATCGAAACCGTGCACTGCGCGAACGCTACCTCCATGCCATTGCCGGAGGAGCTCGAACAACGATCACCAGTCCGCTGGGTGATCATCGAACCGGTCGTTCCCGAACGGTGTCGCGGTGGTGGGTCGAGGCGGTTCGGGAGCGTTCCTCAGATCCGACGATCACTTCACAGAATTGGAAGGAACAGGCATGGTTCTCGTCTTCCATGCACGACTCGTTTAGTCGTTCGCTCAATGACGCGGTGCAGACGGGGAATGCGGTATCCCCAGCCGATCTACAGCTCCACTACGTGCATGCGCGTCATGCCCTCGGGCTCGAGGTCGACGATGCAGTCGTCGCCAAGCCCCTACGCCGAGGGCTCGAAATGAATGCGCAACGCCTCGTCGGGTTTAACCGTTTCACCGGCAACCTGCGAGATGTCGAGATCACGTCGCCGTTGGCGGGGGACGCGGCGATCAGCCCAACCCGGTTGCAGAGTTGGGCGGAGTGTCCGCGACGTTTCTTCCTCGAACAGATGCTCGGTCTGGGAGAAATCGAACGCCCCGAAGAGATCGTCGAGATCAGCGCGCTCGATCGTGGAAGTCTGATCCACGCCATCCTTGAAGACTTCATTGCCGAGTCGCTACCGGGCGCGGAGCATGCGGTTGATGACCCGGAGTATCAATGGACCGAGTCTGACCGGCTACGTCTCCATGCGATTGCACAGGAGCGTTTCGCCGAGTACGAAGGTCTTGGGCGCACCGGTAGGCCCTTGCTCTGGGAAATCGAAAAGGAAGCTACGTCGGCGGACCTCGATGAGTTCTTGCTCGCCGATGACAAGATGCGAGCAGATTTACGCACTCGACCGCATGATGTGGAGCTGCCATTTGGTCTAGCGGGCCGAGGCCATCGCTCCGGGAGGCAGGTCGCCGACGCCGCACACGTGCGATTGGGAGATCGAACCATTTTCCTTCGAGGTCTGGTCGATCGCATCGACTGGCGCGACGTCGATGACAGCCCGGTTGTCCTCGACTACAAGACCGGACGTGGCACATCGCAAAGCGAGTTCGACAAGGACCCAGTACGTGGCGGCCGAAGCTTGCAGCTTGGGGTCTACGCGGAAGCAGCGATGCAGCACTACGGGGTATCGAAGGCCCAAGCGCACTACTGGTACAGCTCGTCGCGGGGAAAGTTCAGCCGCTCCGGGTACGCGTGGAGCGAGCAACACCGAACTCGCTTTCTCGATGCGATCGACACCATCGTGTCCGGAATCGAGGACGGAGACTTCCAACCAAACCCAGGCGACTACAACCTCTTTTACGGTGACTTCCACAACTGTCGGTACTGCCCGTTTACTCGCTTGTGCCCCATCGACCGTGATGTGGAGCTCGAAGCTGCGGTGGAATCTGGACAGATGGTCAAGTACTTGGCGCTACGAGATTTCGACGCCGAAGCGAGCTCGGAGGTGGACTCATGACCAGCATCGAGATTGTCGACCAAGCGGCCCGAGACACGGTGGAAAGCGATGTTGGGCGAACCCTCTTTGTGGAGGCTGGCGCAGGTACCGGAAAGACGACAGCCCTCGTCGGGCGAATCGTCGAACTGGTGCTGACACCGGGAGAGCATCACCGTCCACTCGCACAAATTGCAGCCATCACCTTCACCGAGGCCGCTGCAGCGGAACTCCGAGAACGTATCCGTGCCGCCTTTGAGAACCGTTTGCATCAAGCTCGCGAAGAGGGGGACAACGACAGCGCGGACCGATGTGAACAGGCACTCGCCGAGGCCGACGTCGCAGCGATCTCGACGCTGCACGCATTTGCCCAGCGCCTTCTGTCGGAGTTTCCCGTCGAGGTGGGTATCCCACCGCGGGTAGAGGTGGTCGATGAAGTTCGCTCACAGTTGGCCTTCGACCAACGGTGGTCACTGTTTCTCGATGCCCTGTACGACGACCCCGATGTTGAAGAGTTCGTCGTGCGGGCCGCGATCTTGGGCGTTGGGCTCAACAGTTCGGCGATGCGCAATATCGCTCAGGCCTTCGAGGACAACTGGGATTTCCTGCTTGGAGTTGAGCTCTCGACTGCACCGCCAACTCCCATCGATACGTCGGCCATTCGCGAAAAGATTCACCAGATCCGCGCGGAAGCGCAATCGTGTTCGGACCCTTCCGACAAGCTTCTCGGCCATATCAAGAGTGGCGAAACAACGTTCGCCCGCTTTGATCGAGCCGATGACGACCACGAAAAGCTACGTCTTGTGCGACTGCTCCAGGAGCTCCGCTTCAACAATGGGCGAGGTGCAAATTGGGATGATGTCGACGCATCTCGCGCGCTGTGTAGGTCGCTCAAAGATGACTGCGCAGGTGTCCTCGAAGCCGTCACCCACGACACGCTGCAACGTTTGGCCGAGCGCATTGCCGTGTTCACCCGAGAGTCTGCCGAACAGCGTCGCTCCGAGGGTGTGCTCGAGTTCCACGATCTCTTGGTTCTTGCGCATCAATTGCTGCGGGAGTCTCCCACCGCTCGTGCATCCTTGTCGGAGCGGTACCGGGTGCTGATGCTCGATGAGTTTCAGGACACCGATCCCATCCAGATCAGCATGGCGACGCTGCTCGCAGCGAGCGTCGAGGGGGAGATCGACGAGGCGTGGTCGGAGATCGCGACCGAGCCCGGCCGACTGTTCTTCGTCGGCGACCCCAAGCAGTCGATCTACCGGTTCCGTCGCGCCGACATCGAACTCTTCTTACAGGCAGCGGTCGCGTTCGGCGACGGCGGCGTTGCATTGCAGCAGAACTTCCGGACCGTCTCTCCGGTCATCGATATGGTCAACGCGTTTTTCGCCACGCTCATGCCGGGAGATATCCAAGGCCAAGCCGACTACCGCGCGCTTGTGCCATTCCGTCAGCCCTCATCGGCCGATCACCGCCCGCTGGTGTTTGGCGCTGGCGCCCAAGGATCTGCGGCCGAGATCCGTGAGGCTGAGGCACGTGATGTGGCAGCGATCATCGAGGAGACTCGCCAGGACCCTCAGCGGTGGCTCGTCCACGACGACTCCGACGGTTGGCGAGCTCCAAAGCTCTCCGACATCACGATCTTGTTGCCCACGAGAACATCGATGCCCCAGCTCACCCGGGCCCTCGATGCCCGGGGAATCCCCTTCCGGGCCGACACCGGAACCCTGGTTTATGAGACGCAGGAAATTCGGGACCTGCTCTCCGTATTGCGGGCCATCGACGACGCGTCCGATCACATCTCGCTAGCTGCAGCGCTGCGATCCCCCCTCTATGGATGTGGCTACGACGACCTTTATGAGTTTGTACAGCGCGGCGGTTCACTCGACCTTCACGGCTATGTGCCCGATGAACTGGCAGACACGGTTGTGGCGGCGGGAATTGCCCACCTACGTGAGCTCGCAGCAGGGCGGTGGTGGGATGAACCGAGCGCGCTGCTGCAGCGTGTTGTCGACGATCGATTTGCTATGGCTCTCCCCGCAGCGAACCGGCGAGCGCGAGATACCTGGCGTCGAATCCGTTATGTCATCGACCAGGCACGGGCCTTTGCCGAGGCCGGCGGCGGCGACCTTCGCGACTATCTGGCGTGGACCGACCTCCAGGGCGCCGATGGATCGCGGGCGCACGAGCCCATGCTCCCCGAACCCGATGATGAGGCTGTCCAGATCATGACCATCCACGGGTCGAAGGGTTTGGAGTTCCCCATCACCATCGTCTCGGGCATGACCACTCGCGTTGGTGGTGGGCGAACGGTGGGAGAGGTGAAATGGGGTGAACGAGGTGAACTGCCCGAGGTCAGCATCTCCAAGAATGCTCGGACCAAGTTCTTCGACCTTCGCAAAGAACTCGACGACGAGATGGATGGCCCGGAACGTGACCGGTTGTTGTATGTGGCTCTTACCCGGGCACGTGACCATCTGGCGGTGAGTCAACATCACGCATTGACGACTACCGGGAAGCCAACGCCGAGCTTGGGCCTGAAGGTGTGGGAATGGGGACAGGGCGACGACTCGTCGTTGGTGCGGACCTTGGAGAGCATTGCCGATACCGAATCGTTGGCCACTGAGTCAGCGCATTGCGTCGATGCCCAAGAGGCCCCTCAGAGTTCCGAGTCGACCCCGGAGGCAGATTTCCGGTTGCAGACACCCGATGCATGGATGGCAGCGCACGCAACCCGTCTGGCGAAGGGTGGTCGCCGCTCGGCCATTTCGGCCACGGCGTTGGCGCGCTTGGCTGGCGTATCCCTAGATGTTGGGGATCCGGCCGATGCGTCTGACCCAGCGCCGCCAGACCTTTCCGCTGAGGACCGCGATCCGCTTGTTGACGGTCCTGAGCCTGGCGGCTTACCGCCACTCGAGTTCCGGCGAGGTCGCGCCGGAACGGCGATTGGAAGCGCCGTTCACGGAGTTCTCCAATTCCTCAACCTCACCGACCCAAGCGATGAAGAGGTAACAACACTCAGCGAATCTCAGGCGTGGGCGGAGTCGGTGCCCGAACACGCCGACACGATCGCTGCGTCAGTTCGCGCAGCACTCTCGGCACCCATCGTGCAGTCCTGTGCGACGAACCAACACTGGAAGGAGCTCTACGTCGCGACTCCTGTTGGTTCGATGACCGTCGAGGGTTACGTCGATCTCTTGGTCGAGACCTCAGCGGGATTGGTGGTGGTCGACTACAAGACCGATCGAGTTCAGGGGGCTCGTGGTGTCGACGCCAAGCTCGACCAATACCGTCTCCAAGGAGCCGCCTATGCCGAGGCTGTCGAGAACGCAACGGGGCAACCTGTCGTCGACGTGCAGTTCGTGTTCTGCCAACCCGATGGCGCCATCGTGCGAGCCATCGATGATCTCGACGGGGCGCGAGATCAAGTGCGCATACAGGCCGAACGCGCCAGCAATGTTTGAAACGTGAGTAGCATCGCAAAAGCGGCCGCACCAGGGAGAGTTGTTACATGAGCGGACAGATGTCGGACCTCGTGGTCATCAATGACGAAGAGTTCGCGATTGTCGAGCCGATGCCTGGCGCATTGTTCGACGCCCGAAGTCACGGTGTCGCACCGGTCATGATGCACACAGCCAACACCCGAGGCGAGCTTGCTCGCTTCCGCATCGAGGACGGCGCGCTGATCCTGTCCGAGCTGCAAGTGGGTTCGGTCGAGGCTCCGCCCGCAATCAACGGCGTCGAAGCAACGACAGATGAGTATGGCCAAACGTGGACCTACCTCCAGCTCGACCTGGCGATCGATTGGACCGGCGACCTCATCGTTGGAGCCGAGCCCATACTCGACCTCTACGTCCATGCCGGATTTCTTCCGGCATGGCACTACGAGCGGGTCATGGCCTTCGACATCGAGAACGGCCAATCGGTATCGAGTGAAGACCGCAGCGCCGAGGTTGCGAACTTTCGGGCCGAACGCACCGGAGCCAGCGGGGAAGTTGGAGACCCCGAAGACGAAGGCGTCTTCGAGCGCTTCCTCGACTCGCTCAAGCTTCGTTTCGGTATAGGCGACGACTAGCGCGCGTGGGTCTTCTTGGCTAGGGCAAGATGGCGGCGATGAAGACCTCAGCGACGATCGTTGGGTCTTCGGGCAGAGCGCTGTTTGGATCTGGGACGATACCGAGTTCTGGTGGTACGACGATGCGCAGCCACGAGCCAACGGTGTTCCCCGGGATCGCTTCGTCGAAGCCAGCAAGAAATTGGGTCGGATCGGCGCCGATTTCGAACCTTGCCGATTGCCCTTGTTGGAAACTTGATCCGATCACTTCGCCCGTCTCTTGGACGATTGCAACAAAGTGGAGGTCGATGAAGTCGCCTACTTCGATGACCTCTCCATCGCCCTCTTCGAGCACGGTTACCTCAAGTTCGGTTACCGGGGCCGGAGCATTCTCAACGGTGGGTGGCGAGATGACGCTGACGAGATCGACCACAAAGTACAACGGACTATTGTCCGGAATGTCCGGGCTCGGCGATTGTGCACCGTAGGCCTGTTCGGGTGGAATAGAGAGGACGCGACGTCCGCCCTCTTGCATGCCAACGATTCCTTGGTCCCATCCCTGGATGACCCGCCCCTCGCCGAGGGTGAAGCTGAACGTGTCGTCGCGATCCCAGCTTGCATCGAATTGGGTGCCGTCTTCGAGCACGCCGACGTAGTGCATGATGAGCACGTCTCCGGATGCTGCCGTGTTGCCGTCGCCTTGGATGAGGTCGGTCGTCTCGAGGGTCGGGGGTATGCCACCGGGTGAAATCGAGGTTGGCTTACCGCCGTTGATGGCATCTTCGCTAGCGGCGACCACATCGACCACCACGGTTGGTTCGCTCGGGGGCTCTTCGACTTCCTCGACCGGCTCTTCGGGGGCTTGCTCGACCTCGGCTGCCGCCGTGTCTGTTGGCGCTGTCTGAGCGGTGGCGGTTTCGCTCTCCGATCCGCATGCTGCTGCGATCAATGCGAGGGCCAGGAAGAGCGCAAGGAGGGAGAATTTTGAGTTCTTGGTCACCAACCAAGACTATCGGTGGTGCTGGGGTAGTGGACCGCGGCTACTGTCGCCGTGTGGTGCGTAACGGCCAGTGGAATATGAGTCTCGACGTTGCGCGGCGGGTAGCGCTGGGCGCCCAAGGCTTCGCCGACAGCCGGCCAAAGGGTCGGGTCGACCGGCGGCACCTCCGTCGAGTGATGGGTCGGTTGCGGGTGCTCCAGTTGGATTCGATTCCGATCGTCGCCCGGACGCAGTACATGCCGTTTCATGCCCGACTCGGTCCCTACGACATGGGTCTGCTCGACGAGATTGCGTACCGTCACGACGAATGGTTCGAAGCGTGGTCTCACGAGGCGTCGTTATTGCCGGTCGAGACCGAACCGCTGATCCGCTGGACCTGGGATCGTGCCCGCGACGGGCACACGTGGAAGAGCTTGAGCGAAGTAGCCAACCGCGAGCCCGCCTATGTGCAGTCTGTGCTCGAGGAGGTCCGAGACCTAGGTGCGGTAACGGGAGGCGCGCTCTCCGATCCCCGCCCTTTGACCGACGACGGGTCGGGCTGGTGGCACCGATCACTCGGTGTCTTGGCCCTCGACTGGCTGTATCGCATTGGTGAACTGGGGATTCGCAGACGGGGAAATTTCGAGAAGGTGTTCAGCCCGATCGAGGACATTGTTCCCGACACAATTCGCGCTCAGCCAACGCCGACGGTCGACGATGCGCAACGAGCGCTGTCCCTCTCTGCGGTCCAGGCGCTCGGGGTCGGCACGGCCGCCGATGTCGCTGACTACTTCCGGCTGCCAGTACGCGAGATCCGAGTGGCACTCGCGGATTTGGTTGAACAGGGTTCGGTGATTCCCGCAACCGTGCAGGGATGGACCAAACCAGCCTTTGCTGACCCTGAGGCTCGAGTGCCGCGTGCAATCTCGGGCTCGACGGTGTTGTCGCCCTTTGACCCGGTCGTATGGAAACGAGATCGGGCGGAACGGTTCTGGGGGTTCGAGTACAAGATCGAGATCTACACGCCCGCCGTCAAGCGCAAGTACGGCTACTACGTCTTGCCGGTCATGGTCGACGGTGATCTGGTCGCTCGGATGGATGTCAAGACCGATCGAGAAGCCGACGTCTTGCGCATCAAGTCGTGCTT
>CAYTUB010000091.1:0-11928 GCA_964441145.1 uncultured Acidimicrobiales bacterium
GGCCAGATATCGATTGGAGGAGCGACGCGGAAAATTCGTTCGTAGCTGGCGAGGGTCTCCTCGTAGAGATTCATATACGTCTCGGTTTCCTCGACGCCGCCCTTGGTCGGGCCGTGGTGGAGGGGCCACCCGAGCACGCCTTCGCACAGGTCGTGCCAATAGGAGTGGGTGTAGGTCATGTGGAGATGCCATGCCTGGTCGACTTCGTCGGAGGGGCTGACGATGTGGTCCGCCGTTGCGGTCAGGAAGAGGAAACGCCGATACTCCTCAATGACGCGAAATGCGAAGTCCGTTGACCAGCCGTTTTCGCTGGCAAGTCGTGCAGAGAAGGGGAGTTCAACCCCGGGGAGGTCGAACTCGAATTTCTCGATGCTCGCCCAAAGCCCGGACGGGTTTTCTGCGTAGGTAGGTGGTGAAAGGTCGTTGAATACTGAAGCTGCATATGTCATGGACTAATCATGCACTATAAATAAGGCCTTTGCAAGAGATTATTTATGTCAGCTCCACAACGCATCAATCAGTCGGCAACTCCGGTATGTGTGATTCCCAGGTTTGGGCGGCCTCGTCCATGCGCCAGGGGATGTCGAGTTCCTCTCGCCGGAGGCAGCAAAGGCGTGGTTTGCTTCCGACTCCTACCAATCCGCTCGAGACGCTCGTGCCGGAGCGGGAGATATGGCGATCGCAATCACCGCCTGAGTCGTCGTCTAGCTCGGTCTCGTTTTGACCATGATCTGACCGACGTGGATCTTTCTTCCCCGGATGTCAGCGGCCAAGATGATCATCGATTACGACGAAGAGACGAGGCGCGATGACCGCGGAGCTGAACAACGCGAAGGCTCTGTACATGGAGGGGATTCGGGACGGCAATGCTCGCGAGGCCGTCGAGAAGTACACGGGCGATTGCTATACCCAGCACTCACCTGGGACGGTGCACCGCTCGCCCAGGTCGACATCTTCCGCCTTGAAGACGGGATGATCGTCGAGCACTGGGACAACTTCGAACCCGTCCCCGAAAACGACGTCAACGGCGGAAAGTTCTAGGTCTCGATCTTTTCCAGGATCTGGAAGTCGCCTCGCTTGACGGACAATCCGGAGTAGTCGGCCTTGGGGATGAGGTAGGCGGGGAGGCCAGCAAGCGCAATGACCAGTAGCCATGGGAAGACTGCGCTCTCCACAGGGACAAGTCCCGAATCGCCGGCGATGAATAGAGCCGAGATCGCGGTAAGCGGAATGCCAACAATCGGCGGAAGGACGTATCCCAGCACGATCGCTTTGCTCCAACTGCTTTCCACAATGTTTGGGGCCGGCGGCAATGGTTGGGTCCCTACTTGGCGTCGCAACAAGTAGGCGCCGACGATTGGCACGAGGACTGTAGCGATCGCGCAACCCTGTACCGCCCATCGATAGGAAAGCAGGTCGCGACTCCACAAGACGTACAGCGTGGCGAAGACTCCGACGAGCAGGGCCCCTAAGGCAGCAGTCAGTTTCACAAGGGCGGGCAGGTAGTTGGGCGTGTCCTTCGATCGGATGAGCGACCCGATGCTGGTACCAAGGCTCTGAGCGGCGAACGGGAACGTCAGGATTGTAAGAAAGTCAGCACCGAAGTCAACGGTGTTGAAGGTCCAGGTCGATGCCAAAACAAAGGGCGGAATCAGAATAGTCGCAGCCTTGGCAGAGCCTCGCCCATGCGTAAGGGGCCCGAACGCCATGATGGCTGCGACCATAAACACCAACGCTCCGGCGAGAACGAGGGCCACGGTAAAGAGTGGAAGGGTCCGAAGGTCGGCGACGCTTGGCGTCCACGTGCCATCGGGTGAGCGTTCCAGGACACCTATCGTTCCTGCCGCAGCAGCGGCAGAGCCGTCGGGAAGTGCTACGAGGTCGAAAACCCCGGGTATCGGGGCGTAGGTATCGCCACGCCACCATCCGGCGTCGGGATCAACCTGCCAGACCACCTCGAAGGTTTCGAAGCCATCGGTCGATTCCTCGATGGCCCGCTGATTGACCAGCCGAATTGCTGTTCCGTCGGCGAGCTCGATTTCCCGTTGCTGGTTTCCTCCGGTTACCGAGTCCGAAAGGACTCTTGCGTTGAAGTTGAACTGACCGGGTGGAGAAAAGGTACGGAGTCCTTCGTTGTTCTGGTGTTGGACTACTAGCTGGCCACCGTCGTTCACGGCGACGTTTTCCGTACTGAAGCCCCGTGCAAAATCACAAGCAGAGAGCATCAACGCGATGCCCAAAAGCATCAGAACCCGCTTCGCCGCACGCCTCCCCATACCTGCCATGGTCCCATAGATCGGCCAAAAACCGAGCGCGCGTGAGCACTTCCAGCTGCGGGTGGGCTGGGGTAGCTTGCACATATGGAACTCGAACAGGCCCTGACGTGGGCGGCGGGTCGCAAGACTGCGGTCCTAATCACACTTCGTAAGGACGGGCGAGCACAGTCTTCTGACATCACCTACCTGGTCGACGATGGCAGCTTTGTTATCTCGCTTACCGACTCGCGTGCGAAGACGAAGAACATGCGGCGCGATGACCGAGTGGTACTGCACATCACCGAACCGGATTCGTGGAGTTACGTGTCCTTCGACGGTGTCGTCGAGCTATCAGCGACAACGATGCATATGGACGACGAGACTGCCGATCAGCTGGTCGAGTACTACGAGAACGTCACCGGCGGGGCGCACCCCGATTGGGACGAGTATCGCCAGGCCATGGTCGACGAGGGCCGCTTGATCGCAACCTTCACGCCCAGCAAGGCCGTGGGCCAGATCCACTAGCGACCCGCTAGGGAATCTGTGGTCCGTCAGCGGACTATAGGCATGCTCTCAGACCACAGATTTCTAGTTCCGGAAGAAGGCCAGGGTGTTAGAAGCCCAGCAGTTCTCGGATTGGTTCGCCGAAGAGCACGAGTACGCCGAGTGTGGTCATCAACACCGTCTGGACGTTGAAGCGGCTATCCATCTTCGAGTCCAGCCGATCGAGGCGCGTATCGAGACGTGCAATGTCGCTACGAACGTCATCGAATCGGCGGTTCATATCTGCCGTCATTGCTTCGAATCGGCGGTTCATATCTGCCGTCATTGCTTCGAATCGGCGGTCGACGTCTGCTGACAGTACATCGAATCGCCGCTCAAAATCTGCCGACAGGGCGTCGAGACGATGATCGACCGCGTCGAGACGATGATCGACCGCGTCGAAACGCGCGTCGACGGCGGTGAACCGTTCGCTGTAGGAACCAA
This sequence comes from uncultured Acidimicrobiales bacterium, assembly GCA_964441145.1. Lineage (GTDB taxonomy): Bacteria > Actinomycetota > Acidimicrobiia > Acidimicrobiales > SHLQ01 > SHLQ01. The sequence goes on from CAYTUB010000091.1 coordinate 3,243, forward strand.
TTGCTTGAACCAGATGCACGTGCTCCACGCTAACACTGTTGATCTTCATCTCGAGCTGGTTGCGGACCCGCTCAAGATCGTCGTTTGTGATGGCCATGGGGCCAACTTCCTCTGTCTGTGTAGGTGGAGGAAGGAGCGAACCTTCGATAGATGCACGAACCTACAGTCGGGCACTGACACTGCGTGTGGCTGCTCATACCGCTAGCGTGCGCTGATGACTACGACCGACGTGACTGGGGATGCACCGGTAAACCCCCTCGGCGTAGGCGCGGCCGGGATTGCCGTCACCGCGTGGGGTCTGTCGACGGTCGTTGTGAAGAGCATCGACCTGGGGTCGCTGGCCATTGGCGTGTACCGCTTCACCGTCTACAGCCTGGTGCTCGCCGTCTTTTTGGCGATCCGCCGTAACCCGCTGACGTTGCGGGTTCTGCGAGAGTCGATGTGGGGCGGCATCGCGCTCGGCGCCGACATTGCGCTCTTCTTCTCGGCGGTGAAGCTCACCTCCATCGCCAATGCCACGGTCATTGGGTCGCTGCAACCGGTCGTCATCGCGATCGTCGCGTCGCGTCTCTTCGGCGAACGGATTTCGACTCGCAGCATCGGGCTCGGGCTCGTCGCCCTCGTGGGAGCGCTAGCGGTCGTTCTGTCCGCAGCCGACGATGCCGGTAGCTCGCTGTCGGGCGATCTCCTCGCGGTCGGCGCGCTGCTTTCATGGGCCGCGTACTTCGTCTTCTCACGACAGGCGAAGCAGAAGATCTCCCCACAGGAGTACACGACAGGCGCATCGGTATGGACCGCGCTCATCAACCTGCCACTCGCCTTGCTGTTTGGCCAAGATCTTTCCTGGCCCAACACGTCGACGTGGATTTGGCTGTTGGCTCTCACCTTCGGTTCGGGCTTGCTTGGTCACACGATGATGAACTGGTCGATCCAACAGATCCCGCTGTGGATCAGCTCGACCTTCACCCTCGGGATCCCCGTCGTATCAGCGATCGCCGCGTGGTTGTGGCTCGACGAACCGCTGACCACCGTGCAGGTCATCGCCATGGGCGTCGTGCTCGCCGCGCTCGCAGGAATTGTCACCGCGCAAGACGGGGTGAAGACACGACGCCGCGTTGGCTTGCGCCGCCGCTGACGCGGCGAGCCGAAACGGCCAGGTCTAACCTGGCGACAAGAGGGCGGAACGGGGGAGCGATGAGCATGAACACCGATAGCGGCGAACTGAAGGCCACGCTGAACCTGCAACGTAAGGCCGCGCTCACCAACGGCGGCGCCGTCGATCACGCAGGCCGGGTCACGGTGAAGCGCATGGACGACTTCGACATGGGTCGCACGATCTTCGGCGGTCTCGAAGGTCTCCCGAAGTTGTTCATGGGGGAGAAGCTCGCAAAGGAAGCAGTGTGGGTCGACCGGTCCGCTGACGCAGTCGAAGCCGCATACACCGAGCTCGAGTCGGCCAACCCCGCACCCGAGATCGATCAACGGCTGGTCGGTTTCATGGTTGACGAATGCGACTTCTCGATGGAGCACGCCGACGGTTCATTTCTTGAACACCTCATCTTCTGCCACGACTACGCCGCGCGCTACTACCCCGAGCACTCGCCAAACGTGGCGCTCCTGCATTCGATCTTGGGCACCGCGACGAACACCTTTGCCATGACCGCCGACAAAATCCCGGCGCTACGCGAACTGCTCACCGACTTCGAAGCCACACACGTCGAGACCTTTCCGTCGATCCTGCGATTGCTCTACAACGCCGCGTTCCTTGAGGAGCTCGAAGCCAATGTGCATCGCCTCGACACGTTGGACTCCCTGCACTTCAACCGGGTGATCGACAACGAGCCGCTGACGATCGACGCCGAGAGCTTGTGGATCAACCTCAACTACCACCTGATGCACTTTGTCGATTTCATGCCGGCAGCGAACTGGTCGACCCACAGCGCGGACCCGCTGCTACAGATGTTCAACCGGCTATCGGACCTGCTCGATCGGGCCGGTCAGCGTCAAGCCACCGTCGACGTCACGTTCCCCAAAGCGAGCACGGCAGCGTTCGGCGAAGAGCGCACCATGTTTGGTCGGGTCGTTGGGCTGCTGCCCGCGTCGGTCACCTTGAAGCTGGCCAAGAAGTCGATCGTCGAGTACTCCCAGATATGCGGACACGATCTCTCCTATCGCATCGACTGGGCCACCTAACACTGTGTTCCAAGCGCCAAAAACCTTTGTGCCAGCTTCAGCGTCTCCTTACCGGGGGCATTTACAGTTGCTGTCGTGACGGCACGAGATCAATCCCGGTATCGGCGTGTCAGTCGACGCGCGATGCTGAAGGGCTTGGGCGCCAGCGCAGCAGCTGTTGGAGTTGCAGCATGTGGAGCTGGCGATGCCGAAGTCTTCGCCGGAGCCGTGGCTGAACCGGTCGAGACGACCACCACGACCAGTACGACACCACCGACGACCACCGCGGCCAACGGCGCCGCACCAGCAACCACCGAGGCCCCTGAACCAACGTTCACCGACAACCCAGCCGTCGCTGGAACGATGGTCATCTCGTTCACCTACACCCACGGCCCGGTCGGCAAGCTCGAACCGCCATACGTTGCGGTCTGGATCGAAGACGCAGCGGGCGAGCTACTCGAGACCGTCTCGCTGTTCTACGAGCAGAGCAGGCGCGGTGCTCGTTGGCTTGACCACCTCGACCGTTGGTATGTCGTCGACCGCGAACGCATCGCCGCAGGGGGAGTGAACAACGTAACCACGATCTCATCAGCTACCCGCCCACCCGGCGACTACGCCGTGGCATGGGACGGCTTCGCTGCCGGAACACAGTTGCCAGCCGGCTCCTATTTCATCTGCGTGGAATCGGCACGTGAAGACGGCCCCTACTCATTGATCCGCGAACCCTTCGAGCTAACGGGAACCTTGGGCCAGACCGCGTTGCCAGACGTGGGTGAGTTGTCTGGGGCATCGGTGCGCATCGATGTCTAGCGAAACCCCCTCGATCGTCCGCCCCACCGACGACGCCCTAGCGCGACGCATCGCAGAACAACAGGCCCGACAAAGCGCGGGTGGTTCGACGCCAGAGAATCCGGGCGGAGTGTCCACTGCGAAGAAGTGGTCCAACCGCGGGCAACGATGGATGCGATCGACCCACGTCTACGTGAGCATGGTCGCGTTCGTCATCATCGGGTTCTTTGGCATCACCGGGCTACTGCTCAACAACCCCGAGTGGCTCGGCGGAACCGAACGCGTCACGACACCAGTCGAGGGCAGCCTTCCCGAATCGGTTCGAGACGGCGATGAGGTCGAGTTCTTGTTGGTAAGCGAATTCCTTCGCAGCGAACACGGCATCGGTGGCGAGGTCACCAACTTCGACCAGATCGGCAACGAAGCCTCCATCAACTACACCGGCCCAGCGTTCGGGGCGTCGTTTCGCTTCGACGTTGTGACCTTGACCTACACGGGACAGATAACCGAAGAGGGTTTCGTCAACGCCTTGCGCGACCTGCACACCGGTAGCGACACGAACATCGCGTGGAGCTGGGTCATCGATATTTCTGCTGGGCTGCTCGTCGTGGTATCGCTCAGCGGTTTGGGTATTCAGCTGCTGATGCGCAAGCGCCGCCAGCGTGCGCTGATTCTTCTGACGCTTGGAACGATCGTGACCGTTGCCTTGGGTTGGCTCACGCTGGCCTGAACCGATCGGTCGTCTGCACGACTTCTCCGGTGGCGGTGACCAAAAGGCAGTGAGCGTTGTGAGACGCAACGAGACTGATGGTTTCGGCCGGGTCGAGCACTAACGCAACGGTTGCCAACACGTCGGCCGTCGCAGCCGTCGGGGCGACCACGGTTGCCGATCGAACGTGATCGACCGGGATGCCCGTTCGTGGATCGAGCACTCGTGAGTAACGCTCGCCGTCGATGGTCCAGTAACGATGCCCGGTTCCGCTGGTGGCGAGTGCCTCGCTAGTGATGTCGATCGTCGCCAGCGGTGCAACGTTGTCGTAGGGACGGGCTGGGTCTTGGATCCCCACGGCAACCGAACCTTCGCCCCGATGCACGAGGTCACCGCCGAGGCTGAGCCACCCGCTGCTCGGAGCCTGATCGCTAGCGAACGCCGCGGCGAGACCTCGATCAGCAATCCAGCCCTTCGCGAGCGCATTGAAGTCGAGGTGTGCATGACCCGATGGGTCGAGCATGGTGACCGCTTCAGCGAGAGCGTTTGTGCTGGGCACCCGGTCGCTCTCGGCCGCCTCGGCCCAAACGCCGACCAGTGGTTGCAGCGCATGGTGAAACACCCCGCCGGTGCGCTGATGCCACAGGAGAGCGATCTGCCAGACCTCGTTGAGCTCGACCGAAGCGGTTTCACCCAGACGGCGGAGAGCGTGAAGCTCGCTCGCTTCGTCGAAGAGGGTGAAGATCATCTCCAGCCGTTCGACTTCTGCGAGCACCGCCAATTCAGCCGTGTCGATGGCTTCGACCGAAGCGGCGCGCACCTCTACTTCGCAGCGAGTCCCAAGCAACGGATCACGAACACGCACAGTTTGATGAGACTACCTCTCTCCAGGTCGCGACTCTTTGAGATCAAGGATCATCCCCGCGCGTTGGCCGAGGTCCGGACTGGCTCTAGCCTTGCCTGCGGAAGGTTGCCAGAGCGGACGAATGGGGCGGCCTCGAAAGCCGTTGTAGCCTCCGGGTTACCGAGGGTTCGAATCCCTCACCTTCCGCCAATTCTGCCGAGGCCGCCTTTCGAGGCGGCCTCGTCTGCGTTCTAAGCGAGCTGTGGTGAGCGGAACGCGCGGGTCGCGCTGCTAATTGCTTTCGATGTACTGTTGAAGTGTGACTAAGGGTGGAAAAGTTCCCGCTGTATCCGTTGTTCTAGTGGTAATCGCAGCGCTGCTCGGGATTGCGCCAGCTGTGGCGCAAACGCGTACGTCCGACCACATTGCCCCAACGGCCAACACGTCAATTCCGGTGTACGACACGGCGTGGCACATGTTCTCGCGCGCAACCACCGAGCAGGCTGACGAGTACTTTGCCGAGTTGTCTAGCCGAGGCTTCACGGGCGCCTGGGCCATGGTGCTCGGCCATGCGCCGACCACCTACAACCACACCTACAACGGTGGTGGGCTCATCGGTGAGTACACCGACGAAGGCGAGATCGAACTGAGCGACGGGTACATCGATCACGTCAACGAGATCATGGACCGCGCCCACGACCACGGCATGCAGATGGGTCTCGTGGTCATTTGGCAGAACCTCTACCTGCCCGGTGGTCAGTCAGATTCGCACGTCCCGGCAAGTGATCTCGTGCGCGGGAGACTCACGACCGACAACGCTGCCGCATACGGCCGACACATGGTGGATGCCTTCGGCTCGCATCCAGCACTGAACTCGTGGGTGTTCGGCGGTGACGCGGGCAGCAACAACACCGCGGCGAACATCGAAGTGTGGGAAATCATGGCCGACGCGATTCGAGGCCAGGGATCGACCACCGACATAGGCATCCACCTGCCGCCCTTCCAGTTTGATTCGCTGCTCTATCAAGACGTTGACTTCCTCGATTTCGCGGCACCCGAGATCGGCCACAACAAGACACCTGCGCAAGGCCAATTCGAGATGGAAGAAGCAGTCGCGGCCTACGACATTCCGGTGTGGATGGGCGAAGCCCGCTACTTCAATAGCGACTTCGCGTGGGTGAACCCCGAGAATCGAAACCCGGGTCTCGAGGAGATGGTTGAAGACGCAGTCGCCTCCAAGAATGCTGGGGTCCAGGGCTACCTCTACGGCGATGCTGGACGTTTCACGTGGTGCAACGTCTTTGGAGATTCGACCCCGTGCGACCGAGACAACATCGCGGACTCCTTCGGAGAGGCCGAAGACGCCGTGATAGCAATCTTCGCCTCCGACGAACCTGCACCGGCAACAACGACGACAACGATTGCCCCCACGACAACGACCACCACCACGACCACCGTTCCTCCCGCCGCCCCGACGCCGGTAGTTACCCACGAGTGCGATGGCGCCCGCGCCACCATCGTGGGCACCGCCGGCGACGATGTCCTTCGTGGCACATCGGGCGACGATGTGATCGTTGCGTTGGCCGGCGACGACGTCGTCCACGGAGGCGGCGGCAATGACATCATCTGCGGGAACGGTGGGAACGACACCTTGTCCGGAGGTCTCGGGTTCGACATCATCCACGGCGGCGCCGGTGGCGATCGTTTGTACGCGAACGATGAGGACGAGCGAATCGACACCGATGGCGCGGAACTGTACGGCGGAGCTGGCAGAGACCTACTCCTTGGCTCCAACCTGGCCGACGTGCTGAAGGGCCAACGTGGGCGTGACGAACTTCGCGGCTATTCCGGGAAAGACGTTCTGCGGGGCGGCAAAGGTGACGACCATCTTGTCGGCGGCAACGGCGCTGACGATATCGATGGCGGCAAGGGTGCCGACGATAGCCGCGGCGCGAAAGGCGCCGATCACATCACCGCAGCGTCGGGCGACTCCATCCGAGGTGGCGCTGGCAACGACGTGTGCGTCGATCAACACCTCGCGGTTTCGGTCGCGTCATGTGAGTCCAGCTGACGACCCTCCGGTGTCCGAACTGATGCAAGACTGCAGTCGTGAGTGCGCCGTTCCTTCAGTCGATCATCTTTACCGAGCCTGAGGAGCCCGACGAAGCATCGATCGAAGACGCTGGTGACGACGACGATTCATCGAGCGAGTTTTCCAAAGATGACTTCCTGCGTGGTATCACGACAAGCTCGCCGAGGATCCACCGAGCGAAGACGATGGTGACGCACCCGCGGAAGCCGAAGAGGAAGAGAGCGGCTACCCCTTTGACCTCGCCGTGGTGCAAACCGTCGACCGCCTGAAATTCGGACCGGTCACCGTGATCGCGGGGGACAACGGCTCGGGGAAATCGACGCTCATCGAAGCGATCGCGGTTGCCGCTGGATTCAACGCCGAGGGCGGCAGCAAGAACCTGATGTTTCGCACCCACGACACCCACAGCGCCCTCGCCGACCACCTGTCGCTGCGATGGAAGGCGCGCCCGAAATGGGGCTGGTTCCTACGCGCCGAAACGTTCTACGGGATGGCAACACACATCTCACTCGACGACGACCCCGCGACCGGGCTGGCCGCTATCTTCCCTGACCTGCACAACGCCAGCCACGGCGAGACGTTTCTGGCTCTTGCGCACAGCCGATTCACCGGCAAGGGCCTCTACATCTTCGATGAGCCGGAAGCGGCGCTATCGATTCAGGGCCAAATGCAGCTGGCAGCGATCATGGCCGCGTCGCTCAAGAAAGGGTCGCAGTTCATCGTCTCGACGCACTCGCCGTTCCTGATGGGTTTCCCCGATGCCGCGGTCTATGAAGCACACGGCGAGCGCGGCATCGAGGAGTCGTCCTTCGATGACCTCACATCCACCGCACTGTGGCGCCGCTTCCTGGACGATCCAACCGCGCTATACGACGGTCTCGAATAGGCCCTGCATCGACCTCGTCAGCCTGGCCTGCGAACTGCATGCAGGTCGCACGGTCCGTAGTCGGGGTCGTCGAACGATCCGACCAGACTGAGGCCAGCCTTCACCAGTGCCCCACAGCTCGCTGGGTTCTCGCGCACAGGCGATGCCCCGACTTGGGTCCAGTCCGGGTGCTGGCCAAACACAATCTCGTCGATGAAGCTGCGGATCATCGACGAGCCCAAACCCTTACCCCGACTAGCCGGGTCGCCGAGGAGATAATCAATCCCCGCGCCACCGGGATCGAACCCGAGCTCGAGCCACGCCTTGACTTCGTCGTGGTCGTCGTAGTCATCGACTGCGTAACACTGGATCCAGCCAGCGGGCTCGCCGTCTGCCATCGAGAGATACACCTCGACGTGGTGCCAATCGAAATCGGCTTCGGCAACGTCATAGCTGAAATCGGGGTAGTCGCCCGCCAAGGTGGCACGAATCTCGGGAGACCCGTACTGGCCGACCACACCAGGCCACGACACATCGTCGCCCTCCCAGAAACGCACCACGCCCGGGTCGTTCAGCCACGTGTGCAGCAGCGGCAAATCGCTATCGACCAACCTTCGAAACGTCCACGCGACCACCTCGTCACGCTAGCTCTCGGAATGGAGATGGACTTCCGAAGTTGGGTCGCGCGACGGTGTCGCGGTGTATCTTCGATACACCTTGGCGTCGCACTATCGGCTGCCGGGCGAAGAAAGGTATGCATCATGGAACCGTGGGAAGAACTAACCCGTCAGCTTCGAGCAACGCTGGCCGCGACACCGCCAACGGGGGCACCAGAGGTTGATGGCGAAACGAGCTTCGCTGTCGGAGCGACCAGCGTCGACATCCTCGTGGAGTCGTCGGGGTCATCGGCCGAGGACCAAACCGCAGGTTTGGCCGCGATCTGCGACCAGTTGCATGCCCGTCGAGCGCAAGGCAACGACCAAGTGCTGGGCTGCCTACTCATCGACGGCGAGCCGCTCGCATCGGCCTACGCCAGCGGGCTGAACGGCATGCAAACGAACGGCCAGTTCACCCCGGTCATTCCCCTTGCCCGTGAGCGAGCCCACGCCCTCATCGAGACCGATGCCAGCCTGTTCGAACTCGTCGACAAGTCAACGGCACTCATCGAGATTGCCTCCTCGCGTGATCCCATAACCGACGACGTCGCCGCCACGG
>CAYTUB010000092.1:0-11900 GCA_964441145.1 uncultured Acidimicrobiales bacterium
AGAGCCGCCTATCGGAGTCGAACCGATGACCTACGCTTTACAAGAGCGTTGCTCTACCAACTGAGCTAAGGCGGCGCAGCGGTCAGTGTAGAGGCTCCCGCACAAAACGTCTGGCTACGCCAGTTGACCAGGGTGCTTGTAATGGAGCCGCAGAGCGGCAACACTTGGCAGCGATGGCATTGACAGAGCGCGACCGCGCAATTATCGCATTTGAGCGGACCTGGTGGTCCGAGGATGGTTCGAAAGAGTCGATCATCCGCGAACGTTTCGAGTTGTCGACGACTCGGTACTACGAACTTCTCGGGGACCTCGTCGATTCTGAGGAAGCGTACGAATTTGACCCCTTGGTGATTCGCCGGCTTCGTCGCCTGCGGGATCGTCGACGTAAGGCGCGTTTTGAACGCCAGATCGAACAGCCACCAGCTCGATGAGTTCCCCCGGTTATCACGCAGCTGAAGAAGGAACGCTTGCCCGCTCTACAGGCGGCGCGGCAGCACGCGGAGCGATGCTTATCGCTCTCGCGCTGGTTATTGGGCTGCTTCTGGTGATGTTTGCGCTCGACGACCCCCAAACGCAGGTTGTGGCTGCCGAGACTCCATCGGCCGACGCCGACGCCGACGCCGACGCCGACGCCGATGCCGAAGGTGCGGGCGACGCAGTTGAGGGTGGAGGCGCCGAAGGAGATTCTGGTGCGCCCCCAGCGGTTGGGGAACCGTCCGAGAACGGTGAGACAAGTGCAGCAGCAACGATTCCTCCGGTCGACGATGACACGATCATCGAAGATCCTCCCGTGCAAGGCGAAATCTTCCCGCCGAACGAGGTAACCGTGCTCGTCGCTAACGGCACAGGTGGCGCTGGCGTCGCAGGCGCAGTTGCCGATGTGCTCAACGCTGACGGGTACATCACCACGGTCTCTAACGCCCCTGCCACGGTAGCGGGAGTGGTCTTGTACCAACCCGGCTTCGCCGAAAACGCAGTAGCCATTGGCCAAGCGTTAGGAGCTGCGCCTGACGCGGTTCTTCCCGCGCCAGCCGACATCGCTGTTGATCCGGGAGCCATCGCCGACGGTCGTGTCGCCGGTGCTCAGGTCGTAGTGATCATCGGAACCGAAGGTGTCGTTCCTGTTTCCTGATTTGCCGAGGTAGCCAATGGCCTTGCACGCGATCGTCTCGCAGCTCGCCCGTGCCCCGAGGACTGTCGCCGCGTTCTTTGACTTCGACGGCACCCTCTCTCCAATCTGCGACGACCCCGAGTCGGTGCGGCCTCTTGCGGGCGTGGTCGATGGTTTGAGTGTCTTGGCCAAGGAGCTCGGTGTGGTGGCGATCGTGTCCGGCCGACCGGTGTCGTTCCTGGAGAGCGTGTTCAGTGACGCAAACCTGCAATTGTCGGGACTGTACGGTCTTGAGCACCGATCCAATGGTGAGCTCCGCGTCGATGAGGCCGCGTTGGAGTGGTCGTCGTCGATTGCTGCTGTGGCCGAGAGCGCTACTGCCGAATTCGGAGCTGCAGCGGTTGAGAACAAGCGTTACTCAATCACCGTGCACTACCGCCGCGAGAACGAAGACTTCGCCCAACGAGTGCATGCGTGGGCGGACAAAGTATCGGCCGATACCGGGTTGGAAGCCCGTGGCGCTAAGCAATCGGTGGAGATCCACCCGCCGATCGTGCGGTCGAAAGGCGATGCGGTCGAAGACATGCTCGATGGCGCGCAGGTAGCCAGCTATTTCGGCGATGACCTTGGCGACCGGCCAGCGTTTGAGCGTCTCGCCTCACTTACGAACGACGGCTCTTTGTCCTCTTCGGCACGGGTCTTAGTGACCGGACCCGAAACCCCGCCAGCGCTCCGTGAGTATGCGACCGATCTCGTCGAGGGGCCCGAGGGGGCATACGAGCTGATTTTGCAGATGGTTCAGGCACTCCCAAACCAGTCGTAGGGCTAGTCGTCGGCCTCTGCAACGGCAGCGATTTGCTCCGCGAACCAGATCGCTGGGGTTCTGCTCGCGGCGACGTCCTTGAGGTCGGCGTTGACCTCCGCACGTACCTCAGCGGGCATGTCGAGGGCATCGGACATGGCCTGAGCTGTCTGGCTGATGTCGTAGGGATGAACTTCGGTGGCGATACCGGAGAGCTCATCGAATGCCCCGGCCTCGCGGCTGAGCAGAAGCACGCCGTCGCGCTCGTTGACGAGAGGGCCTTCCTTCGCAACCAGGTTGAGACCATCGCGGATCGGGTTGATCAACAACACGTCGTAGCGACGCAGCAGAGCAATTGCTCGGGCGTAGTTGCTCTCAGCCTTGTAGAGAATTGGAGTCCACGTGTCGGTTCCCCAGCGAGCATTGATCTCCTCTACTGCTGCTTCGAGCTCGGCCCGGTAGGTGATGTAGTCGCTCACGGCCGTTCGACTTGGCGAGAAGTTCGCAACGAACACGACATCTTCATGGAGGTCCGGCCGCATCGCGAGGAACTCGTCGTAGGCCCAAAAGCCGCGCAGAAGGTTCTTCGAGAGTTCCAACCGTTCGGCTCGCCCAATGACGTGTTTGTCGCCAACTTCTTCGATGAGCGAGGTGAATTCGGCTTCACAGGCTGGTGATGTAGCGAACCCCGCGATTCCATCGGGGTCAGGACCGAGCGGCGAGACGAAGGTCTTTGTTGGCCGAACACCGAGAGTCTCGCGACACGAGGCGATGAACGCATCGCTCCAGCGCGGCGAGTGGAACCCGAGCGCGTCGTGACCGAGGTAGCCCAGGAGAAGTTCGGTACGGGCGAGTTCGGGAAGGACTCGAAGATGATCCGGACTGGCGAAGGGCGTGTGGGTGAAGTGCACCGAGGAGATATCGGGTCGCGCATCGCGGATACGCGGTCCCACGAGCGCAAGGTGATGGTCCTGGACCAAGACCACCGCATCAGCTGGTGCGTCTTCGATGATCGCTTCGGCAAAGATTTCGTTGTACTTGCGATACGCCGTCCAGGCCTCGTACCACTCGGTATCGATCACCGGTGCTCGAACCTGGTCGAAGAGGCCGTGGTAGAGGTACCACAGAGTCTCGTTGGCGATGATGTTGTAGGCCTTGTCGAGGATGTCTTTGTCGATAGCGAGGGTCCGAACCTGGAATCCCGCAGCGGTGATGGTGCCCGACGCTCCCGCTTGGCGGTCACCGGCGGAAAGGGCTGCTGCAATCCAGGTGGTATCGGTCCCTTGGACCAGCGGGCCGATGCCGCTGACGAGGCCCCCGGCACCTCTTGACGAGATCAACTCGTCCCCGCGGATCTCAAAGGAGACGGGTCCCCTGTTCGAGGCGATCACAACAGGGCGAGTCACGCTCGTACCTTATCGCTCGGCATAATCGTGTGCGCGGCTCGGCGGCGGGACATGATGCTAGGAGCCACCGGAAGGATGACAGAGGCCGATGCATATCGTTGCAGCCCCAGACAAGTTCAAAGGAACAGCAACGGCAGGAGAAGTAGCCGCCGCAATCGCAGAAGCGGCAACCGGGGCCGGACACACGTGTACCCAGGTGCCGCTCGCCGACGGAGGCGACGGCACGTTGGAAGCGTTGGGCGGAGGCAACCGCACGTCGGTGATCACCGGTCCGCTGGGTGAACGGGTCGAAGCTGAGTGGCGCTTGGATGGTGGTGTTGCCGTCATCGAGGTAGCCAGGACTTCGGGCCTTGTCATGGCTGGCGGACCGGAGGGAAACGACCCTCTAGCGGCGACTAGCTCGGGCGTCGGCGAACTCATGAGCGAAGCGATCGATCGGGGCGCGCGGCAGATCCTTGTCGGGGTTGGCGGGTCGGCGACGACCGACGGTGGCTTGGGGGCAATTGAGGCGCTTGGTTCAGCGCAACGTATACGCGGAATCGACGTGGTCGTTGCCTGTGATGTCCGCACGTTGTTTACCGATGCGCCCGCAGTGTTTGGCCCGCAGAAGGGTGCAACGCCCGCTCAGGTTGCGATGTTGCGGAACCGACTCGAGACGCTCGTCGGTACCTATATGCAACGCTTTGGGGTCGATGTGTCGAAGCTCGAGCGGACTGGTGCCGCTGGCGGCCTTGCGGGAGGACTGGCCGCGGTTGGAGCCCGCTTGGTCGATGGTTTCGAAATTGTTGCCGAGCACGTCGGGCTGGCAGCCGCCCTGGAGACAGCCGATCTCGTTGTGACCGGGGAAGGCTTCATCGACGATGAGTCTTTCGACGGCAAGGTGGTGGGCGGAGTAGCAGAACTGGCGGCACATCACGATGTTGCTGTTTTGGCGATAGCCGGTCAGGTTTTTGATGGCGCGAGTAGCCGCATTGATGCGATCTCGATCGCCGAGGTGTGCGGGATCGAACGTGCGCTTGGCCAGCCCACGCACTGCATTCGAGAGGTTCTCACCGAGCGATTTTCCTCGTCAGGAATCACCTAACTAAACAAATACTTATCATTTTCATATTGACAATGGCCATATTTCTCTGAAACGGTACATGGTGTCGGGCGTCACAGGCTGGACAAGTTGACAACATGAGATCTCGAACCGTCCGTGGGCTCATCCCCTCACGTTCTCTCGCAACCAGGCAGACAGAGGCTCCATTGAGAGCCGGTTGAGCCATCGGGAACGCTAGAGAGGTAGCGCACAGAGAGGTTCGAAATGCAAGGGCCGCCGTCCACGACGGCGGTTCTTGTACGTTCTCGTTCGTTGCGATTGGCCACTAGGTCGCCTCAGCGTCCATCGACTGCCTGAGGATTGCGCCCTTGCTGATCCGGTCGCGGGCTGGACACAACCGGACCAACAAGGGGGATCGAGCCTTCGATTGCTTTCTTCTCGCCCGCAACGACGTTCCGAAATGAAGACTCGAGAGGGCGTGACTTAGCCCTGCTGTGATTCATCATGCTGGCGTGGAGCCAGAAACAACAGGTGCAAATGGGACTTCATGAAGTCAAACTGGGTCAACCTTCCCAAATGAGGGGCTGGACGATCTACTTTTTTGATGACCCCCTCGCACTATTGATATGTCCAGCCCTCATTTACACATTTCCCCCGGGAAAAATCTCGCCTCGGTCGTGTATCGCAGCACACCGTCCAGCCCCTTTGGCGGAGTTGATCTCCGCGCGCTGTCGACCAAGTCAGCTGAAGCGAATCAACGAAACAACATTACGGGCTATCTCCTCTACCGATCTGAGCGTTTCACTCAGTACGTCGAGGGCACGGGAGATGCAGTGAACGCCCTATATTCAAAGCTCTCCGCGGATCCTCGCCATGAAATAGAGGTCGCCGTCTCTCTTGGCATTGATCAACGCCGCTTTCCCGATTGGTCGATGCGTCTCATCGATCCCTTGTGGTATCCAACCGCTTCTGCGCTCGATGCGATCGATGAACTTTTGCAGGGGTCAACGGATGGAAATGAGGATCCCGTGCTCGCTCACGCTCTCGTAGACCTAGTGGACCGGGTCGTGATCGATAGGTAGTCTGGCTAGGTGGGACAATTGCAAGGTATCGAGCTAGCGGATCTTGATGGCGTAGAGATCACAGATTTTGGTGCTGTCTTTGGCCGCGTAGGTCCCCAGAGTCAAGCCATCGCGTGCATGGCTCTGCCCGATGTAGCGAAGTCTCGCAAGGTTGTTTCGGGCCAGTCTTTTCGGGTTTCCAGTCACGTCATCATCGTCCCTACCGCGGGAACTGGTACGCACGTTGTCGATTCTGAGGAGTACCGACTCGAACTCGGCCAGGTTCTGCACGTGCTGCCTGGCCAGTCCCAGAAAATGCTTGTCGGTCAACCCCTGGACGGTTGGGTCCTCTCTATCGAACCGTTTGTGTGCCCCGTAGGCCTGTTCGATGTAGTGCGGCCTTCGCCGGTTGTCACGCTCGGTCCGTCGGTAGATGTGGCGAATTCACTCGTCACGTCGCTCTCCACTCCGGACATCTTGCCGGCCATGGGCCAAGAGCGTCTCCGAATTAGCATCGCTTCGGTGCTTCTCGAACTGATCTCGAGTGCCCATGATGGTCCGGAAGTCCCCCAGGAGCTGGCCAACGAGTATGCGTTGGTCTCGGACTTCCGTCGAGAGCTTGAATTTCACTACCTCGAGACGCGTTCGGTCGGTGACTACGCATCGATGGTTGGATGCTCGGCCAAGACACTGACCCGCGCTACCAAACGACTCTTGGGACAGACACCCAAGGAGATCATCGATGCTCGGGTGACGTATGCAGCGATCCGATTGCTTGCCAATACCGATATCCCCATCAGCTGGATTGCGGCCAAGTTGGGCTTCAGCCAGCAGAGCAACTTCGCGAAGTTCTTCAGCCGCCAGGTAGATCTCACCCCTGCGGCCTATCGCGAAGCATCTAGTAGCCGGGGTTCTGCGCCCTCGACGCCAGATAACTAGCGAAGTCGGTTCGCTAGATCGTCGATATTTTCGACGCCAACTTGATGCATCGTGGTGCACAGGCCGTCTATCAAGATGTCGAGCACATGTTGCACCCCGACCTCGCCCAACGCGCCGAGCCCGAAGAGAAACGGACGACCAGCGAAGCAAAAGTCGGCGCCTAGAGCTATGGCCCGCGCGATATCGAGTCCGTCGCGGATCCCCGAGTCAAACAGCAGCGGTACCGCCCCGTCGACACGTTGCGCGATGGCCGGAAGAGCGTCGATCGAGGCGATGGCACCATCGAGCTGTCGGCCCCCGTGGTTGGAGACCCATACGGCGTCTGCGCCCGAATCAACACAGCGCGCGGCATCGTCGGGATCGAGGATTCCCTTGACCACCAGTGGGCCCTCCCACTCGCCGCGTAGTTCTTCGAGGTAGTCCCACGACAAGGTGCCGCCGAGCTTTGCGCCAACGAAGCCTGCTGTCGACTTCATCGTTGCGGCATCGATGTAGCGCTCGAGCCCCTCGAATCGGGGGAGTCCTTCGCGAAGCGTGGCGAGCGCCCAGGCTGGGCGAATCGCAGCTTGTGCAATGACGGTCGGCCCGATCTCGGGTGGGACCCGGATGCGAGCCTTTCGCTGACGTTCACGCCGGCTGGGGCTCGGCACGTCGGCGGTTACGACCAGCGTGGTCAACCCAGCTGTTGCGGCGCGCTCGATGAGATCTCTTCGAAGCTCGGGATCTCGCGGCGGGTAGAGCTGAAACCACCCCATGCCGCCCGCTCGGGCGCCGGCTGCCTCCGGGGAGGTGGTGGCCACGGTGCTGAGCACGTATGGAACCTCCGCGTGCGATGCATGGTAGGCAAGCGCGGCGTCCGCCCCCGGCCAGATCAGACCGGTGAGGCCAACCGGAGCAATCCCGATGGGGGCGCGGTAGGTGGTTCCGAACAGCGTCGTTGAGATCTGCGGGTCCAATGGTCCTTTGAGAAACTGTGGACGGAACTGCACTGCTTGTAGCGCAGCCCGATTGTTGTCCCGAGCGGCGTCGTCGCCGGTTCCCGATTCGAGGTACTCCCACGCAAACGACGGAATCCGGCGTTTGGCGCGGCGTTCGAGGTCGCTAATTGCTGGGTACCGGTCCATCAATGCCACGGTTGCCAGCTTCCCATGACGGAGGCTTCGCCGTCGCAACCGGTTAAGAATCGGCCTGTACGGTGGCGTCGTGCGCAAGGCCCCCGATATCGCCAGCAAGCCCGATGGGGTCTTCCGCATCGTGGTGTGGAGTGTGGGTCCTGTTGTCGAGCGGCGGTACCCGGCCTTGGTGGACCTGGACGCTGATGTTGTGATCGCCCCTCGAATCGCCAACGAGGTGCGGCTACTGAAGGCCCATCTAGACGAACACCATTCGATGGCGTGGGTAGGGCGTCACGAGTCGCGAGGGCTCGGAGTGGTTGGCTTTGGTAGCACTGCGGCCAAGCTCGACGGAGGACGTTGGGATCAACGGTTGGAGTGGATTGCGCCGGTCGTGATTTCGGGTCCGGTCAGCTTTCAGATACTTGGGGTTTGGGCCTTGAACGACGACGCACAGGTGCAGTTCAAATCGAAGCCGCAGGCCTCCCAACCAATCCAAATGATGCGGTTATACGAGTCGATGTTGCGCGACCCGTGCGTGATCGCCGGGGACTTCGACAACAACCCTGTCTTTCATCGCAACGACCCGAACTGGGACATGTTGGAGTTGGTGGCCCTGCTGAGTACGGCTGGCTATGTGAGCGCCTATCACGCATTCGGTGAGCTAGAGCACGGTGACCCCCGCGAACTCCCAACGCGCTTTCGACCGAACCCAGAGCACGACGGAGCGCTAGAGACCCACCATGTCGACTATTGCTTTGTAGCGAGGTCCTGGCTCCCGGCATTGCGCAACGTTCAGGTTGGCGATCCCGACGCCTGGTTCACTTCGGTGCAGGCCGAGGAGCATGTGCCGGTTGTGTGCGATTTTGATGCCCACGTGTTGGACGACATCATCGCTAGCCAGCGAAAGAACCGATGATCTGTCGGGCGCACGCGACCCCTGAGTTGAAGGCGCCCTCAACCTTTGGGCCGCCGAAGGCATCGCCACCGATCACGATGGTGCCGGGGTTCGAAGTAACGGTGACACAGCGATCGGGGTGCGGGGTGACCGGCCCGGCATAGCGCCACTTCTTTAGCTCAGCCTCGAGTACCTGAGCTTGGCCGAGCCATGGTTGAGCATGAGCGAGGAAGTCATCGAGCACCTCGTCTTGAGGGTCATCCCAACGGGCGGCCGAGAGTGCGTGATTGGCGTGGAAGGTAACCGCGGGGGTTTGGCTTACGCCCTTGACCATGTTGTCGGAAATGAAGGTGAAGGTCGCATCGTTGCTCGCCTGGACTGCGCCGGGGGCCGGGATTTCCGGTGGGCCGTCGAGCGTGACGAGTAGCCCAAGGACGCGATGGTAGGTGATTGCTCGAAGCGCCTCGGCAACAGCTGGGCTCGGTGCGATGTCGCTCGCATCGAAGAGCGCGAGGGCCTGGGGAACCGGCGCGGTCACGATCACGTGTTGTGCAGACAGGAGGGTCTCATCGTGATCACGAAGTGACCACGATGGCTCGTCGGGGTCGGGATGAGAGTCCAGGGTTTCGACCCGACGTTCCAGGGTGAGCTCAACGCCCTCGTTCTCAAGCTCGGTGGCTAACCACTTGGCCAATCCGGTCATTCCGCCCGGGGAGGCATAGCGCGGGTAGCCATCTTGGGTGGCGAAGCCGTGGCACCACACGTCCACGACGTTGGCGGCTGTCGCTTCGTCGATGAGCGCAGCGAATTCCTCACCGCGAACCGTGAAGAATTGCGCTCCATGGTCGAGTCGGGCGTCACCGATTCGCCGTGTGGCCAGACGCCCGCCGACCCCTCGACCCTTGTCGACGATCGCGACCGAAAGTCCGGCGTCTCGTAGGGTTCGGGCAGCGGCGAGTCCGGCGATCCCTGCGCCGATGATGGCGACATCGGTGGCCATCAGAGGTCTCGCAGCCAGTGGCACTCGTTGAACGACATCAGCGATCGATGCCCCGAGCGAGCTGCCTTGATGCGAGTGACCGAGGTGTAGTCGGCATCGAAGTAGTTCGAGCTGTCGAGGCCCATCAGATCGTTCATGACCACGGAGATCACCCCGCCGTGACATACCGCTGCCACCCGTTGGCCAGCATGGCCTGCGATGATCTCGTCGATCGAGCCGCGAACTCGGGCGAGGAACTCGGGCGCGGTCGCCTGTGCGATGAGCTCGTCGAGTCCTTCCGGGGTGATCTCCCATTCTTCGCCGGGGATGTAGCTGGGGTGTCCGAGGTCGAACTCCGCAATACCGTCTACGACCGGCGCATCGACGCCGAGCGCTGCCATGAGCGGTTCAGCCGTCTGGCGAGCACGACGTTGAGGACTGACGTAGAGCGCGTCGATCGATTCCGACGAGAGGTACTCGGCCATGCCTTGTGCCTGGCGATGCCCTAACTCGGTCAGTTCGGGGTCCGCGCCGTTGGGGTCGTAGTCGATTCGCTCCGGTCGACCGTGACGTACAAGAAGGAGTTCCATCGATTTCCTACCGTAGTCTTGGTCACGAGATGAGACAGACGTGGTGCGAGATCTCGCTGGCAAATGTGGCACACAATGTGTCGACGCTTACTGCCCTTGTTGGGTCGACGCCTCTGTGCGCTGTGGTGAAAGCGAACGGTTATGGCCACGGCGTCGTAGAGATCGCCGAAGCGGTTTTGGCGGCGGGAGCATCGTGGCTCGCTGTTGCGACCGCCGAGGAGGGAGTCGAGCTTCGCGCAGCCGGCATCGATGCACCGATCCTCGTGCTCACCGAACAGCATCATTCCTCGAACCGGGCACTTCTCGATGCGGGCCTTACCCCGACGGTATACACCCTCGATGGGGTAGCCGCCCTCGATGATGAAGCCGAAGGGATGGGACCCGTTCAGGTGCATGTCGGCCTCGACACCGGGATGCGTCGGGTGGGGGTCGAACCCGCATCGATCGACGAGTTCTTAGCGGCCGTTGCAGAATCGAAGAACCTGCACGCCGAGGCGGCGTGGACCCATTGCCCCGTGGCCGACGAGCCCGACAACGATTTCACCGAGGGTCAGCTGCATCGGTTCGATGCGGCCACCGAGCCATCCGCGCTGCCGACCCACACAGCGAACTCCGCCGGTGCGATCATGCGGCCGGATCGAGATGCGTTTATGGTGCGCTGCGGGATCTCCCTCTACGGCATCGACCCCGACGTTGCGCTCGCCGGGATGGTCGATCTTCGTCCAGCGCTGACGCTGCGTTCCGAAGTGTCGTTTGTGAAGTCGATCGAGGCAGGGGAGGCGGTTGGCTATGGCCACCGCTGGCGGGCCTCAGAACCAACGACTCTGGCGACCGTGCCGATCGGGTATGGCGATGGTGTGCGCCGAGACCTTGGGTTGCGAGGCGGAGAGGTGCTGATTGGTGGGCGGCGTCACCCAATCGTTGGTGTGGTGAGCATGGACCAACTCATGGTCGACGTAGGCGGCCACGCCGTTGCGGTTGGCGACGAGGTGGTGTTGATTGGGCCACAAGGTGCCGAGAACATCACCGCAGCGGAGGTAGCGGCGACCCTCGACACGATCCCCTACGAAGTGATCTGCGCGATCAGCCAACGCGTGCCGCGACGCTACGTCTAGGAACCGCTCGCTGAGTCGTTGCGGTCAGATGGCCAGATCGCTCGGATCACCCCGATAGCAATACCGGTCGCGATCAACTGAGCGATGATGAACGCTGGGGCTGAGGCGGGTTCGATGCCTGCGAAAGTGTCCGAGAACATGCGCGAGATAGTGACCGCCGGGTTCGCGAAGCTCGTCGATGATGTGAACCAGTAGGCCCCGCCGATGTACCCGCCGACCGCGTAGGCGACCATCGCCGGGCTGCCGCGGCGTACGACACCGAAGATCACGATCAACAGGCCAAAGGTGGCGATGCCCTCGGAGAACCAGAGTGCGGCCGAGGAGCGGTCTCGCTGCGAGAAGTTGATGGGGTCGAGGTCGAACATCACGTTGGCAGCGATCACGCCAAGGATTCCGCCGCCGATTTGTACGACCACATAGGTGCCCAACTTGGCCAGGTCGAAGCCGCCGAAGGCCATGTCGGTGATGGTGACCGCGGGGTTGAAGTGTGCGCCCGATGTGTCGGCGAAGGCCAGGATCAACGCGATCAAAATGCCGACCGTCGCTGTTGAGTTCGCGAGCAGCTGCAAGCCCACATCGTCGGTCAATTGCTGGGCCATGATGCCCGACCCCACGACACCGACGAGCAAGAAGAACGTGCCGACGAACTCGGCCATCGCTGCACGACCAAGGTTGAAGGTAGGAGGTGGGGCGTCATCCACCACGAGCACGATAGAGCGCTAGCTCTGCGATGAGCCAACCATTGGTGCGCCGAGTTCATCGACTTCGGCTAGTCGTCTTGGTTCCAGGTGTCTCGTTTGGCTTTGTTTTCGGCGCCGTTGATCATTTGGCCGTTGGCCAGGTCG
>CAYTUB010000093.1:0-11886 GCA_964441145.1 uncultured Acidimicrobiales bacterium
CGATCGATCGATGCCTGGGCTTCTTGGTCTCGGCGGCCGGAGAACATGTGCGACTGCACGTGTCGGTCGGCGCGATCCACCGCAACCGTGGCGGATCGCAACTCGCTTTCTGCTTTGTGTTGCTTGCGCTGCTGTTCGGCGACCTTGGCTTCAAATTCGCCGAGCTCGGTCTCGACGATCGACTCGACCTGGCCAGCGAGCTCCATCGCCCGGAGGTAATCGGGCGGCGAGAGCCGGAGCTGGCTTTCGGCCGCCTCTTGGATGGTTGCGACCTGACGAGCGACCTCGGGAGCGCGTGAGGGCACTGCGTTGCGGTTCTCGTCGATGTAGTTGATGAGGACTCGGGCGTCGTCGGCTGCTGCGGCTACCGCACCGCTCGCACCTTGTTTGGCTGCGCTCAGCAGCACGTCGAGCTCGTCCATCTCGTCGAGCAGTTCGTCGGCGAGGTCAACGGCGGTCTGCGCCTTTTCGAGTTCGTTGTCGACCATGCGCATGGCAGCGATGTCACGGGGAATCTCCCCGATTGCGGTCGACGCCATGTGGCTTTGCTCGGCTCGGTCGAGTTGGCGGTCCGACTCGTCGGGATGCGTTAGCACTCCCTCAAAGGATGATTTTGCGTGCTCGTTTGCCCAGCCCTGTACCTGGGCACGTAACTGCATCACGCGGCCTCGTTGGCCTTGGATCTCTGCGGCCATGCCACTTCGCCGCTCTCCCGTTTCCCGGTGTCGGTCGGCCAGCGTCTCAAGGTCGCCGGAGACCGACGCGATCTCGGCAGCGATTGGATCGAGCTCTGTTCCAAGGAGATCGACATCGATGCGTAAGGCGAACGGGTCGAGAACGTCCAGGCTTTGTGCGAGTTCGGCCAAGCGGTCACGACCGGCGCTGACCACCCATCCTTCGGCCTCACGTGCGTCCGCCGCGTTCAACCCCGAAGCGATCTGTTCCTGGGCGGTGCGATGCATGGCTGCCAAATCGTCGGGCTTGTTGCGCAGTTCGTCCATGAGTTCTTCGAGCACGCGGACCTTCTCCGATGCCAGCTCGACATGGTTGAGTGCGTCGGTGACATGGCCGTTGACCTCGCGCTGATCTTCGATGCTCATTTGAGAAACGTCTTCGACGGTGACCTCCGATACCGGCGACCACGCTTCGTACAACGCTCGCGATGCCTCGGCGGCTTCGGTTTGAGCGGTGTTCATTCGGGTCATGGCGTTGCCGGTAATTCGACCTCCAACGACTACGGCTTCCTGTTCAGCGTCGTACCAACGGGCTTGGACTCCGGTGACCTTGGATGAACCTGCTCGGAAGGATTCTCCGGCGACCTCGCCTCGAGCGCTGGCAGTGCGCCGTTTCGTGTACAACCAGGCGCCGCCGCCAACGACGGCAGCGGCTCCCAACGCTCCCCCGGCGAGCGCCCCACCGGTGTTGCTCGGCTCGGTCTGAAGTCCTTCGACGGTGCTGCCGATGCCGGAGGCAAGGCCCGCTCCGATCTCTCCGTTGGCGAAGAAGACATTCATGCGATTGACGATGTCGTTGGCGTCATCGTCAAGGCGATTGTCGAGATCGTCGCCGTAGGAGAACACGGTCAGCCGATTGCCCACCGAAACCGCGAGCACAACGGTGTTGTCGGCGACATTGTTTGGACTCGCAAAGATCTGGGGGCACGCAGCGCGTATCTCACCAGCGAGCACAGCGTCTAGATTTCCGCTGTCGGACAACAACTGCTGTGTGGCGTATACGGCAAAGTCGATACCGGTGTCGTTTTCCGCGGCTTGGACCGCTGCGCGGAGTCCGTTTGCATCCGTGACGCCGAAATCATCGATGAGATCGCATGCTTCCTGCGCGCCAACCGGCGTTGCAGAAATGACGATCCCGCCCAAGAAGAGCGTCAGAACAACAAGGCCTCTGGTGGCCCGTAATCCCCATCCACTCCCTGCTCCGGCAAGCGGCTTCGTCGAGTCCAACCGGAGGTTTCGGAGACGGAAAGTAGATCGAGACATACCCATGACAGTAGCCGCCTCTCGCTGCTGCCTAGGCGCTTCGCACCTCACTGGCGAGCGTGCAAACCTAGCGGAACCCATAACCCCAAAGTAGGGGGACAATGGTTACCGGCGCGACAAGTTAGCTGTCTCATCCGTCAGACGGTCGTGGAAAAACAAGAAATTCGGGCGGATTATGCTGTGACCACGCGGGCGCCAGAGGACGATACGCACTTTGACCTCGACCGGTCTCAGATGTCGCGTCTGGCGTTGACTCTTCTGATCGCCGTTGTTCTTGCGGTCATCTTGGCCACCGTCCTCGTTGGCCCGGTCATGGGATTATTCGGGCTTCAAGCCTTCGGCACCTAGGCCATAGTCCGCCGTTCGCTATTGCCGACTTCTAGCCTTGTTCAGCGTCGAACACGGCTGGCAGTGCCGTCGCGAGCTCCTGCTCGAGGACTCTATTGAGTGCCTTTGAGTAGGTACGCGTGATGTGATCATCATCGCGACGGACCCAAATGTTGTCGATGACCGCGGGACAAGTAGAGGAATCGCAGAAGTAGCTCGTCATATCGATAACCGAGCCTCCGGCCGCCCTGGCTGCATTGACAATGGGTGCCGCACCGGAGAGCGAGCTGGCGCGATCGACATCGCAGTTCGAGCCGCCGCCGTTTCGTGCTTCGTTGCAATCGATTCCCACGATGTTGCCGATTGGAACCGGTGCAATCACCGCGAGTGGAACATCGTGGGAAGCCAATGATGCATAGACCTCGGTGAAGGCGCTCTCGCTGTCGCTGGCCGACCGTCCGCTACGGATTTGTGGAGAGCTCGTCACGATGAAGTCCGCGTTGGTTTCCTCGACCAGGTCTCCCACAGAGGCGAACATGGTGTCGAGCCACTGGCCACAGGGCGATGCCGGTCCTCGGGGCCCATCGAGGCGACATCCGTCGTGGTGCACGTACACCACCCGCCAGTCACTTTGATCTGCAATCTCGTTGAGGGCTGGCGCCCAGTGCGCCACATGACTATTGCCGATGGCGATGACGGTCGTCGCAGCGTCGGGCGAACCCACTTCGCACGTCTGATAGTTCCACTCATCGGTGCCGACGAAACAGCCGTTTTCGTACCCGATGGGTAGGTCTGCTGCCAGCTCCACCAGCGGTGGCTGAATCGGTCCGGCCTCGAGTTGAATTCCTGCCACCTCTGTCGAGATGGGCTCGACGATGACCTCGCTGCGCAACACATTGGTCGTGCTGAGCAGCAACACCGCGCCCAGGGCGTAACCGGCGACGGTCAATACTCCAGCCGCACCGAGTGAGATAACCGGTCGCCGCGCCAGCCGAGCGCCGTGGCGAATCGGCACCTCGATGAATCGATACGAGGCCGCAGCCGGAAGGATCGATGCGATCACGACTACGACCGAGACCGACCACCCGAGATTGCCCCAAATCGATGTTGCCAACCACAACAATGGCCAGTGCCAGAGATAGATCGAATACGAGCGCTCCCCAACCCATTGCATCGGCGCCAGTTCGAGCGCACCCCCGCCAAGCGGGCGCACGCCTGTGCCCTGGGCAAGAGCGCCGACGAACAGGATTGCGGCGCCAGCCAGAGTCGGTACCAGAGCTGCGGTACCGGGGTATGGAGTCGTCTCCGAGAACTGTGTTGTTGCATATGCGATAGCGAGCAGACTTACCGGCAGCGTCACGGCAAAGATCGTCAGCGTTAGACGCTCGGTCGAGTGACCTCGCAACCAGGCAACGGCGGGCGGCGTAACCAACGCGAGAAGCCCGCCGAGCGCCATTTCCCACACGCGCGTCGTCGTCACGAAGTAAGCCTCAGCAGGCGATGCGTTGCTGAACTGCCACGAATGGATGAGCGATGCAACCGTTACGACCCCAATCACAATCCCGAGGGCGACCTTGGATCGGGCCGTCACCAGCGCGACGGTCACGACGAGGATTGGCCAAACGGCATAGAACTGTTCTTCGACTGCCAGCGACCAAAAGTGCAGCACCGGGCTGCCGAAGTCCTCGGACCCCTGGTAGCTGACGGACCGTTCGGCGAAGAGCCAGTTGACGACGTACAGCGAGCTGCGCTGGATATCCCACGAGATGCTTCGCCCGAAGAGTTGCGGAAGCACGAGCTGAGGGAACCATCGCGGCGCGAGGTAAATGATCGACGCCACGAAGGCCAGAACCGTGAAAGATGCCGGAAGTAGGCGTCGGGCTCGGCGGGCATAGAACTGCCAAAGGTTGATGCGTCCGTGCTCATCGAGCTCGCGGACGAGGAGTCCGGTAATCAGGTATCCGGAGACGACGAAGAAGACATCGACCCCAACAAACCCTCCCGCGAATCCGGGGACTCCTGCGTGGTAGAGCAGAACGAGGACGACGGCGAGCGTTCGTAGACCGGTGATGTCACGGCGATACCCAGTGGACATCTAGGTCCATCGACCTACAAGCCCGCAACATGAGTGGAATTAACCCGGACCTTGAGACCGGTGCGCTGCGTGTTAGATCGGAGCGAGAGCGGCCCGTAAGAAACGCAGCAATTCAGAGCGGCGCTCAGCCAGGCTGCGGAGGCTGGGTTCGACACCCATTGCGCGCAGCACTTCGACCTCGGTCGCCACTCCCATGATTGTCGAGTACAGCGAGAACAGCAGCAGCTGTGCGTTCTCCCCCGCAACCCGACCATCGTTGAGTGCCTGCTCTAAGGAAAGTTGAGCGGCCCCGATGTGGGCTCCGAGACGATCCGAAAGCTGCACCGCGACCATCGAGCCCGGGCGCGAGGCTTCTCGCAGCAATCCCAGCAGCGCCGGACGTTGGACCGCCAAACGAAAGACGATTCGGACCGTTCCTTCGACTTGGTTCCACACGTCGCCGTGGTGCTCGATTCCATCGAGTTCCTCGATGAAGCGGTTCGCCGCCTCATCGACCACTTCGCCAAACAACGCGTTCTTCGACTTGAAGTGATACAAAATCGACTGTTTGCGGAGCCCGAGTTCACGTGCGAGGGCGTCTAGAGACGTTCCGTCAA
Source organism: uncultured Acidimicrobiales bacterium (assembly GCA_964441145.1). Lineage (GTDB taxonomy): Bacteria > Actinomycetota > Acidimicrobiia > Acidimicrobiales > SHLQ01 > SHLQ01. The sequence continues at coordinate 5,016 of CAYTUB010000093.1, forward strand.
GCCCTTTGGTGCCGAACGAATCCAGCGCGGTATCAAGAATCCGCTGTCGTGTGGTGGGCTCGGTCACAAGCGCTTAGCATAGGAGACAGAAAAGCTCTCTACCAATTGGTAGAGAGTACGGACTTGCTGCTAGAACGGGAACTTGTGATCGTCGAGAACCTCGCAGGAAAACGCATCGCTGTCACCGGATCAACCGGATTTCTTGGCACAGCACTCATCGAACGACTCGTTCGCGGCGCGCCTGATTGCGAACTCATTTTGCTCGTACGCCCTGGTCGACGCGGCGCTCAAGCCCGCGTCGATCGCGATGTTTTGAAGAACGACGCCTTCAATCGGCTCCGTGAAGACTTGGGCAAGGACGCCTTCGACGAGATGTGTCAAAGACGCATCACGGCAGTTGCCGGCGACGTCGGAACCGATGGGCTTGGCCTATCGGGCGATGACCTCGCCACCTGGCTCAGCGCCGACGTCATCATCCATTCGGCTGCGACTGTTTCGTTCGATTCTCCGCTCGACACCGCGGTCGAGGTCAACCTTTTGGGTCCACAGCGCATTGCGAACTTGTGCAAAGAACATGGTGTGAGTCCCCACCTCGTCGCCGTATCAACCTGCTATGTCGCGGGTAGCCGTCGCGGTAGCGCTCCCGAGCAACTCGTTGATGAGAGCCCCTACTTTGTCGACGTCAACTGGCGCCGCGAAGTCGACGCCGCCCGTAGAAGCCGACAAGACGAAGAGAACGCAAGCCGTCAACCAAAACAGCTTGAACAATTCCGCACGGAGGCTCAGCGAGAACTCGGGGCGGTTGGAACCCCGGCGCTCGCATCCAAAACCGAGTCCATTCGCCAAGCCTGGGTCACGACCCAAATGGTTGAGAACGGTCGCGCTCGGGCCAGCTCACTTGGATTCCCCGACGCCTACGCATACACCAAAGCTCTCGGCGAACTCGCCCTCGTCGAAAGTCGCGGCGAAGTCCCGGTCTCAATCGTCCGGCCATCCATCATCGAATCTGCGTGGTCGGAGCCATCACCTGGATGGATTCGCGGCTTCCGCATGGCCGAGCCGGTCATCATCTCGTACGCACGTGGACTCCTCAGCGAATTTCCAGGCGTACCCGAAGGCGTCGTCGACGTTATCCCCGTCGACATGGTGGTCGCGGCGATCGTGGCTGTTTCGGCCCGTGGACCAAAGGAGTCGGGCCCCGACGTCACCCAGGTTGCGTCCGGTTCGGCAAACCCACTCCACTACAAGAACCTTGTCGACTACGCCGAAGAGTGGTTCACCGCCAACCCGATCTATGACGATCTCGGCCAACCAATTGCGGTAGCAGCGTGGCAGTTCCCCGGCCGCGGGCGCGTAGAAAGCCAACTACGACGAGCCCGAACCAGCCTCGAACGTGCCGACGCCGTGCTCGAAAAGCTGCCGCTGCGCGGACGCACCGCCGAATACGCAATGCAGTTGCAAGCTCGTAAAGAACTCCTCGATCAGGCTTCGGGTTATGTCGAGTTGTACGGCGCCTACGCGGAGTGCGAAGCCCTCTACGGCCTCGAAAACCTGTTGGGTCTGTGGGAAGAATTGTCCGAAGAGGATCGAGCGAACTTCGGTTTCGATCCGCGTGTCGTCGACTGGAAGCACTACGTCCAAAACGTCCACCTCCCGTCTGTGGTTCGCCAAGCCAGGGCGAAGACGACACCGGGAAAGAAGACGGGGCCATCACGCAGCACTCGGTTGCGTAGCCAGGTCCTTTCCCCAGACCGCCAAATGGCGGTATTCGATCTGGAGAACACCCTTATTGCCAGCAATGTCGTCACCTCCTATGCCTGGCTCGCAACGCGGCGACTTCCGCCGAGCGAACGCATGGCCTTTGCGGTTCGAGCCTTGTCCCAGGGGCCGAGCTGGCTTGCTCTCGATCGCAAGGATCGCTCGGATTTTCTTCGGAGCTTCTACCGCAACTACAACGGGGCATCGGTCGAGCAAATCGAGAACGACGGACGCGAGCTCCTCAGCGACTACCTGCTCACGAAGTCCTTTCCTGCGGCCATCCGTCGTGTCCGCGCTCACCGCGAGCTCGGACACAAGACACTCCTCATCACCGGAGCGCTCGACTTTGTTATCAAGCCGCTCGAGCCGCTCTTCGACGACATCATCTCGGCCAAGATGAGAACGGATGAATCTGGCCGCTACACCGGCGGAATGACCGCCCTTCCACCAACGGCGGAGAACCGCTACCAAGTGCTCGTCGACTACGCCAACGCCCATGGCATCGACCTACGCGAATGCGTTGCGTACGCAGACTCTTCGAGCGACCTTCCAATGCTCGAAGCGGTCGGGTTCCCCGTTGCTGTGAACCCGGAGACCAAGCTCGCCAGCGTCGCCCGAAAGCGCGGATGGCTGGTCGAAGACTTTGTCAAACAATCAGGCGCCCCCGCCCGCCCAATTCCTCTCGCACCACGTACCGGTGCCCGCCCAGAACCGCTCTTGAGTCGCATGATGAATGTGGGCTCGGGAGTCGCCAAGGAGAAAGCCCGCCGATGAGTCCTCGTAAAGCCCCCCGCCCTGGACTGGTACTCGATGTCGATGCGTCGACTCCCCCGGTTCTGTTCCACCACGGTGAGAACTTCAAGATGGAGAAGCTGCCCGTCGGGCGATCTCGAATCATCTACCCCTCAGAACCGTTGCGCGGCCTGGAGCACCCCGACCAGGCAATCCGCGATGCGCTCGACAACCCGATCGATTCTGAGCCGCTGCGTGCGCTCATGTCACCGAACATGAAGTTGACGATCGCCTTTGACGACATCAGCCTGCCGCTGCCTCCAATGCGCAAACCCGATGTTCGCCAGCGAATCATCGAAGCGGTACTCGATATCGCGGCGGAGGTCGGGGTCGACGATGTGCACATCATTGCCGCCCTTGCCTTGCATCGCCGCATGACCGAGGACGAACTTCGCCATGCGGTCGGCGACCGCGTCTATGACGCGTTTGCGCCGAGCGGACGCCTCTATAACCACGATGCCGAAGATCCCGACGGCATGACCCATCTGGGCGAAACCCTTCACGGCGAAGAGGTCGTGCTCAACACGCGAGCTGTCGAGAGCGACCTGACGGTCTACGTCAACATCAACCTGGTGTCGATGGACGGCGGCCACAAGAGCACGGCTACTGGCCTGTCGGGCTATACGGCGCTGCGCCACCACCACAATGTCGACACGATGCTCAAGTCGACGTCGTTCATGGATCCGCCGAACTCTGAGCTTCACACCAAGAACTGGCGCCAGGGTGACGTCATCCGCAATGCCGGCATCAAAATCTTCCAGATCGAGACCACGATCAACAACAACACCTTCGGCGAGACGGGCCCGCTCTCGATGCTGCAAAAGCGTGAGTGGGAATGGACCGGTCGAGACCGGGCGCAGTTCCTTGCCATGCAGGGCGGCCTGAAGTACATGACGCCTGGCGCTCGACGCAAGGTCTTTCACAACTGGAAGGCACCCTACGAGCTGACCTCCGTGCAAGCTGGCGAGATCGAAGCGGTTCACAAGGTCACCACCGAGAACACGCTGAAACAACATCTGGTGCCGGTCGAGGGCCAGACCGACATCTTGACGATGGGTCTCCCTTACATCTCCCCGTACAACGTCAACTCGGTGATGAACCCGATCCTGGTGCAGGTGCTGGGCCTTGGCTATTTCTTCAACTTGTATCGCGGCAAGCCATTGGTCCGAAAGGGCGGCGTCGTGATCATGAGCCACCCAACGCCTTGGGACTTTCATCCGGTACACCACCCGAGCTACATCGACTTCTTCGAGCAGGTTCTGGCCGACACCACCGATCCGGCCGAGATCGAGAAAAAGTACGAGAAGCAATACGCAGAGGACGAGTGGTACCGCCACCTGTACCGCACGAGCTACGCGTACCACGGCGTTCATCCGTTCTACATGTGGTACTGGGGCGCCCACGCCATGGACCACATTGGTCAATGCATCATTGTTGGCGGCGACCCTAAGGCCGTGCGTCGACTCGGGTTCCGTCCGGCATCCACGCTGCAAGACGCCCTCGAAATGTCCACCGACACCGTCGGCCCGCAGCCAACGATCACCCACTTTCACAATCCGCCGATGCTCATGGCAGACGTCAAGTGAACGAACCGCTGTCCCTGTTTGCGAAATACCGGGAACGGATTTCTCGCGACCTCGCAGGCCGAGAGGTCCCCGTTGTCAGCAAGCTACGCCGACCTATCCAGTCGCTACCGTTCCCCTACACCGCGCCCACCGTGCCACAAACCGTGGACCTACCGGCCAAGAGCGGAAAGACAGGGACCGACTTCCCCACCGACTGGGCTCGCACCGAATCGTCGCGCCGGACGCGAGCCGTATTGCTCGAAACCATGGTCAAACCAGTTATGGCAGGGCTGGCGCAACCGACAATTCGCGGAATCGACCGCCTCGACGGCATGTATGGACCACTCGTCTTTGCAGCGAACCATCACAGCCACCTCGACACGCCCTTGCTTCTGACGAGCTTGCCAGCGCCCTGGCGTTACCGCGTCGTCGTGGGCGCGGCAGCCGACTACTTCTTTGGTACTCGCATCACCGCCACCCTCTCCGCTTTGGTCATCGGCGCGATTCCAATCGATCGAACCCGGGCAAGCCGAGCTTCCACCGACCTGGCGCGAGACCTGATTGACGAAGGCTGGAGCTTCATCGTGTTCCCCGAAGGCGGACGCAGCCCCGACGGTTGGGGACAGCCGTTTCAGGGTGGCGCTGCGTTCATTGCACACCGCACCAACACCCCGGTAATTCCTGTCCACATCGAAGGCACCGGACGCATCCTGCGCAAGGGCAAGTCGACGCCGACTCCCAGCACCACAACCATCACCTTTGGCGAGCCAATGCACTGTCGAGACGGGGAAGACGCTCGGGCGTTCAATACCCGGATCGAGGCTCGGGTCGCCGAATTGTCCGACGAGGCAATGACGGACTGGTGGGCGGCCCGCAAACGGGCCCACAGCGGTGAAACCCCGACGCTCACGGGTCCTAAAACCGCATCGTGGCGGCGAATGTGGGCGCTCGATGACGCTGCGCCGAGCCGCAGGCGACAGCGCCGCAGCTGGCCGAGATAGTACGTGCTCTAGCCGGCCGTGCCACAGGCAGCGAACGCCGCTGCCTCGAGAGGGTCCAGGCCAAGTCCAAAGTTGGCCCCGCCGGCAACCTCAAGCCCACCGCTTTGCACGATGTGGTCGACAACGCAGGTTGCGTTGTCCATGCTTCTACCCAACGACACCAGGGTCTCGATCGCTTCGACGCGGATCTCTGCTTCACTGAGCGAAGCCTGGCCGGCAGAAGCGGCGCCATCTTCCTCCTCGAACGCGCCGTTCGAACGCCGATTCGCCGAAGAGACCACGCCGAGCTCTGAGTCTTCGGGATCGACAAATTGCGTTCCGGCAACCTCGACGTCAACGTCGGAGTCGGGTTCGCCAGTCAGGCATCGGTTCGTAGCTGCGACTAACGCTTCTCGTTCTTGGGGCCCGCGTTCGTTCTGCGGGTCTGCGGCATCGAGTTCACCCAGAATCAGCAACGTATCCGCGAGACACGTCGCCTCAGCAACGCTGGCACCTGTGGTCTGCAGTGCCACAATTGCATCGTCACGGCCAAGGGTTCCAGCCCCACCACACGCTGCGATACACACCGATGCCACCACGAGCACACACAGTCGAACTCGCAGGCTGGCAAACATGACGTGCCCATCGGCAGATGCCATATAGATCTAAGCCGCGGGCTTCGTCGCCGGTTCGCGCTGTGGCCTATGGCGGTTTCGCCATCAGCTGCGTGCGTCGAAGGTAGACTCCTCCTGTTTCCTTCCTACAACCCGAGGTGCACCGTGGCCGTCTTTGCCAATACCCCCATTGAGCTCATCAACGAGGTGTACAGCACCCTCGACGACCGCCTCGCCAAAGGGCGCGAGCGCTTAGGACGTGCACTCACGTTGACCGAGAAGATTCTCATCAACCACCTCGACGATGTCGACAACGGCGGAATGGAACGTGGCGTTAGCTACACCGACCTGCGCCCTGACCGGGTTGCCATGCAAGATGCGACGGCCCAAATGGCATGGTTGCAGTTCATGACCGCTGGCCTGGCCGAGACCGCTGTTCCGACGACGACCCATTCCGATCACCTCATCCAGGCTCGCGTCGAAGGCAAAAAGGACCTCGAAGTCGCCGTCAAGACGAACGAAGAGGTCTACCAATTCCTCGAAGACGTCAGCGCCAAGTACGGCGGCGGTTTCTGGGCACCGGGCTCGGGAATCATCCATCAGGTCGTCCTTGAGAACTACGCATTCCCGGGCGGAATGATGCTCGGCACCGACAGCCACACGCCGAACGCTGGTGGACTGGGCATGATCGCTGTGGGTGTTGGTGGCGCAGACGCCGTCGACGTTATGACCGGCTTCCCGTGGAATGTTCGCTGGCCAAAGGCCATCGGCGTTCACCTCACTGGCGAGCTCAGTGGCTGGAGTGCACCAAAGGACGTCATCTTGAAGGTGGCAGAGATCCTCACTGTCAAGGGCGGCACCGGTGCAATCGTCGAGTACTTCGGTCCGGGCGCCGAGTCGATGTCGGCAACCGGCAAGGCCACGATCTGCAACATGGGCGCAGAGATCGGAGCAACCACATCGCTGTTTGCCTACGACGATGCAACGAGCCGCTACCTCAAGGCAACCGGACGCGAAGAGATCGACGACGCAGCACGTAAGGTCGCTCATCATCTCCGTGCCGACGACGAGGTCTATGCCAACCCCGGCGACTACTTCGATCAAGTCATCGAGATCGACCTGAGCACGCTCCAACCGCTCATCAACGGCCCCCACACCCCCG
>CAYTUB010000094.1:0-11818 GCA_964441145.1 uncultured Acidimicrobiales bacterium
GGCCGTCGTCGGGGTAGGTGACCGATACCGCCATCGCTTCGCCGGTATCGGTACTGGTGACGTCAATAATCTGCTGGGTGATATCGCTCATCGCCCGACCCTACAGCTCAACCGGCCTCTAGTCAGGGTGAACTTCGTGACGGAGGGTCATCTTGATGAAGTCAGCGAGAGATGCATCAGGGGTCACGTCAATGCCGTTGACGAGGTCACGGTCATCGGCAAGATCACTGACATCGCCTGGAGTTGCGCTCGACGAGGTTGGTGAGGCTCCAAGCTCGGCGAGTCGCTCCCGAATCTGGCGCTCTTCATCGAGCAATGCATCCAAACGCTCTTGATATTGCTCGATCACCGCATCGGCACGTTCTCGGGAGCGGACTTCGGCTGCTTCAATGAGCGCAGCCGCTTCGGCCTCGGCCGCGGCGATGATGTCGGCTGCTTCGGAGCGAGCAACGTCCAGCGCATCGGTGTCTCCCATTCCTCCGTTGTACCACCGTCGCCGCAAAAGGTGATACCTCTGCTCATTGGATGTGACACACGCTTTCGGCCAGTATGAGGCCATGCAGGTTCATTTGATCGACGGCACCTACGAACTTTTCCGCTATTACTTCGCGGCACCGTCCCACCTCACCAACTCGGGACAAGAAGTAGGCGCGGTTCGCGGGGTGCTCGGGTCGATGACCCAGCTCCTCGAAGAGGGCGCGACCCACATCGGGATTGCTACCGACCACGTGATCGAATCCTTCCGAAATGATCTCTGGGATGGTTACAAGGACGGCTCGGAGATCGAAGAAGGCATCGCATCGCAATTCCACCTGCTCGAAGACGTGCTCGCAGCGGCTGGGTTCGTCGTGTGGCCGATGGTCGAGTTCGAAGCCGATGACGCCCTGGGTGCCGCGGCCCATCGCTACGCCGACGACGCCAATGTCGACGAAGTCATCATCTGCACCCCCGACAAGGACCTTGCGCAGTGCGTGTCCGACGAACGAGGGATCGTGCAATACGACCGGCGCAAGGGCGTGCGTTACGACGAAGCAGGCGTAGCCGAAAAGTTCGGTGTACCGCCAACGTCGATCCCCGATTACCTCGGCCTCGTCGGAGACACCGCCGACGGCTTTCCCGGTCTGAAGGGTTGGGGTGCGAAGTCCACGGCAGCGGTGCTCTCTCGCTACGGCACGATCGAAGAAGTCCCGCTGGCTGGCGGCAAGTGGGACATCACCGTGCGCGGCGGCGCGAAGTTGGCCCAAACCCTCGCGGACAATCGAGATGACGCCCTGTTGTTCAAGCGGATAGCGACCATCGAACTCGACGCGCCGGTATCGGACGACGTCGAGGAGTTGCGGTGGACCGGACCGACCGACGGTTTCGCCGAGCTCGCCGCGTCGATCGATGCTGAACGCCAACTCGACCGCATCAACCGGTTCGTCGAAAGTTCGCAAAGCCGGTAGCAGAACGATTCTCGACCAACGTTGATAATCACACGCAGGTAGCCTCGACCGATGGCCACCGCGCAAACTTCCGATCGTGAGTTAGAGCGCTCCAACCCCATCCGCGCTGGTCTTGGCGTTCTCGCCGCGGCCGTGGCCGCAATGGCGCTCACCGGCCCCGGGCAAACCATTGGCGTCTCGGTCTTCATCGATCACTTTGTTGATGATTTGTCGATCTCGCGAGCTCAGGTCAGCACCGCCTACCTAATCGGCACGCTGTGCGCGTCGCTCTTGCTGCCGCAGGTTGGACGTGCCATCGATCGGGTCGGCGTGCGAAAGTCACAGATCGTCATCGGGCTGCTCTTTGCTGGTGCGATCGCGAACATGTCGCTGGTGATGGGACTCGTCACCTTGACCATTGGCTTCTTCGGAATCCGGTTCCTTGGCCAAGGTTCGCTTTCCCTTGTTGCGGGAATCTCGGTGTCCCTTCGCTTCACCGAAGGCCGCGGCACTGCACTCGGGATTCACTCCACGCTCTCGGCGGCGCTCCTTGCGACGATGCCGGTCATGTTGGCCGCAGCGATCTCGGCCTTTGGTTGGCGCGGCGCATGGCTCGCCGCAGCGGTCGTCGTGGCCGTGGCCGTGCCATCGCTCGCAATCTTTGGCTTGCGTTCGATGCCCAGTTCATCAGCAGAAGCATCAAAGGCCGAGGCAGCGCAGAGTCCGACAACCGTTCGACAGTTCGACCGTAGCGAGGCACTGCGCACGCGTGCGTTCTGGATAGTTGCGACGGTGAGTGCGTCGGCGGGGATGCTCGGCACCGCGCTGAACTTCCATCAGATCGATCTTCTTGGCGACGTTGGTTTGTCGACGACAGCCGCAGCCACGCTCTTTCTTCCACAAGTGATCGGTTCGTCGATCGCTGGCATCACCGTTGGCGCCGTGATCGATCGAGTCGGCACTCGGTTTCTTCCGGCGCTCGGCGCCGCGCTTCTCGTTGTAGCGCACCTTCTTGCCGCAAGCGCCGCTCCCGGCCTTCGCGTCATCATCTACGCGATCGTGCTCGGCGCGGCCGGAGGCTCGATCAACACCACGACGAACGCCCTGCTCCCACTCTGGTTCGGCACCCGGCACCTCGGCTCGATTCAAGGCACTCTCCGCGTGACCAATGCAGCTGCATCGGCGGTAGGACCCGTGACCCTGGCCTTGCTTCAGGCCCGATTCAATTCGTACCCACCGGCGATTCTCTTAATCAGCTCGATTGCGGTCGCCGCGATGTTGTTCGCCTTCACACGCCCATTTCCCGACGGATACCCCAAGGGCGAATCAACATAGGACCGCGCAGATTTCGCCGAGTCGGTCTGAGGACACCCGGAACCAAGCCCACTTTCCTCGTTGCTCGCGCTCGAGGATGCCGACGTCGACGAGTTGTCGGAGATGGTGACTCACGGTCGGCTGACTCTTGTCGACAAGCCCAGGAAGGTCGCATGCGCACGCTTCACCCGATGAGGCGATGATGCTTACCAATCTGATGCGCACGGGGTCAGCCAAGGCCTTGAGGATCCCGGCGAGTAGCGCGGCGTCATCCTCGGCGAGCGGCATCGACGTGACAGTGGGGCAACAGAGTGGAACGTGGAGGTCTGCCATGGGCGCATTCTAACAAGACGTATTGACAGTTGTCGATACGTCAGCCAAGATGCGGGAGCCGGATATATCGATCGACATCAATATGTCTTTCGGTTGCCGTTACGATGCAATAGCCAAGGAGAATCCCATGCGCCTACAACTTGCCCTCAACGTCGACGATCTCGATGCTTCGGTCGCCTTCTACGAAAAGATGTTCGACACCACCGTGGCCAAACGAAAGCCTGGCTATGCGAACTTCGCGATCGAGAATCCACCACTCAAGCTCGTGCTCTTCGAATCCCCTGGCGAAGGCGGATCGATCAACCACCTCGGTGTTGAGGTCGAAGAGTCCGCCCAAGTCATCGGCGCCGAACAACGCCTCTCCGCAGCTGGGCTACTCACCACCGGAGTCGACGACACGGTGTGCTGCTACGCCGAGAAGACCGAGACGTGGGTCGAAAGCCCGGAGGGTCGCTGGGAGTGGTACGTCAAGACCGGCGAAGCCGAGACCATGGAGAACGTTGTGCTGTCAGATGATGGGACAGCGTGCTGTGCCCCCGCAACCGACGCACCCGCCAGCCAGGCCGCCGACAGCTGTTGCTAGAACTGGTGTTAGCCGAGGGCTAGTGAGGTGACGATCCCGTCGTTGGCGTTTCATGTACGTGATACGTCGGAACGTTAGCCCTGGTTCCCAAATGTTTACGCCTTTCGGGTTGTCGTCCGCAGGGTCGCAGCGATAGACGAGAAGGGTGTCGATTGGACTGCTCCTCACCGCCCTCGGACTCGGGCTGCGCCACGGCATCGACTGGGACCACATCGCAGCGATTGCCGACATAAGCAGCGCTTCGGAAAACAAGAAGCGAGGCTTTGCCATGTCGATGGCCTACGCGGTGGGCCACGGAGCGGTCGTGTTCATCTTGGGCACCTTCGCGATCCTTTTCGGATTGGCAATTCCCGAGTCGCTCGACGAGTGGATGGGGCGCATCGTCGGGCTCACACTCATCGCTCTCGGCGCCTGGATCTTGGTCGAACTCGTGCGCAAGGGTCGAGACTTCCGGCTTCGGTCGCGTTGGATGCTCGTGCTCGACGGCACCTTCGCGGGCTTGCGCCGGGTGCGTCAGAGCATCACCGGACGACAGATCTCGGTTGAACACGAACATGGTCACGTACATGTGGACGACGCCCATAGCGACATCCAGGCCCACGACCATGCACATGTGGAGGCCACCGCTGACGTCGCCACGCCCGTGCCCGTCGGGCGTCTTGGCAACTTGCGCACCCGCCTTCACGGCCATAGCCATACCCACCCGCATCGACATGACCTCAGTCTCCCTGACCGACCCGACTCGGGATACGGCACGGGAACCGCTACGGGGATCGGCATGTTGCACGGCGTCGGCATCGAAAGCCCAACACAGATCGCAATCTTCGTGGCATCGACAGCGGCCGTTGGCGTAGGGTTTGGCCTCATGCTGCTCGGCACGTGGGTGCTTGGCCTCATCATCGCAAACGCATTTCTCGCCTTTGGCGCTGGTGCTGGCCTGCTCAATGCCGAACGCAGTTTTCCGGTCTACGCAACGCTTGCAGTGGTCTTGAGCGTGGCCAGCATCGTGCTCGGTGTGCTGTTCATTCTCGGTCTCGACATTCTCCCGGCCCTCAACTAATCCGGGCGATCGGGCAACCATGCGCTGCACGGCCTTTCTTGGCATGAGCCTGGACGGCTTCATCGCCGGACCCAACGGCGAGCTCGACTGGCTGGAGAAGATCTCCCCTCCCCCGGGCAATGACATGGGCTATGGCTCGCTGATCACATCGGTGGATGCGCTCATCATGGGAAGCTCGACCTTTGACGTCGTAGCGAACTTCGATGGCCCGTGGCCCTACAGCCTGCCGGTGATCGTGATGTCGCAATCGATGACGGAACTCCCTGCGGGAACAACCAATACGGAGCTCACGTCGAAATCGCCGACAGATCTCGTGGCTGAGCTTTCCGAACGAGGACTATCCCACCTCTACATCGACGGCGGTGCCGTCGTTGCGAGCTTTGTCGCCGACGGGCTACTCGACGAACTCATCGTCACCCAGCTGCCGGTCGTGCTTGGACAGGGCGTCCCGCTCATGCGCGGTTTGGGCAAGCGCCTGTGGCTTGAGCATGACAGCACCGAAGTGTTCGACAATGGGTTCGTCCAGACGCGTTACCGGGTGCCGAGAGATGCCTAGGTTGAACTAGCCGCGGCCTGTAGCGCCTCAAGGCGCGTGGGGAACTTTGCGGTGAAGCCTGCGTCGACGCCGTATGCCCCGAGAACCTCGGCGCAATCGTCGTTGAGGCCCGCTGAATAGACATCGAGGTCTGCCGATTCGGCGAAGGTCGAGACCGCGCCGATAGCACGGGCAGAAGATGCGTCAAGGTACGGAACACTCTGGAAGTCGAGCACGAGCGCTTTCGTGGAATCTTCGACGCTCATGGCTGCACGATGAGAGAGATCGGCTGCGGCAGCGAAGCTCAGGGGTCCGCTGAATTCGAACACGGCCACCCGTCCTTCCACCGACTCGAGCAAAAGTTGTTCTTCTTGGCCTCTCGGCTGATCGGTGACATCGAGGTCGTTCAATTGACGATCGGCTAGTTGCTTGACGAACGCCAGCGCAGCGATGACAACACCGACGCCAACGGCGGTGATCAGATCGACGAACACCGTGAGGCCGAGCACGAGGACCATGAGCCCCAAGTCGAGTCGAGGCCCCTTGATTGCCTGCTTGATGAAGTCGAGGTCGAGGATGTCCCAACCGACCTTTACGAGAATTCCGGCAAGGACAGCTTGCGGGATCTGCGATGCGACCGGTCCGAGGATCAGCACAACGGCGAGCAAGAGCACGGAGTGCACCGCGCCCGAGAGTCGCGAGCGACCTCCGCTTCGAACGTTGATGACCGTACGCATCGTTGCACCGGCACCAGGAATGCCGCCGAAGAGGCCAGCGATCGAGTTGCCGATTCCCTGACCGATCAGCTCACGGTTGGAGTTGTGGCGGGTTCGGGTCATGTTGTCGGCCACAAGCGAGGTCAACAAGCTGTCGATCGCTCCCAGAAGCGCAAGAACAATGGCGCCCTCCAAGACGATGCTGAGCGTGTCTGAGGAGAAGGAGGGAATGACGAAGTCGGGGAAGCCGGTCGGGATGTCACCGAGGAGTGGCGCCCCCGTAATTACCTGACCGAGGGCTGTTCCGATGATGAGGGCGATCAAGGCACCCGGAACGAACTTTCCAAGAGATGACGGCCACAGAAAGACGATGAGCAAGGTAATGATCGAGAGGATCACCGCTGCGGAATTGGCTTCGGAGATCGCCATCGGGATCGCCCGGATGGCGTTGATCGTGCCGCCGCCATCAGGGGCGCCGCCAAAGAGCCGTGAGGCTTGCAACAAGATGATGATGACGCCGATGCCGGTCATGAATCCCGACACCACTGGGTAGGGCACCAGGTTGATGTAGCGACCGAGTCGTAGGACTCCCATCGCAATCTGGATCACGCCTGCCAACACGACAGTGGCGAAGATCAGACCAAGATCACCGTCGAGGGAATCAAAGACCCCGGCGAAGACCACGATCATCGGGCCCGTGGGGCCTGACACCTGTGTTGGGGTGCCACCAAAGACGGCGGCGAGGAACCCGACGATGATCGCGCCCCAGAGACCAGCGATTGGACCTGCGCCCGACGCCTCACCAAAGGCAAGTGCGAGGGGAAGCGCGACAACACCCGCAGTGATACCGCCAAAGATGTCGCCTCGGATATCTCGTTTCGGTTGTTCTGGCTTCGGGGTAGGAGGAGCAGTGGAGGGGGAACCCGCCGTTGCGGTCATGCTGAGGAACTCTCGATAAGTGAGGAGTAGCTGGAACCGTCGTGTGCACGGACGTCACCGGTCCCGATGTCGTATACCCACGCGTGGAGGGTGAGTTCGCCTGCGTCGATCTTCTCGCGTACGCCTGGGTACCGCTTCAGATGTTCGAGCTGAAGGAGCACGTTGGCCTCGATCAGCGAATCGAGGTCGTCAGCGGCGTCCGAGGAGAGCAGGGGCTCGCTGTGTTCAAGCCAGCGACGAACCGAAGGCAAGGCGTCGAGCCCGTCGAGGTTTTGGAGGCCGCCCATGGCGCCGCAGCTGGAATGGCCGCACACCACCACATGGCTCACGTTCAGAGCCGTGATCGCATATTCGATCGATGCCGCGTTGCCATCTTGCGAGCTGCCATCGTCATCGACGGGTGGAACGATGTTTCCGGCGTTTCGTACAACAAAGATGTCGCCGGGCTCGGCTTGGGTAATGAGCGAGGGGTCGATCCGGGAGTCGGCGCAGGTGATGATGAGCGTTGCTGGGCTTTGGCCGGTCGCAAGCTCGTCGAACAACTCTTGCTTGGCTGGCATCACGTCCGAGGAAAATTTCCGAACTCCATCAATTAATTCAGCGACCACGTCGACTTCCTTTCGTTGGATCGAACCCTCTCCTTCGCTTCGCGGATTCCCGCCGGGGAGGCTTTGCAGAGCTATCGGGGTCGAGCACTCTAAATTTAGCGCTAAAGCCCTTGAATATTAACCCCTTTTGCGAAACGTTAATGTTCGGTGCGTCACAACTCGGAGTCCCTTAGCGTGGCGAGGTGGCGATCGTCCTTGGGTTACTCACCGCAGCGCTGTTCGGGGCTGGCGACTTCTTCGGGGGGCTATCGACCAAACGCGTCTCGGTCGTCGTGGTCATCGCCATCGCACACCTGATTGGGCTCATCAGCATCACCCTCGTCGCCCCCTTTGTCGCCGACGAGTTCTTGACACGTGACTTCCTCGTAGGAATCGCCGCCGGCGTAGCCGGAGGCCTCGGAGTTGCGCTGCTCTATCGAGGCTTGGCCCAGGGTCCAATGGCCGTCGTTGCACCGTTGACCGCTATTACCTCAGCGGCAATTCCCTCCCTATGGGGCGTCGCTGGAGGTGAGTCCTTCACCCTCGTTGCTTGGGCGGGGATTCTCCTCGCAGGCGTGGCCATCGTCTTGACGTCACTCCCGGGGAACCAACGAGCAAGAAAGGCTCAGATCGCTCCGAGGGTTGTGGTCGAGAGCCTCCTTTCCGGAGCATTCTTTGGCGTGTTCTTCATCCTGTTCGATACGACTTCGGACACCACGGCGCCCTGGCCGGTGGTCGGCTCGCGACTCATTACCGCGAGCATCCTTTTGTTGTGGCTCGTCGCGGCCCGCCGAAGCGAACTCCATGCACTCACTTCTGTCGAAGGGCGCAAAGTCCTTCCGCTCGTGGCCTTGGCGGGACTCTTCGATACGGCTTCGAATGCGTTGTTTCTGGTGGCCACGTCATTTGGCGACCTAACAATCGTCGCCGTGCTCTCCAGCCTCTACCCCGCGTCAACGGTCCTACTCGCACGATTCGTCCTCGATGAGCGAATGTCGCGCGTGCAGTTCGCTGGATTGATGGCAGCTATTGGAGCGACGATCCTTATCGCTCTTGGGTAACTCCAGCTTCCGAGGGATACCTCCCAGAGTTGACATGGGTCATATCGGACTCCTCTCAAGTCGCTCTTTGCTCGGTCCGAAGAGAATTGGCAAGTGACCGCAGACATGCCCCGCACAGCTGGAGATTGATGAGCACCTCCTCGGAACACGCAGATCACACGCCGACACCTTCAACGCGTCTGGATAGCGATCCACTGACGCAGGCCGGAAGTCGAGATGCACTCTGTGAGCTCATCGATCAAGAACTAGCGACAGACAATCCGCTTTCGATTCTGTTGCTCGACCTCGACGAATTCCGCGTGGTCAATGACTCGTTCGGACACGAATTTGGCGATGAGGTACTGCGAGCCGCCGCACGCCGACTAGGTAACGTTTTTGACGACCACTTGTTTCGACCTGGCGGCGATGAGTTCGCTGTCGTCCTTCCGAGTAGCGACCCCACCCAGATCCAACAGATCACGGACACCGTGCTGACCAAATGGAGGACTCCGCTCATCATCGATGGGTCCGAGATTTACGGCGGCGTTTCAATCGGAACCGTCACACGGAGTCCGGATCACGAAACGGCCGGCGACATGCTCCGAGATGCCGAGATTGCGATGTATGAGGCAAAGCTCCTTGGCCGCGGCCGGGCTGTTGCATTTCAAGCCCCATTCCGCGAAGCCGCCGAAAGCGAACTAGAAACGCAAATGCTCGGCCGCCGGGCAGTGGCAAATCGAGAGTTCCATCTTCACTGGCAGCCGATCTACAGCGCGCAACGCGGAGACATCGTCGGCTGTGAGGCCCTTCTTCGGTGGCGTCCAGCAGGTGGACTCAATACCCTTTCTGCCGCCGAATTCATACCGTTCCTCGAACGGTCTGGCCTCATCATCCCGGTCGGAAACCACGTGATCGATGAGGCCTTCCAGCAATACTCGTTGTGGGAGGGACGCGGTGTTCTCCCCGAAGCGATGAGCATCTCGCTCAACCTTTCCGAGCGCCAATTGGAATCTGGTGGAGTCGTCGATGAACTCCTCGCCTCGATGGATCGCACAGGAATCGATGGATCGTCGCTCATCATTGAGATACCCGAGACGGTTATGGGCAAGGGATCGTCGACCATCACCAGCGACCTCCAGCGTCTTCGAAACCACGGTGTTCGAGTCGCGATCGATGACTTCGACGGTGGACAAAATTCGCTTCTTGCCTTGGCTGACTTTCCTGTCGACATCGTCAAACTCCATCGAAAAGCGACATCTGGAATCGTGCTCGGCGAAGACAACCCGGTCATGTCCTCAATCCACAACTACCTCAAGTCCATGGACCTCACCACGGTCGTGACAGGGGTGGAAAACCATGAGCAGTTGAGTTGGTTTCAGCGTCGCGACTGGGACTGGGTACAAGGGTTTTTCGTGGCCAAGCCTGCCGCCGCCGACACCGTCACCGAACTCTTTGTCGGTCAGAACCAGCCTCGAGCGAACGCTGCGTAACCCAGTCGGGTAACGCAGCCTAACTGTTTGCTTAGCGGGTTTCGCCGTCTACGCCGACGCTGTCGAGAACGTCATCCTCATCGTTGTGGCTGTGCGTGAATCCGAGTTCGCGCTCGATGGCGATGGTCTCGTCGGAGCGAAAGGCCAGTATGTAGGCCCGGCGGAATCCGTCGGTGTTGTTGCCACCGGAGCCGTGCATGACCCGTTCGTTATGCACCGTCACGTCGCCGCGTGAAATCGGTACCACGTTCACCTGATCCTGTTCATCCAAAGTCGTGCCCAACGCATGGCTTTCACCGCGACCGCCGAACACGGGCTCGTGGGGGCGCAGGACTTCTTCGTGATTGGTCGCGGGAACAAATCGCATACAGCCGTTGGCTTCGGTTGAATCATCGACGGCCAACCACAGCGTCGCTGTGCGAGTGTCGGGGGTGTCGGGCCAATAGGCCATGTCCTGATGCCAGGCGAAGATCGCGTCGTCTTTGTAGGGCTGCTTTGCGAGGAGTTGGTCGTAGTCGATTTTCATGTTGTCGCCCTGGAGCTGGGCTGCCACCGAAGCGGCGCGGCGCTCGAAGATGTTGTCGACCCACTCGGGGTAGTAGCGGCGGGGCAACATCACGTTGATGATCGAGTAATCCTCGGGATTACGGCCGTAGTCGCCAGCCATGTCGCAGTAGTCGTTGCCTGGAACATCGATCTCGCGACGCAAGAACTGGTCGTAGACATCGGCGAGTTCGTCGACTTCGTCGGCGGTGAGAAGACCCTTCAGATGCACGTATCCGTTTTCGTGGAAGTGGTCGTGCTCCTCTTGGGTAACCCGATATGTGTTGCCGTCGATTCGCTCGCTCATAGCCGGACAGAATACAAGCGCGTCGCGCCGAAGCGCGACCGGAAGCATCAATTGCTAAGGCGGTAATTGATACCGGCACGGGTTCGATCGAGCTCCTCAAAGAAGTCGAGCGCCTTCATGCAATACGCGATCTGTTGCGCGACCGGACGGGGCACCTCGCCGAGACGGGCCAGGTCGGCTGTGGTGAAGACATCTGGCAACTCGTCAGGTACGAAGCGCAGGAGGTCCCGCGCTGTCGAGAAGCGCTGGGTCTCCACAACCTCGCGAAGCCGTCGGTCGATGGTCCGGTAACCCCCACGTCCGCGTCGAGCTTTCGGATCGTGTTCCTGAACTTTGTCGACGTTCACCAGCACGATGTCGAGGGTCAGATTCGGGTGGTCGAGCAATGTTGGGATGCTGACGAGTTGACCGAACAGATCGTGCACGCTCCCCCGTTTGGGTGAACGCCGGGGTTTGGCTTCGCCGCGCACGAGGTAGCTCGCCGCGGCGATTGGATGCACGAGCAAGATTCGGTGGTCGGGCAATAGGTGGTCGAGCTTGCGGCCCATTGCACCAAATGAACCGGTCTGGATCTCGATCAGCAGCTGTCCGTCGAGGTCGGCGCGGGCGATATCGATCACGAACCGGTCGAGTGGCACTTCGAACTGATCGCCAGGCTCCGCGTAGAGGTCCTTGAGCGCAGCGTGTAGCGATCCCTCGTTCAGCGTGCCGATGTGGGGTTCGGTGACATCGGAGGTGTTCGACACCTCATCGACCCTATCGCTAGTGCGTATCGCTTTCGGAGAAGGTCTGGTACTGCGGCTCCCAGCGGATCTCTTCAATCCGTTGGTCGAGCTCAGCGGGCGACATCGCTTCGGCGACTCCGGCGTCTATAGCCACTTGGGCAACGACTCGCGCTATGCGCAAACTGACTTCAGGTGCTTCACCGAGGGGAGGAAGAGCTCCAT
>CAYTUB010000095.1:0-11740 GCA_964441145.1 uncultured Acidimicrobiales bacterium
TGCTCCGACGTTGTGGAGCGAAGCGGAGCGGGAGGAGAAAGCGATCGATCCGTCCGCTCAGCAACGTAGTGGGCCTAGCTGGAGTCGAACCAGCGACCTCACCCTTATCAGGGGTGCGCTCTAACCAACTGAGCTATAGGCCCGCAAGCTTGCAGGAAGCGGAGAAAACCGTACCTAGTTAGCCTCGCCGCGGCAACGTCGAGATGGGTCGAGCTGTTTCTTCTTCGACAACGGTCACTCGGATGCCTCCGGTGAGATCGCTGATGAGGTTGAGCAGAATCGCAATAAGTACCAAGAACCCGGTCGCTGTCACGGCCAAAACGAGGCCTCCGAGAGCCACAGCTTCGAAGATGCGCTCGCCTTCGAAGGAGAAGTCTTCGAGGGCAAAGAGCTCCTCGGCAAACTGCTCGATGTCGGTGATGACGCCCGATGTCTGTGCAGCGTTCCAGAGCAGAACGCCGGCAACCATCGTGACGACCCACATGCAGAAGTTGAAGAGCAATCCAACCTTGAGGACAGACCACGGTTCGATATGACGCACGAGGCGACGTACCTTGCGGGCGCGAAGACGTCGTTCCTGCAATCGACCGACGAGAACGGGCGACCGTTCTTCGGGGGCTATGTCAGGGGTTGTGGATTGTGGGGTTGGGAGTACTTCCTCGCCGAAGAACTCGTCCGCACGCTCGGAGAAGGAGTCGCCTGTGTCAGGCGCAAACACCGTCTCCCCAGAGTCATCGATTGCAGTCACGAAAAGTAAGTGTATGCGATCGAACTGCCGAGAGCAGTGCGCCTAGGCAGCGAAGTTTGCAGAGCCGACAATTTCTCGACGCTAACGGTCGACTGGCACCAGGATTCGCTCGGCGCCAGCTTCGCCACGAGCTCCGTCGAAGCTCACAACGACCCGCGTTCGGTCGCCGGCGATCTCGATCGAAATGAGCTCTGCCCCGTTCGCCTGCGCGGCCCGCGATGCTGCTTGGCTGCCCGCGGCAGCTCCAGCAAGCGCTGCGGCGTCAGCCGCGGATCGGGCGTTCGCCCGGTCGTGCGCGGCCTCTCCGACCGTCACTACCCCGAGCGCAACCGCGCCACTGATCGACACACCAGCAATTGCCATCCACATACTCATCACGTCCGTTATTACGGCCGCGAAGGGCCGATCAAGTCGTTGGGGGAAGTGAGTTGTGCTGCTCGCCTGGGAAGACCCTAGGCGCTATTCCTCTTCTGAGCTGCCCTGGGCAGTCTGGTCAGCGGTATCGCCATCGGCTTCAGATAGCTCTCCGTCTGCGTCATCGTCGTTCTCCTCGGATGCCAGCACGCGAGCTACCGCTGCGACGTGATGACCCTCGTTGACATTCATGACTCGAACACCGGAAGCATCACGGCCTTGGGTCGAGATGTCGTTGACCGCCGTGCGAATAAGGGTGCCACCGTCGCCGATGAGCATGATCTCTTCGCCCTCGGCAACCATGAAGGCCGCCACGACCTTGCCCTTCTTGTCGTTCACACGAATGCCTCGAACGCCAAGACCTCCACGACCCTTGGTTGGGTACTGATCGAGTTCGGACTGCTTGCCGTAACCCTCGGAGGTAACGATGAGCAGGTTCGTGTCCGCCTGTTCACGGGCACACGCAACCAGTTCATCGCCTTCGCGGAACTTCATGCCACGCACGCCGGCTGCGGTGCGCCCCATGGCGCGCACTGCCTCTTCGTCGAAGCGAATCGTCTGACCGTTCTGCGAAATGAGGAAGACGTCTTGGCCTTCGTTGAGCGGAATGACATCCATCAACTCGTCGCCATCGTTTAATTTGATTGCGATGAGGCCGGCCTTCAAGTTGCTGTCGTAGGCATTGAACAGCGTCTTCTTTACACGTCCGAGACGGGTAGCGAAGAACAGGTACCGATTGGTTTCGTAGTCACGCGTGTCGATGATGGCCTGGATCTTCTCTTCAGGCTGAAGCTGCAACAGGTTCACAATGGCCGTACCGCGGGCGGTGCGGCTCGTCATTGGGATCTGGTGCGCCTTGAGGCGGTAGACCTTGCCCCGGTTGCTGAAGAACAGCAGATAGGCGTGCGCGGTGGTGTGAATCATGTTGACGACGTAGTCGTCGTCTTTCAGATTCGACGCCCCGGCTACGCCGCGTCCACCACGGCTCTGCGTACGGAACTCGTCGATCGACATGGTCTTGACGTAGCCGCCCGACGACATCGTGAAGACGAGGTCTTCGTCGTCGATGAGATCTTCGATGTCGATCTCGCCGGGGTCGTGCATGAGCTCGGACCGGCGCTCGTCGGCGACCTCGTCCTTGACCTCTTGAAGCTGCTCCTTCATGACCTCGAACAAGCGATCCTTGTCGTTGAGGATCTTCTCGAGCTCGGCGATCTCCTCTCGCAGTTCAGTCATCTCTTCCTCGAGGCCAGCGCGGCCGAGGCGGGTGAGACGCCCGAGGGGCATGTCGAGAATGTGGTTGGACTGGATCTCGGAAAATTCAAACGGCTTGGCCATCAGCGCCGTGCGAGCCGCACCGCGATCTTCCGATGCTCGAATTGCAGCGATGATTTCGTCGATGAGATCAAGGGCCTTGATGAGGCCTTCGACAATGTGCGCTCGGGCAAGTTTCTGGTCGAGACGGAACTGGCTTCGTCGGGTGATGACCTCGACCTGATGCTCGATGTAGGGCACCAGCAGCTCTCGCAGATTGAGCGTGCGAGGCACGCCATCGACCAGCGCGACAGCGTTCATCGAGAACGACGTTTGCAGCGGCGTGCGCTTGTAGAGGTTGTTCAACACGACGAGGGCTGGCGCGTCGCGCTTGAGCTTGATCTCGATGCGGGTCTCGCCCTTCGACGAGAAGTCGTTGATGTCGGAGATGCCGTCGAGCTCTTTGGCGGCCAGCAGCTCTTTGATCTTGGAGAACACCGAGTTGGGGCTGACCTGGTACGGAAGCTCGGTAACGACGATGGTGTCGTTGGTCTTGCCTTCGACGATCTCGGCACGGGCTCGCATCTTGATGCTGCCCTTGCCGGTTCGGTAGGCATCGGCGATGCCAGCGCGACCCATGATGAGCCCGCCCGTGGGGAAGTCCGGGCCCTTGATGAAGCCCATGAGGTCGCCAGGATCAGCTTCGGGGTTATCGATCAGATGCACGGTGGCGTCGATGACTTCGCCCAGGTTGTGCGGCGGAATGCTCGTCGCCATACCTACAGCGATGCCTTGGCCACCATTGACCAACAGGTTTGGGAACCGTGAAGGGAGAACCTCGGGCTCGGTGAATTCGCCGGAGTAGTTGTCCGCGAAGTCGACCGTGTTCTCGTCGATGTCGGCCAACAGGCGAAGCGCCAACGGGTCGAGACGACACTCCGTGTATCGAGCCGCAGCGGGCGAATCATCTGGGGTGTATCCGAAGTTGCCCTGCGGCTCGATCAGGCGATGACGCAGCGAGAAATCCTGCGCCATACGTACGAGCGAGTCGTAGATGGCCGAGTCGCCGTGCGGGTGGTACTTACCCATCACTTCACCGGTGACACGAGCCGACTTCATCGTGGGACGATCAGGATTGGCGTTGAGCTCGTTCATGGCCCACAAGATGCGGCGGTGAACGGGCTTCAACCCGTCGCGCACGTCAGGGAGCGCGCGCGAGACAATGACCGACATCGCATAGTCGAGGAAGGATCGCTCCATCTCCTCTTGAATGTCGATCGGCTCGATCGCGAACTGTCCGCCGTCTCCGGAATCCATGGTGTCAGACATAGCGGCCTCCTAAATGTCCAAGAAACGAACGTCTTTGGCGTTCGTCTGGATGAAGTGCTTGCGGCGAGAAACGTCCTCGCCCATGAGCGTGCTGAAGACTTCGTCGGCCATGGCGGCCTGGTCGACCGACACCTGCAAGAGGGTTCGATCACCGGGGTTCATGGTGGTCTCAGCGAGTTCCTGCCACTGCATCTCGCCCAAGCCCTTCAGCCGCTGGAACTCTTTCTTGTGATTCGGGTTGCTCTCGAGGAACTCATCACGTTCGCGATCGTCCTTGAGGTACACCTTCGACTTGCCCTGTGTGGTGGAGTACAGCGGCGGCTGGGCGATGTAGATGTGGTTGTGCTCGACAAGCTGGCGCATCTGGCGGAAGAAGAACGTGAGCAGCAGCGTGCGGATGTGGCTGCCGTCGACATCAGCGTCAGCCAACAAGATGATCTTGTGGTAGCGGATCTTTTCGATGTCGAACTCTTCGCCGATACCCGCACCGATGGCTTGGGTGAGCGTCTGGACTTCGTTGTTCTTCAACATCTTGTCGAGACGGGCGCGCTCGACGTTGAGGATCTTGCCGCGGATCGGAAGGATGGCCATCGACTTTGGATCGCGGGCCTGGATGGCCGAGCCACCCGCCGAGTCGCCCTCCACGATGAACAGTTCACGTTCACGCGGATCCTTGTTGGAGCAGTCCTTGAGCTTCTCGGGCATGCCCGCGCCGTCGAGGGCGGTCTTGGTCCGCATGTTGTCGCGAGCCGCACGTGCGGCCTCACGAGCGCGCTGCGCGGCGATCGACTTGTTGATGATGACCTTGCCTTCGGCAGGGTTCTCTTCGAGCCATTCGGCGAGCTTTTCGTTGGTGGCCTTCTCGACCATCGAACGCACCGACACGTTGCCGAGCTTGTCTTTGGTCTGACCTTCGAACTGTGGGTCTTGCAAGCGAACCGAAATGATGGCGGTGAGGCCTTCACGCACATCGTCGCCGGTGAGCGACTCGGTTTCTTTCAGGTAGTTCTTGTCATGGCCGTATTTGTTCAGCGTGCGGGTGAGCGCAGTACGGAAGCCCGTCTCGTGCATACCTCCGCCGCCGGTCGTGATGCCGTTCGCGAAGCTGTGGAGACCATCGGCGTTGAAGCCGGTGTTCCACTGGAACGCGATCTCGACTTCTTGGTCCTCTTCTTGAACCTCGTAGTAGCCCACCTTGCTGAACAGGGCTTCTTTCGACTGGTTGACGTGGCGGACAAAGTCGATGATGCCGCCCTCGTAGTGGAACTCGATCCAACCGTCTTCGTCGGCTTCCTCGTGTGGCTCGTCGCGACGATCATCGCGGAACCGGATGCGTAGGCCTCGATTGAGGAACGCCATCATCTGAAAGCGATCGAGCAATGTCTGCGCCCGGAAATCGGTCTCTTCGAAAATCGTCTCGTCGGGCCAGAACCGGACGGTGGTTCCGGTGCGATCCTCGGGAGCGTCGCCGCGAACCTCGAGCTTGGTTTTGACGTTGCCGCCGTTCTCGAAGTCCATGTAGTGACGATCGCCGGCGCGGTCGATCTCGACCTCGACCTTGCTGCTCAGTGCGTTGACCACCGAGATGCCGACGCCATGAAGGCCGCCGGAAACCTTGTAGCCGCCTCCACCGAACTTTCCGCCGGCGTGCAGCACGGTCATGACGACCTCGGCGGCCGACATGCCCTCGTACTTTGGGTGCTCGCCGGTGGGGATTCCGCGACCATCGTCGGTGACCTCTGCGGAGCCGTCCTCGTGGATGACGACGCTAATGACCGAGCAGTGGCCGGCCATGGCCTCATCGACGGAGTTATCGACGACCTCATAGACGAGGTGGTGGAGGCCTTGTGGGCCGGTCGAGCCGATGTACATACCCGGCCGCTTTCGCACGGCTTCGAGACCCTCGAGGACCGTGATGTTCTCCGCGCTATACGAGTCCGGTGAATCGGCCACGACATCTCCTTCCGTCGAACTTCCCGATTACCCATTTCGAGGCCGTTGCAGCCTGAAAAATGAGGGAAATTACGACGTTGTAAGTCTACCAGAGTCCGTGTGACAAAGGTCTGAAGCCACGCTGTTTCTCAGAAGTTATCCACAGGCACCAGAGTCGGCGGAAAAGGCGAAAAATCTCCGTGTGCTTCTTAGCCGCATTCTCGAAATGCCAGTGCCTCTGGAGGTACACCCCCGCCACCGAGCTCCAACGCAAAAGTCTGTTCGCGCTGAAGCGGTACTTCCCACTGACCCACGTCCGAGGAAACGACCGTTGAGTACAGAGCCAGCTCCTCGAAGGGGCCATCGAGC
Organism: uncultured Acidimicrobiales bacterium; assembly: GCA_964441145.1. Lineage (GTDB taxonomy): Bacteria > Actinomycetota > Acidimicrobiia > Acidimicrobiales > SHLQ01 > SHLQ01. The sequence continues at coordinate 6,047 of CAYTUB010000095.1, forward strand.
TGACACGCGATCACACTGGCCAGAGCCGTTGCTCGCACACTGTCTTGACGGGCTTCATCCAGCATCCGGAAGAGCTTGTGGTCGGGAATCCAATCCAACGCATTGGTTTGAGAGGCAAAGTCGTGCTCACGACCTTGCTCGTCGACGAGCACCAACTCGACAACGGCGACATCGCCCGAATCAACCCTCGGGAAGATTGGATACGTGGCCACGGGCCACGCGTTTAGGTACACCTGCGATGAGACCAGGAAAGTGATTGCAACGAGCGACCACGCAGCGAGTTCCGGAAGTCGATGCTTCGACCCCGACCCAGCCGAGGCGAGGACGGGCTCGCGCTCGGCAGGCGACGCCTTAGAGAAACGCGATCGAACCGCTGGAATGATCCGATGCCAGGGAAGGAAGCTCACGTACAACATGCGTACGGACGTGAATGAGATCAGCAGCAAAAAGCCGGTCGCGACGTGAAAGCTAAAGCCGACCACCGCGGCCAAGGGGCGTAGCCGCTTCGAGAAGATGCAGAATACGAAACCAATCTCAAAAATGAGGGTCCCCAGACCCGCAGCCCACAAGAGCGGCGTCGGCCACTGGTCCACGCGGATCGCAGGCAACGCATCGTGGGCGAGCCACGTAATTTGCGCTTGGAAGCGGAGGTTGTCGGAGAAGGCCCACCCAAGGCCCCCAAAGAAGTACTTGAAGAACCCGGGAAAGAAATAGATCATCCCAAGAAACACCCACAGCACCCGAAGAGGTACGCCATAGGAACGCGATGGAGCGACCTTCGGCGACCCACGACGCCAGGAATCGATGGACAGAGCATCGCCCGATGGGAACAGCGCCATCAAGAGCCCGACCCACAGCATGTGGTGAATGTGATCGACCTTGCCGAAGCTCTGGGGCAACCAAAGCACATAGAAACCAATCGCGGTGAACACGGCTGCGCTCGTCCGCGTGAAGAACCCCACCAGGCCGGTCACCGTCGCAATCGTCATCATCACGACAAGCACCCGGACAAAACCCGGGCTCGCGAGGCCCAAGTCTGCGAGCCATTGCGTGCCCGTTGGTGCTATCAGCAGCTCCTGCGGGAGCGCCGCCCACCGGTCCGCGTCACGCCACGGCGCCAGATACAGCGTGGTGCCAAAGAATGCGATCCGAGTGACAGCAAGGTTCACGGCATGGTCTGGTTCGGTGGCAAAGTTCCGCAATTGCGCCAGAACTGCAGAACGGTTCTTCAACGTCCAAGCAGCGCCGATCGAGAAGACCACGACGGCGAGCACAGTTGAGAACGGCCCCATGGAAGAAGTATCGGCATGTCGACTCCCAGATTCAACACAGACACCGAAGCGTCAATCACCTCCGCAATGGCGCATAGCTGACTAGATTCGGCGCAGTGAGAATTGCGATGGAACGTTGGTCGGACCTTGAACGCGCCGTTCAGATCGCCTGCGCTGAGCTGTGGGAGCAGGTCTGGCCGACCGACGGCACTCCCGATCCAGCCGAACGGATCCACAAGATGGACGTGCGGTCGGCGGAGTTACGAGATGAACGCGTTCACCTGGCTTTCGATCCCGACGGCACGGTCGTCGCGCTAGCGCGCACCTTTGAACACACGATTGGCTACGGGGATGGCGACCGGGAGATCGTTGCTCTGGCGAGCGTGTGTTCCGACCCGCAGCGCCGTGGCGAGGGGTTCGGCGATGCGGTGGTGCACGCTGCGTTCCGGCGAGTGGATGATCGTGGGGTTCCCTCGTTGTTCCAGACGCCCGTGCCCGGCTTCTATGAGCGCTTCGACTGTCGAGTCGTCAACAACGAGATCACTACGACTGCTCCTGGTGCAGAAGCCTTCGACGATCCTTGGGCGATGATCTACCCCGCTGACCAAAGCTGGACCGACGATCTCGCGATCGATCTACGCTCCCCGGGTTGGTGACGATCTAGCAGGCGAGGAACCTCGGACCCGGGCCAATGGAGTTGAGGCTGCACATGCCCGGCAAGTGCGTGATATCCAAGAGCTCGATATCGATTGATGTGGCTGCAACGATGTCTTGCTGGGTTAGCCCCGGGGGGCACTCTCCAAATTGACCACAGAAGAAACCGGTCTCGAGGTCGATGGGCTGGCCACCGGCCGTATACCCGGTGGAAACCGTCTCCCGGAAGTGGGCCAGGACGGCGCCCGTTTCTGAATCCGTCCAGGCGTTGTACTCGATGATCGATCCGGTGTCTCCGACTTGGGGAACATCCCCATAAGACACAAACAACGTGTCGGTGACCCAGGTGTACCCGCCAGCGTTGAACGCATCCAGGGCCGCTCGAGCGAGTTCGGGACTTACCTCGCCGGGCCCGAACACCGTCTCAAGAAACTCGACCGACAACTGTGTGGTTGCGGGAGCCGGTGCGACGGTCGTTGTCGTCGGCGCAACGGTTGTCGTCGTTGTGGGCGCCGCGGTCGTAGTCGTCGTCGGCGCAACGGTTGTCGTGGGTGCCGCGGTCGTAGTCGTCGTCGGCGCAACGGTTGTCGTCGTTGTGGGTGCCGCGGTCGTTGTCTCAGGTACCGATGTCGTTGCATCGTCGAACGCGAGCGCCTCAGGTGTGCTCGATGCCGGGGCCTCCAATGCCGCTTGGGGCTCCTCTGCTCCACACGCGCTCAACAATATTGCCGTAGCGATGGACGCCACTTTGAATCGTGCCTTCATCCAACCATCCCCTTGCATCCGCATCACGCGGTTCTCCGGCCCTACGCAGGAGCAATATGCAACTAGTATCGGAAGCAATCTTCAGACCTTGAATGACAATCGCGTGTCGACCGATCGCCTGCCATCATCAGGCCGTGGCGTCCACTATCGATCGGAGAGCTGAGTGATCAGTTTCTTGGTCGCGGTTTGACGAAACGAGTCCTCGACGAGCTCGGCCACTTCGTCCCAGTCTGTCGACCCGACACTGAGATCGAGACCCAACCAACCGTGCGGACCCCAGCTCAATGTTGGGAGCACAAGCCCCGCGTTAGGTGCCCGCTAGTTCTCAAACACCGCTGCGTCGTCGGCTTGGCGACCAACGATGACGTGCGTGGGGTTTCCTACGAAAGCCTCGGGGACGAAGATCTCTGCGTAGAAGAGAAATTCGGTTCCCACGGTGACCTCGGCGTTCAAAATCCAATCGAACCCATCGGCTTCAGCCTCATCGGTTTCGCACCGAGTGCTGTCTGGCACATATCGACCGCCAACCAGAGTTCCGATGGCTGGGGTATCGAAACCGGTCGTGGTGAGACCATCGACCGCAGTCGGCGTGAGCGATCCCAGAACCAGGAAACACCTGCCGGGTTCGTCGGCGAACTGGTCGACGGTTGCACTGACGACCGCAGAAATCTCACCGGTCCAGCTCGTGTCTCCCGAGGCGTCCGTGAACTCAAAGGTTGCGTTCCGCCCGCCTACTGCAGGTCCATTTGGCAGCGTTCCGACATCGAGCCCAACAGGCCGCGGGACAGCGTCCAATACCGTTGGCGGGATGACCGTCACCTCATCGATGAAGGCGGGGTTGCCGACCACAATGTCTGTAATCCTGCCCTGGCCCTCAGCTACAAAGACCCAGTCATAGAACGGAATGTCGGTGCCGGACGTAGCTTCGGAGTCCAGAATCCAGTCGTAGCCCAGCACGTCGGCTTCGCTCGTATCGCAAGGCCCTCGATCGTCAATGTATTCGCCGCCGACGATCAGCCCGATAGGGGGCGTGTCGAGAAAGCTCGATACAGGTCCGGTGATGATGTTCTGGGGCGTGATCTCACCCACGACCAGGTAGCACGTGCCGTCCCCGGGAGTAGCGAACTCACGGAACCCAACTTCAACAAGCCCATAGATTGCCCCGGTAGATGTCGCGCCACTGAAGTCTTGAAAGAAGAACTCGCCGGCGCTTGGGGGTGGTGCGCTCTCGTCAACTCCGTCGATGATGTCGTCGCCACCGCCGCCGTTGATGTCGTCGTCGCCTGCGCCGGAGGTGATCGTGTCCGCGCCGTTCCCACCATTGAGAATGTCGTCGCCGCCGTTGCCCTCAATGGTGTCGTTTCCGGCGCCGCCACCGATTTCATCTGCGCCAGCTCCACCGCTGATGGTGTCCTTGCCTTTTCCGCCTGACAAGACGTCGGCTCCGCTACCGCCGTTGAGTGTGTCCGCGCCGTTGTTGCCGCTAATGGTGTCGTCGCCGTCGCCGCCACCGATGACGTCAGCGCCGCCGTTGCCCTCGATAGTGTCCCGTCCCTTGCCACCATCGATGATGTCGGCGCCGCCGTTGCCCTCGACGGTGTCGTTGCCGTTACTCCCGATGATTTCATCGGCTCCTGCGCCGCCTCGAATTTCGTCGTTTCCCTTGCCAGCGTTGATGAAGTCCTGACCGCCGCCGCCGCGAATTTCGTCGTTGCCTTCGCCGCCGCAAATCACGTCGTTGCCTTCGAGCCCGCTTATGAAGTCGTTGCCACCCAAACCGGCGATGATGTCGCGGCCGGCGGTGCCGACGAGGTTGTCCGCGCCATTTGTGCCGACGATCGTGGCAGTCTCGCCTCCGCACGTGGCCCCTGCCTGCGCGCCCGCTGGTGCAGCGAGAATCGCTGCCACCATCGAGGCCGCCATGAAGGCAATTCCGAAGGACCGTCCCTTCGTCAAAAGTGTGTCTTTCAATGCGCTGCTTCTCGCCATCCCGTGACTCTCCTGGGTTCCGCTCCTATCGCGCGAAGGTACAACTCCGATGTAACTAGCGACAACGCCGAACGACGAACTTCGCTACGGCGATTCAGTATCAGCGTCGCAGGATGCTCAAGGTCTCTCGCATTTCGGTCAGGCCGCGCTCTTGCATTGCTGCGGCCCGTTCGATCACGGACTCATCGACGACGGTTTCGATATCGAACTCGTTGGCCAAGAGCGCATCGATCTCTTCGAGCGTGACGGAGAATGGGGGGCCATCCATCTCGCTTTGGTCATAGGTGAACGACACCAAGTACCAGGGGGCATCGCCGCGCAGCTGGGTCGAAAGCATCTGGGTGTAGCGCTGGCGAATCTGGGGTGGCAGCGCCACGATGCTCGCTCGGTCGTACACCACATCGACTCGATCAAAAACGGTCGCTGGCACCTCGAACAGGTCGCCTCGCCAGATTTCGTAGGGACCTGCCCGATACGCCGATAGCGGGCCGATCACCTCGACTTCGGGGGTCAGCCCGACCATGTCGAAGAAGCCAACGACTGCGATCTCGCTGACCTCGACGCCGATGATCCGGTGACCTTGTTCGGCGAGCCACACCATGTCTACGGTCTTGCCGCACAGCGGCACGAAAACGACCGCGTCGTTCGCTACCTCGACGGACGCCCAATGCTCGGGCAACCAGCGGTGCGGCTCGGACTGGTCAAACCCAGTGCGGCCCTGCTCCCAGCCTTCGATCCAGTAGTCAGGTTCCATAGGGCCAAGCTAGCTTCGGGGTCAGTAAACGAGTCTTCTCTCTAGTCGAGAAACCAGTTGATCCAGTCCCAGATGAGTTGGCCCCACTCGAACCACCGGTGCTTCCACACCAACTAGACGCCCGTCCATACCCACAACGTTGACACAGAAGGTCAACTTTTCGACAGGCGCTGCTATCGATACTGTCGGTCCGACCCCAAAGGTGCGCGAATGGCAATCACGGTGATCGAGCGAATCCGGTTCGAGCCCGAGCCGTCGAAG
>CAYTUB010000096.1:0-11735 GCA_964441145.1 uncultured Acidimicrobiales bacterium
CAGGTGTGTGATGCGGAGGGACTGTGTGACACTGCAACTGTCGAAGTGACGGTGCTTGAGCAGTCAGATTGCACAATCGTGGGCAGCGAGGGGCCCGACGTGCTCATCGGAACGCAAGGAGATGACGTGATTTGCGGGATGGCTGGCGACGACGACATTCGAGGAGAAGCTGGTGACGATCTCATCTTCGCCGGTAGCGGGGCGGACGTTGTGCGCGGTGGCTTCGGAGCGGATGTCATCGTTGGGGGCCGGGGGGCCGACCTTTTGATCGGAGGTGGCGGTGATGATGTGATTCGTGGTCGACGCGGCAACGACACGATCCGCGGAAACTCGGGTGATGATGTGTTGCGCGGCGGGCGTGGGCAGGATGATATGTCCGGCGGTGCTGGGGCTGATCTGATGTTTGGCGGGCGTCACGCAGATGTGCTCCGAGGTGGACCTGGCGATGATGTGTTACGTGGCCGAGCCGGTACCGACTCGTTGTTCGGTAACCGAGGCAACGATGTTTTGCGTGGGGGTCCGGGGTATGACTACGGAGATGGCGGTGCCTCGGCGGACGAGTGCATTCATGTGGAGGTCACGGTCTCGTGCAGGTGAAGGCTCATCGTGCACTTCGGCGCGGAGTTGCTGTACTACTGGCCGCAACCGCTCTCGTCGCGACTGGTTGCGGGTCTAGCGAAGGGGCAGTTCCTCCTTTGGAGGACATCGGAGACATTGCCTATGAACCTTTTCCCGGCGCCGTCGAGTTCGACCGAAGAAGTGGTGTGGAACGTACTCAGGAGTTGCTGGACGGAGCGCCGCTCTGTCGACGTACAAACGCCCTGACGCTGTTCGAGCTTGTTGAACCCACGACTTTCGCAGATGTGGAGGATTGGTACGAAGCGTTAGCTCTGGAACGAGGCTGGGATCGCGAATCGAATGGCTCCTACCCATTCTTCATGACTAAGCAGGTGGGCGAGCGGCTCCATTCTTTCCACGTCGACCCACGTGCCAAAGACGAATCCGGCTTGGCAGTGAATCGTCCTGACGAGATCGTCACCCAGTACGGCGTTTCCTACTTCATCGCATTGGAGTCAGATCACCCGTTCTGTGGCGGCATCGTCCCGGGATAGCAGCCAATGTTCGCGAGGGTCTGCCGCGGGTGGAGGTGACAACTGACTTGGCTTGTCCGATGGACGGTGTGGGGCTCGGAAACTCTGTCTTGGCTGGTCAAGCGGCGTTTTCGTATTCGTTGATGAGGCCGTCGCATCGGGTTGTTCTGATCACCGCGACGTTGGCTGGCATCGATGGGGGTTGGTCGAGCGCGGCTTCGGGTGGCCGTTGTTCGAGGGATGGCGACGGCGGTCCACGCTTCGAGAATCCGTTGTGGGTGCAGCCACTGGATCATGATCCTGTCGCCGAGGTCGTCGGGCTGCTCATAGGGCCGGTCGCCGACGAGTGCGAACGACCAGAGATTCAGATCGAGGTGATCCTGCTCGACGGAGAGTCAGCCACGCTTCCCGCTCCCTGATCAATCGAGAGCTGAGATACGGTCTCCGGCCAGCCAATCGCTGATCTCGATGGCGCGATCCTGTAACGCCATGCAGGCGAGTAGCACTTTCGCGATGCGACCAGCGCATCTTCCGGCGCGTGAGGGTAAGCGTCCCGTTGGTCCGCGCCATTCGTGCGTGCGACTCAGATCGAACGACAGGAATGGTGGATTGGAGCGTTTGCTCCGATGACATGACCGCAGGCCACGACAGTCAACCACCCAAAAACGAATGGCATGGTCGCTATTCGAGTGAACGACGTGGCAGCGGCGTTTCGATGATCTCTTCGAGTCGTTTGGCGCGGTAGTCGGCGTTCTGTGCTGTGAGCGACTCGTCGATGGCGGCAGCGAGGTTGCCTTCTGGTTCGTGGGTGGTTTCGATGACGTATCGGTGGTGGCCGACAGCACTCTGGTCACTGAAAGTCGGGGTGACGGCGTAGTCGTTGACATGGAGTCCGAGGGGACCCAGAGTTCGACGCCGAAGTGGACGAATACGGGGAAGGTGTCAGAGAACTGGGCGCCGTAGAAGGCACGTTGTGGTTCGCCGACGACGACTGCTTCATGTCGACGAGTCGGCATGTGACGTTCTCGGCGTGGGTGGTGTAGTTCATGGATCATCTCCCGTGGTTCGTGATGCGGACGCAGCGCTATGCTGCGTTCGCTGGGAGCGATCCCGCCGAGGCGGCTCGCGGTGTCAAGCCCTGGCGTTCGACCCGGAGGGTCGGGAGATGTGGTTCTCGGCGTAGCCGGCTGGCGGCGAACGGGCTTGATGCCGAGAGCGGGCCGTCACGGCACGGTTGCATGGCCGACCAGGTTGGTCTGTCGACGCGCTGCAGTAGCACCGGCACATGGCGCCTGCTCGAGCGACGGAACGTGTAGACGCACGCGAGCCGGAACCAGACGTGGCGGCGCATGGCGGCGAAGCGCGCCTTGTGGATCGGGCGGTGCACCGCGTAGCTCTCGACCAGGTGCGCCGATCTTCGTTGTCCGACGATCGGCGGGTGACCAGCTTGGAGGGCCCGTAGCTCGAGATGAACGCCGAGGTTGGCAAGGTCGTCTTCGGCGGGTCGGCGCGCCGTGCTGTCGAGGTCGATGATGCCGATGTGACGGGGTGCGGTGATGATGTTCTTGTCGTGGAGGTCGCCGTGACTGCACACCACAGGCGCCGAGGGCAGGGGCGGAAGCTGATCAGCTGTCGACGCAAGCTCGGACCGCAGGTGCGGCGCAACGGAAGCCGCCGAACAACGCAGGATTGCCGACCACATCAACTCGAATACATAAACACAGGGCGAGCGACACTCGGCGCTGGGACCCAGCCCGAGGACCGGCCAGATGCTGCGCAGCGTGATTGCCAGTTGGCTGGATGCCGCTCAGCGCCGCTGGCTACTTCCGGGCGACACTGGATGCGTGGAGAGTGAGGTTTCTTCAAGGCCTCTCCGATACCACCAGATGTTTCAGGACATCGGAAACCCTCGAACCGACCGGTTCGGAGTGCCCTTCACGTATGGCGCTGGTGCTCGGCGGTCATGATCGAAACTCGCACGACGACTGTGGATTCGGGTACTGCAGGTCGGCTGGGTCGACGATGACGGCGTTGGTGGGAGCGGCATCGAACGGGTCGAGGCCGTCGTAGTTGGCGGTGATGGCGTAGCGGTTGCGGTGCGGGCTCGTGGACTCACTCTGAGCGATGGGGCTTGCATCGACGATCATGGTGGTGACTCTCCCAGTTGGATCGACCACGGCAGTGACTGTCAGGGCATCGAGTGGCTCGACGTCAGAGTTCGCGGCATCGTTGAACCGTTCAATGTCGGCGACGATGACAAGCGTGTCGGACCCTTCCTGTCGGTTGTCGTCTGCTGTCTCGACAGAGGTCGCAACAGTGAACATTTCCATGACGGTCATGTTCGGATCGGGGAGCCGGAGGCCGGTTCGGATGTGCTCAGCGAGTGTTTCGCCGAACATGTCGGTCAGCGCCTCATCGTCCTTGGTTGGCCAGGGAGTGGCGAGCCACGAACCGGGTATTTCGGGGTCGGGTACGGCGATTGTGTCTTCGGTGACTGCGATGGCTGGTGCGTCCCTGCTCGGCTGGAGCCAAACGATTCCTTCCGCGACGTCGACGCTGCCAGTGATCTCGTCGATGCCTTGCAGGCAGGCGAGGTAGGGAGACGGGCTGTCGGGCCGGTAGCTGAAGGTCCAGCGACGCATTGGCTCGACGGCTTCGAGGCGTTGGATCACTGCGGCGGCGTCCGGGGTCGCGTCCGGTCCGCCTGCACAGGCGGTGAGACCCGTTGCGAGTACGAGGACCTTCGCTGCCCGAGCGGCGACCTCGCGTAGCGTCATACGTGGTCAGTTTCCGAAGTAGCTGCGTGCGTGGCTGACGGCGATGATGCCGATCTCGGCACCCATGATGCGGCCATCGAGGTCGTCGGCGGGAACATGGATGCCGCCGTAGAGACGGGAGAGTCCCGCTTGGTCGGCGGCGTCGCGGTAGGTAGCCCACTGCAGCGTGACGGTTCGGGTCGGGCCGGCTTCGTGGATGAGTCCGCCGGGTTCGACAGTGTGGGTGGCGAGCCCGCCGGGGAAGTATGGGGAGCCGGTGAGTTCGGTGAGGACTTCGGCGGCGGCTCGGCTGAAGCCGGAATGTCCGCTGACGTAAGCGGCAAATGCGGGGCTGACGAATGAGGCCCGTTGGTAGGGCATCCAGTCAGCGGCACGAATCCAGGCGACGCCACTCGTGATCGTCGTCGGATCCGCTGGTTCGCCGAGCCATCCGTAGACGGCCTGCTCCCCGATGTAGTCGGCAAGATGTTCGTGGCGCTCGCCGGGTGCGGTGCTGGATTTCGTGATGCTCTCGATGATGCCAGGTTGTTCGTTGAGGTCGCCGCGTTGACCGAGGTAGCGAATCATGGAGATTGGGCGGGCGTAGTCGTAGTGGGCTTTTGCGCCCCATACAGCGATCGCGGTGTCGTGCAGAGCGCCGTTGAGCGCAAGACCTACCTTGAGATCCCATTCGAGCCTGTCGACGGGTTCGCCGTCGATGGTGAGGTCGCCGGTGCGTTCGAGCGCGTTGCCGACGTCGATGGCGAGCGTGTTCCAGTGGCCGGGTGGCGTTTCGGAGTCGGGGCCATCGGCCCAGTATTCGGCGATGACACGGCCGTAGTCGGCTTCAGGGACGAGGTTCGGTTGGTAGCTCTCGCCAGTGACAGGGTTCGAGGCTCGTCCAGCGGCGTCGTAGGTCCCGAGTTCGACGTTGCCCAATGCCGCTGGTGAGATGTCGATCAACCGGTCGGACAATGGGTCGAGCCGCGCCGACAACTCGACCACTCGGCTCGCTCCAGCTACAAATGCTGCGTCATCGATCCCGAGCAGCGGCGGAGGGCCGGGATCGTACGGGAGTCCGCGTTGACTGTCCTGTTCGATCGCGAACGGTGTCACGAACCCCCAGTTCGGACCAATGAATCGCTGCTCGACCCTGCCGACGAGTTGACCGTTTTGGGTTTGCTGCCCCCGAATCGAGAGCGGTTGCCAACGATTCGGATCGACCATCTCTGTGCCAGACTCGTCAACAACCAGCGGTGCGTTGACCGACGAATACGTGAGGTCCCAGTAGCCGTTGAGTTCGAGGGAGCCGTCCTCGATCGACCCGTCGAGAATACGGTTGGCGATCTCGATGCCGAAGGCAGCTGGACTGCCGCTTCTTTCGGTCTGGCCAGCGTCGAGGCAGAGCGATGCGAGGGTCCGGTCGAACTGGCCGAGGCTCTCTATCGCTCCGGTCGAGTTGCGATAGCGCTGTGTGAGGAGTCGGTGCGCGGCGAAACTGATCGCCTCATCTCGTGCGCTCTCGGCGTCGTCACCCGTGCGGAGCTCGTCGACGAACACGCCTGAAGCTTCGGTGTCGTAGGCAGCCCAAGCATCCCACATCGCCGCCGACAGGTGGTAGAGATTCCGCGAGTGAACCGTAGGAGCGGGGAAGTCGCGCCGGATGGCATCGAGGGCCGCCTCCGTCCATATCGTCGACACGGCCTGTTCGCCCGCAACGCAACCCGAGCTTCCCTCACCGCCGCGGAAGGAAGCCAGCATGGCCACGGTCGCAGCGATCACGACAGCAGCGAGGGCGAGTCCAAGACGGCCGAATGATCCGAACACGGTTCTCATAGTACAGACTGTACAATCAAGGAGACGGAAGGAGCTGTGCGTGAGCAGCAGTGCCATGAGACTCAAGAACCAGCATGCCGGTTGACCGCATCTTGCCGCGATCGTGGTTCCAAGCATTCCTCGGGGCGGTTGCGCTCATGTTCCTCGGTGGTGCGATTCTATTCGCCGTTTCCGAGCGCACGGGCGGGCCATTGTCGACCGATCTCGGGTTCCTGCACGACATGATCACGCATCACGAGCAGGCGATTCTCATGTCAAACGCACAGATCGTGAACGGAGACTCCGACGCGAGCCAGCTCTTCGCCCGCGAGATTCTGCAACAACAGGCGTACGAGATCGGAATGATGCAGCGGAGGCTTGAGCAGTGGGGACAACTCCGAGACAACCGGCCTCCGGTTGCGATGGAGTGGATGGGCATGAGCTTCATGCCCCAAGAGATGCCGGGCATGGCGAGTGCCGACGAGATGCGCCTCCTTGCCGACGCAAGCGGCCCTCGCAACGACGCGTTGTTCTTCGCGCTCATGGCCGACCATCATCGCGGCGGCGTCGAGATGGCAGCTGCGGCGGCAGCCGACGCACAGGATCCCTGGGTCCGCGATCTGGCGACATCCATGGCGCGGAACCAGGCGATCGAGATCAATGAAATGGACGCCGCTCGTGCTCGGCTTGGCCTTCCCGAGTTCCCGGAAGGCTTCGAACCCGGCGAGTTCATGCGAATGGGCGAAATGGGATCGGGCGAGGCGGACATGGAGATGGGCGAAATGGACATGGGCGACGGCACCGATGGGTAGTGTCCCTCCCGGTCGCACTGGGCGGGTGTCTCGACGCCGACGCACTCTGCACGTGCTCGGGATGGGGGCGATCGCAGCGCTGGCCATCTATCTCGCGACGTTGGCGACCCCTCCCGAAGGTGACGTCGCTTCCGACGGCTCTGGCACAGCGCTCGTCGCCCCCGGCGCAGTCGTTGGATTCGGGATGCTGCTGGGGTGGCTGATCGTTGGGTACGTGATGCTGGCACGCGCTCGACGTAGGCGACATGGAGAGCCGCTCGGTGCGACTGAAGAAGGATGAGATCACCGTCTTCCGTGTGCTGGCCAGCAGTCGGCCAGTTCGACCGGTCAGTGCAGTGCGGCCAAGAGCGCGCCAGCCTCGTTGATTGCGTGCATCGTCGTCAGCCCTCCGAGCAATAACACGAAAGCGAGCAATGACCACACGGCGGCGATCCGCCACCAGTGGTCGGCAGATTTGGCCGGCTGGCCGACGTCGGCGGCGCGGGCTGGTTGACACAGCGTCGTGTGTGCATCGACGAAGTCGTGGGCCGGGAGCGAATAGGTGTGGGCAGCGTCAGCGTCGGCCCATCGCTCGACAGCGTCGCGATGCGCTCGCACCACGCTGGCGACGCCGGGTAGCCAGCCCCAAAAGCGACTGTAGGTTGACAGGACGAGAAGGTGGCGGTCGTGGCGGAGCCGAAGGTGTGCCCCCTCGTGGGCCAGCACGGCACGCAGTGCGTCAGGCGTGAGTTGCTCGGTGAGGCCGCGTGAGATGACGATGTGATGGTCGCGCCCGGGAACGGCGAACGCAATCGCTGTCGCCACGTCGGCTACACGGACTTCTACGTCAGCGTCGGTGTTGCGTTCCACAGAGGCGGCGGCCCACCTCGGCAATGCCGCCTGCCTCCTCATGTTGTAGGTGCGGCGCACCGAATCGACGCACCAGATGGAGCCGAGAGCGGCGAGGATGCCGGCTGCGGCCCATGCCCAGGGTCCGCCCGGCGAAAACTGGCTCACCGACATGCCCTGAATTTCGTCGCCGTGGCGCCACCACATCACGAGAGGGCTCGCAGCAAGAACAGCGCCCACCCCGAGCGTTGCGATCCCGCTGGTGACCGATACGCATGTGAGCCGCACCTGGGTTGCGGGTCCAAGCGTGAGACGAGCTGCCAGAGCAGGTAGGGAAAGCAGCAAGACGCCGATGGCGACGATGGACAGGCTCACTGCTGCTTCAGGATGCGGCGAAGCGCTGAGGTCTCTGCGGCGGACAACTGGTCCACGAAGTGGCCAAGCGCAGCCGAAGGGTCCTTTGCTGCTGCGAACGCCTCGGTCATCGTCGCAGCGGTCTGCTCATCGCGGGTTCGGCTGGGGAGGTAGTGGTGGGCCTTCCCGACCCGCTCTCGGGTGACCAACCCCTTCTTCCAGAGCCGACGGAGGATGGTCAGCACTGTTGCATACGAGACGGGTGGCTCGATCGAAAGCGCTTCAAGCACATCACCGGGCTTGAGCGCTCGCTCGCCTTGCCACAGAACGTCAAGGACTGCGCCCTCGAGGCTTCCCATCGCTCTACGTGTCATGAGCCCCCGATTCGACCATTTCGTCATCTTAGGTCAGCGCGGCGCGGGCTCCGTTCGCTGGACGCCCAAGACGCGAAAACCCACAGGATGTATCCCCAAAGGATCGTGCCGCCACCCAACTTCATGAGCGCACCAGCAAGCTGAAGGTCTTCGACTGGAGACAGCCCCCAGACGCGCGGAGCTGTTGCGTACGGGGTGTAGAACGCGGTCTCGGCCCACGTCAGAAAAGAAGCCGGCACCGTGGGGACGACCGTTGCGCCGATCAGATACGCAACCTTGAGCGGCGGACGGAGTGGACGGGCGACTGGTTCGCTGCCGAGAATCGGCATCCAGAACACCAGCGCCGACAGCAGCCAGAGTGCATGCAGCCCGAAGTGCACGACCGAATTCGATGCGTACAGCTCGACGACGAACGGAAGGTGCGTTCCGACAATCACCATCTGGAACAAGGCGAGCGCAACCGGTGCCCGGGTGAGAACCCCGACAAGTGGCTGGACAGGTCGGATGATCTCGGACTGGAGCCAGCCCGGGACTCCGGTCAGGAGCAACGGTGAAGCAATGAGGGTGATCATGAGGAACTGCACCACGTGGGCGGAGAACAAGAAGTCGTCGCCGATGCGATCCATCGGCCAGTCGACAGCGAGCCAGAGGACCGCAACTCCGAGGCCGTAGCGGACGACCTGCGAGCGCGGCGACGGGGGAGCGTTGAAGGCAATCCGAAGTCGAGTCATCGACCACCAGTAACCGCCTGCGAGGCACGCGACGAGGAGCCACACGTCAGGCCGGGCCTCCCACACCCACGGGGACTCGACCGCCGCGAATACTTGTACTGTCTGTCTCACAATGTCAGTATGCCGCAACGTCGGCGCAATGGAGGAAGTCGAGACGGCGGGTTCACTCTTCGATCTGGCCGTTGACATGGGTGCAATGCCTCTATATCTTCACAGGTATGCAGAAGTTAAATCCAGCTCACTCTGATGCTTGCGGCGAGCGGAACGTCGATGGTGCTCGAGTCGCCGTCGTCGCTGGAGCGCTCCCCGGTACCGAGGAGGCCGTGGCGCTTGCGGAGATGTTTCGACTCTTGGGCGATCCGACACGGGTGCGAATCTTGTTTGCGTTGCTTGAGGTAGGGGAGCTGTGCGTTTGCGACCTCGCCGCTGCGGTGGAGACGTCAGAGACGAAGGTCTCCCAAGCCATGCGGTTGCTGCGAGCGGCCGGCGTGGTGCGCAATCGGCGAGATGGCCGCAACGTCTTCTACCGACTCGACGATGCTCATGTCCGTCTGGTGCTGGACCTGTCGCGTGAGCACGTTGCCCATGGCCACGAGGTCGACGCATGAGGTGGCGAGCACCAACGTCGGTGAATCTTCGGATCACGGAGCTGGTCGTCGACGCCCGTCGCAACGCTCGAGATGGAGAGGTCGAGGAGGCGTGGGTTCGGCTTGGTGATGCACACGTGCTGTCCCAGCCGTGGCCTGTGCCTCACGTACGAGTCCACCTCGAGATGTTGGCGTTGGGATGGCGGACTCGCGACGCAGGAGAGGTGGGCGGACAGTTGTTCCGGCTCGCTGTCGCGGCGCCGGGGTCGCTGACGGGCCGCTACCCGGCGGGAAACTCCGGTCGGGCCGACGTCTCGGCATTCGCACCAGCGCCCATGCGTCCCGAGTTGGCAGCGCTGCTTGATTCTGCAGCGGCGGACGAGACCGGGAGGCAGGCCGGTGAGTGACACCCTTCAGCTCGACCTCGACGTCGTGCTCCCTCATGCCCAAGACGTCGATGATCGCTGTGTTGTGGATCTGGTCAACTCAGTGCAGCGTCTCGATGGCGTTGACTCGGTGCACGTCATCGTCGACGACGAGTCCGCGGGCGCTGGTTCGGCGACGCTGTGCTTGCATCTGGCTCCCGGCGCCGTCTCGATCCGGCGCCTGACCGACCGGGTGCGAGTCGCCGGAGCCACGATCGATGGCCGCTACGGACACCTCGTGGAACGAATCGACGGTGTCGGAAACACGAGTCGGGCGAACGCGCTCACCTCCCAGCTCCGTTCGACGGATGGCGTGGTCGATGCTGCGGTG
Organism: uncultured Acidimicrobiales bacterium; assembly: GCA_964441145.1. GTDB lineage: Bacteria > Actinomycetota > Acidimicrobiia > Acidimicrobiales > SHLQ01 > SHLQ01. The sequence continues at coordinate 10,105 of CAYTUB010000096.1, forward strand.
ACGGTCGAAGGCGTGGTGCGGGTCGAGTACGACAAGACTGCGACCGACGATGCTGCGGTCGCCGATGCGTTGGGACGGCTTGGCCTACGCACACGCCCGGCGCCCGTCCAAGACCAGGACCACCACAATGATCACGGCTCAGGCGACGGCCACGACCACGGGCATGGCGCCAGCCGGGCCGAACTGGCCGCAGCTGGGGTGTCGCTGCTGGTGTATCTGGTAGCGCGGAGCCTGGACTGGTTCAGTGATCTCGATGGTCCGGTGACGGCGATGTATATGATTGCAGCTGTCGTGACCGGCGTTTTCGTGGCCCGCGATGCCTGGCTGTCGGTCCGGTCTCGCGTGTTCGACATCGACCAGTTGATGCTGGTCGCTGCGATCGGAGCCGCGTTCATCGGGCACTGGTCGGACTCGGCCCTGCTGTTGGTGTTGTTCTCGCTCGGTCACGCCCTCGAGGGCTACGCCATGAATCGGGCCCGCAATGCGATCGAAGCCCTCGGCGAGCTGGCACCGGCAACCGCGCGCCGACGCGACGATCCCGACGTCGAGGTTCCGGTCACCCAGTTGGCGGTGGGTGATGTCGTCGTCGTGCGCCCCAACGAACGGATCCCCGCCGACGGCGTGATCGTGGCGGGCGAGACAGCCATCGACGAATCCCCGGTGACCGGCGAATCCGTCCCCGTCGACAAGACCGCCCTCGCCCACCCAGCCGATTCCAGCGCCGGCGCGGACGCCATCGCCGCTCAGCATCGGACCTTCGCCGGGACCCTCAACGGCCCGGGCGCCATCGAAGTGATGGTGCTACGGGTGGCCGCGGACTCCACGCTCGCCCGGGTGGTTCAGCTCGTCGCCGAGGCCGAGACCCAGATCTCGCCGACCCAGCGGCTCACCAAGCGCATCGTGCGAGTGTTCGTCCCTGCTGTCTTGGCGCTCGTGGCGGTTCTCTTGGTGGTACCGCCGCTCGCAGGAGAAGCGTTCTCGGACTCCTTCGCCCGAGCCATGGCCGTCCTTGTTGCCGCCAGCCCGTGCGCGCTCGCCATCGCCACCCCCAGCGCAGTACTGGCGGCGATCGCCCGAGCCGCACGCGCCGGCATCCTCGTCAAGGGCGGGGGACCGCTCGAAGCGCTCGGCACCGTCGACGCCATCGCCTTCGACAAGACCGGCACCCTCACAGAAGGCCGCCCGCGCCTCACCGACATCGAGCCCGCCGAACCGGACGCCGAACGCAATCTGCTTGCGGTCGCTCTTGCCGTCGAACGGCTCAGCGACCACCCCATTGCCCGGGCCATCACCTCCGGCATCGAATCACGCCTCGACGGTGAGCCGATACCGACTGCCACCGACGTCACTGCTGTCAACGGCAAGGGCATCACGGCCACCGTCGAGGGCGAAACGGTCACGATCGGGAACCTCGCGCTGTTCGACGGCTTCGACGTCCCACAAGGCATCCGAGCCACCCAAGACGCGCTCGAATCACGTGGTCGCACAACCATGATCGTGGCCCACGGCGCCAGATTCTTGGGAGTGCTCGGGGTCATGGACACCCCACGCGATGACGCCCGGTCCGCAATCGACTCGCTGCGCGGCCTCGGTGTCGACCGGATCGTCATGGTGTCGGGCGACAACCAACG
>CAYTUB010000097.1:0-11515 GCA_964441145.1 uncultured Acidimicrobiales bacterium
CTGGTGCTGCACTCATCGTGTACGGCATCGTCGGCTGGATCTTCGAGCACCCAGACGATCCAAACGCGGCGCATGGTCACGACGACCACCACGACGGTGGCGACGACCACGCCGAACTCGACGCTGGTGATGAGCAAGCAGAACTTGATTCTGGTGACCCCGAAGAGGGCGAACTCGTAGGCGCCGGCGCCAGCACGATGAGCGAAGAGACCAACACCGAAGGCACGGAGGCATAGCAATGGCAGCAACTGTCGTTACCGAGTCTCACGATGCCCACGATGATCACGGGCACATGGAGACCAACACCGGTCTGTCCAACAACAAGCTGGCAATGTGGCTGTTCCTGGCCTCCGATTGCTTGCTCTTCGGTGCACTGATCTCTACGTTCTTGCTCTACCGCACGAACATCAGCGACAACTCACCGTTCGAAGAGCCAGCAGACATCTTCGACATCCCGTTCACCTCGCTCAGCTCGTTCATCTTGTTGATGAGCTCGCTCACGATGGTGCTCTCGTTGTCCGCAGTGAATCGAGACGATGAGCGATCAGCTCGTATCTGGATGCTGACGACTGCGTTCCTTGGAATGCTCTTTGTTGGCGGTCAGGTATTCGAATTCACCGAGTTCGCCGAGAAGGGCCTCGGATACAGCACCAACACCTGGTCCTCAGCGTTCTTCACCCTCACCGGATTCCACGGTGTCCACGTCAGCGTCGGCATTTTGATGCTCTTTGGAACGGTCTTTGGAACTCGCAAGAGCGGCCTTGGCAAAGAGAAGTCCGAGACGGTCGAACTTGTCGGCCTGTACTGGCACTTTGTCGACATTGTCTGGGTGATCATCTTCACCATCGTCTATCTCATTCCGATCGGATAGGAGCAACATGGCTGTTACCGACGCACACGTCGAGGCTCCTGAAGAGCACCACGACCACGATCACGCACACTCGCATCCGAGCGACCGTAGCTATGTAATGATCGCCCTGGTCTTGGCGGTCCTCACGGCGGTCGAAATTCTGCTCTTTGTTTTCGAGGACGACATCGCACGCTCGATCAACAAACTGGCGCTCATCGGCTTGATGGTGATCAAGTTCTACATCGTTGGTGCCTACTTCATGCACCTCAAGTTCGATAACCCGATCTTGACCCAGCTCTTCATGGCCGGCTTAGTGCTCGCGGTCATCGTGTATTTCATCATGCTCTCCGCGTTCGAGTTCTCTTTCTGGAACGACGGCTTCTGTGACACCGGCTTACCCGCCGCGAGCGAGCTAGGCGGGGATGACTTCTTCGCCAACGAACGCTGTAGTTCCTGAGCATGTTGGTCGGACAGGTCAATCCCTGGGCATGGCAGCCCCACCCTGAGGTGTGGGCCTTGGTGCTCGGGATTATTGGCTTGGGCTTCTATGCCACCCGCGTTATCGGACCGAAATACGCCCGGCACTACCACTCCCAAACGGCCGTCAAAGAGCTCGTTGGCGCAGGGGTTGCGGCTGGTGGCGATTCGCTTCCATTCGACTCGTCGGACGATGTGTCGGCGCTGTCGGATACCTCAGAGCCCGATAGCGAGTTCGAGATTGTTAGCCCGAAGCAAAAGAAGTACTTCGCGTTGGGCGTCTTTTCGCTCTACCTGGCCGCTGACTGGCCACTGCACGACATTGCCGAGCAATACCTGTACTCGTTGCACATGGTGCAGCACATGCTCATCACCTTCTTCATTCCGATCTTCTTCCTTCAGGCCACACCGGAATGGCTCGCCCGGCTCATCTTGCGTGGCGGCGACCAAGAGCGGACCTGGCTCGGCAAGCTCGCCAAGCCCGTCACTGCAGGCTTGATCTTCAACGCCTTGGCCGCCTTGAGTCATTGGAATGGCATCGTTCAGACGTCGTTCGACTCCGGAGCATTCCACTTCAGTATTCACCTGGTGATGTTCAGCTCAGCGTTGTTGATGTGGCTTCCCGTCCTCGGCCCGCTCCCCGAGCTGCGCCTCTCGGTCCCGGGACAGATGATCTACCTGTTCTTGATGTCGATCATCCCCACCGTGCCAGCGGGTTGGTTGACCTTTGCGGACAACGTCGTGTACCCCGCCTACGACATCCCCACCCGTGTTTGGGGCCTCTCGGTCATCCATGACCAGCAGGCAGCGGGTGCGATCATGAAGATCTTCGGTGGCCTGTTCCTCTGGTCGCTGATCGCTATTCGCTTCTTCACCTACGCGGGAGCCGAACGCGAAGCGGACCGAAACCGTCGCGTCGTTCGAACACTTACGTACAGCGACGTCGAAGCAGAGTTCGAGCGCACCACACCACCCGAAATCGAATAGTCGGCGCGCAACGGTTCACTTCACGTTGATGGCCTATGGGCTAATCGAATGGACAGCGGGCAGTAGCTAGTGAAAGTCGTGGGCTGCCGCAGCAAGCGCGTCGATGACCGCCATGATCGTCTCGGTGGGTTCTAGGCCTGGGGCGTCGCCCCAATCTCGGGCCTCATGGTTCCAGCGAACGCTCGGCGGAAGTTCGACTTGGACGCCTCGTTGGGCCGGAAGGTTGACCGGGTTCTTCTCGTGAACGCCACGAAGCTCCCGGGGAATCTCGTCGAGATCGGCGATTACCTTGAACTGCTCCGCCAGACGCGCGGAGAGTTCTTGCTGCACCACGGCGGCGAGTTCCCGGTTCTGCCCGCCAAGCAAGATCCACTGCTTGTCGAGCTCGCGGCCGTACCCGTGCACGGTGACCACTACCTCGATGTGATCGAGGACCCTGGACAACGTCTCGGACTCGCTGGGGTCATAGCGAATTGAGGGCAGGTGCAGCGGACGTTCCGCATTCTGCTCGATGCTGTAGAAACTCGCGCCGGCAAGCTCGGCCGCTCGACGAGCGATGAGCGACGTGGCCCGCTCAACCGGGCCGCCGTGGTAGGCAAAGAAGCCAAAGGTACTCCGCAGTTCTGCGTGCTCGACGACGCCGGGTTGCTCGAGCAACTCGGCGAAGCTCATGCCTCCGGTGTTGTCCACGAACTCAGACTTTCAGCAACCTCGACCTAGCGCACTACCGAGCACGGTCTATTCAGGTGCGGGCACCGTGTCGAAGCCGCAGAACGGCTTGAGAACATCCGGCACAGCAAAGGAACCGTCGCTTTGCTGGTAGTGCTCCATCAGGAACACCAGTGTTCGTCCAACAGCACAGGCTGTGCCGTTCAAGGTATGTGCGAAGTCTGTGCCCGAGTCGCCCTTGACGCGCGTGCCCAGTCGGCGAGCAGAGTAGTCGGTGTAGTTCGAGCACGATGTGAGTTCGCGGTACGCGCCCTCTGATGGCAACCAGACCTCGCAGTCGTACTTCTTGGCTGCTGGATTGCCCAGGTCACCTGAGGCCACGTTGATCACCCGATAGGGGAGTCCGAGGTCATCGAGAATCTCTCGCTCGATGTCGAGCAGCATCTCGTGCTCTTCCCATGACTTCGCCGGGTCGCTCCAGATAAACATTTCGACCTTGTCGAACTGATGGACCCGGAAGATACCCCGAGTGTCCTTTCCGTAGGTGCCAGCTTCGCGGCGGAAACATGAGGAGAACCCTGCGTACCGCAAAGGAAGATCGGCAGCATCGATGCGGTCACCGCGGTGAAGTCCGGCGAGGGGAATTTCAGATGTGCCGACGAGGTAGAGCTCGTCTTCGGTGACGTTGTACACCTGCTGCTCGTCGGTAGGGAAGAACCCTGAATCGATCATCATCTGTTCACGCACGAGGATCGGCGGCACCGTTGGGATGAATCCTCGGCCGACGAGCTTTTGCATCGTCCATTGCACCAATGCGAATTCGAGCAGAACCCCTTCGCGTTGAAGATAGGCAAAGCGCGAACCGCTAACTTCGGCGCCCTTTTCCAGGTTGACCCAGCCAAGGGATGCGCCGAAGTCGGCATGGTCAAGCGGAGGTGAGTCGGGCTGGTCTCCAACGGTGACGACGAGTTCAAAGTCTTCTTCGCCCCCGACGGGCACCGACGGGTGTGCCGGGTTTGGGACTTGTAGCGCTCGTTCTTTGGTATCGGCTTCGGCGGCCGTGAGTTGGGCCTCGAGGGCCTTCAGGTCTTGCTTGAGTACGTTGGCTGCTTCGATCTTGGCTGGCCGTTCCTCAGGAGTGGCCTGTCCGATTGCCTTGGAGAGCGTGTTAGAGGTCTTCCGCATCTCTTCGACTTCGAGCAAGAGTGCTCGTCGTGTCGTTTCGCTCGCGGCAAGCTCATCGAGCTGCTCAGCTGTTGCGCCCTTGGCAATAGCGCCATCACGGAAGGCGGGATCGTTGATGTCTCGAAGGTTGATCACGGCAAAGACGCTACCGCAGCTAGGAGGCGAGCCGGTCTATTCGTCGCGCATAACAGCGACGTCATGGGGGTGGCTTTCGCGCAGTCCCGACTGCGTGATTCGTACCAGGCGGCTCCGCGTCCGCAAGGCGCGGATGTCGCCGGCGCCGGCGTAACCCATGCCAGAGCGCAAACCGCCTGCCATCTGGCCGATGAGGTCATTGATCGATCCGGCGTATCGAACGCGGGCCTCGACACCTTCGGCGACGTGCTTACCCGGCGCTTGGCCGCTTCCGTAACGGTCTGCCGCACGGCCGCGCATCGCTCCGGCTGAGCCCATGCCCCGGTAGGTCTTCCACATCGCGCCATCGACCAGTTCGAGATCTCCGGGCGCTTCGTCGGTACCGGCGAGCAAGTTGCCCACCATCACCGCATGCGCTCCAGCAGCGAAGCACTTGACGATGTCACCCGAGGTGACGACTCCGCCGTCCGCGATGATCGGCACGCCGTGATCGAGAGCCGCTCGGGCACATTCATAGATCGCGCTCATTTGTGGCATGCCCGCGCCCGCAACGATTCGGGTTGTGCAGATGCTGCCCGCTCCAACGCCGACCTTGACGACGTCTGCTCCCGCTTCAACCAGAGCGTCGACCCCCTCGGCGGTAACGACGTTGCCGCCGACGACGACGATGTCGGGCCAACCCTTCTTGATCGTTCGAACCGCTTCGATCACACCTGCTGTATGGCCGTGTGCGGTGTCGATGACCAACATGTCGACTCCGGCAGCCGCCAGGAGTTCCGTTCGTTCTGCGGTGTCGGTGACGCCAACTGCGGCGCCGACGCGCAGCCGACCTGAGGAATCGAGGGACGCATTGGGGTTTTCGATGCGCTTGTCGATGTCTTTGACCGTGATGAGCCCGGCGAGCATGCCATCGGCATCCACGAGGGGCAGCTTCTCGATGCGATGCTTGTGGAGCACAGCCTTGGCTTGCTCGATTGTGGTGTCGACCGACGCGGTTACCAGGCCGTCGCTGGTCATGTAGTCGGTGACGGGGCGATCGTATTCTTCGGGCGTACAGAATCGAATGTCGCGGTTGGTGAGGATGCCGACGAGGCGACCGTCGTCTTCGCAGATCGGAACACCGCTAATCCGGTGGGTTGCCATCAACGCTTCGGCGTCGCTAAGGCGTGCTGTTGGTGGGAGCGAGATCGGGTTGGTGATCATCCCCGCCTGGGCTCGCTTCACGAGGTCGACTTCAGCGGCCTGAGCCTCCGGTGAGAGGTTGCGATGCAGGATGCCAATGCCGCCTTCGCGGGCCATGGCAACGGCGAGTGGGGCTTCGGTGACGGTATCCATCGCAGCCGAGAGCAGTGGTACCCGAAGCTCGATCGACCCCATCTGGGTCGTCGTGTCGACATCGTCGGGCAGGACCTCGCTGTACCCGGGGACGACGAGCACATCATCAAAGGTGAGTGCCTCACCCCCGGCAAAGAGAGACTTGTTCGGGTCCGGTACCTCAGAAGCAGTCGCCATGAATCAAAACTAGCCGCCCGCCGAGTTCGCTGCTCTGCTGGAAGGTGGGTCGAATGGCACTCAATTTTGATGTTTTCGGTCACATCATGACTGCCGAGCGATCTGTGTGCCCGCTGGATCTAAAGAATGCGACCTGGAAGGTCGATTACTCCGAGATCCGAGCACTGAGGAGAATCCTATGAAATGGCGCACATTAGCGTCCGCTTGTCTCGTGTCGGCACTTGCAGTGAGCGGATTGTCAACTGCTGCGGCGGCGGCCCAGGTACCAACCAGCGACACCCCGTGCGGCGTGGCCCCAGTGGGCTACAACGTCATTGTCTCCGATGCCCCAGAGATCCAAGGTACGTCTGGCAAGGATTACATTTGTGCAGGAGATAGCGCCAACGTGATCCTCGGACTTGGTGGAGATGACCACATCTTCGGTGAGGGCGGCGATGACCTTATTGAGGGCGGACCCGGAAACGACATCGTGCGGGCTGGCGCGGGCAAGGACACGGTTTTCGGCGGCGTTGGCGACGATACGATCAGCGGCGGCAGCCAAGCCGACGAGTTGCACGGGAATCGGGGTCACGACATCGTCAACGGCGGCTCGGGCAGTGACGACCTTCGCGGTGGCAAGGACGGTGACACGCTCAAGGGCGGCTCGGGTAGTGACGACCTTCGCGGTGGACAGGGTCGGGACACCCTCTATGGCGAGTCGGGCAGCGATGAGCTTTGGGGCGAACGTGGGAGCGATGTGCTGCGTGGGGGCACCGAGTCGGACATCCTCAGAGGAAACAAGGGTGACGATAAGGTCGCCGGAGGTTTTGGCGACGATCGCGCGCTAGGCGGTACTGGCTTCGACAGGTGCTCGGCAGACACCGAACTGGAGTGTGAGGACGTCTTGGCCGATATAGGTATCAAATCGATTGACCGTGACTCGATCGTTCCCAGCTTCGCCTATCTCGGTGAGTACACCGAAAGCAATGGCTCCTTCTCCAGGAACTCCACGGTGACCATCTACCACTGGGCGTCAACCGAACGGAACCAGTTGATTCGAACCGCAACCATTGCAACAGACAACGTCGGGCAATTCTGGTACTTCGACAACGATCAGTTCCCCGTGGGCTCGTACTTGGAAGTCCTTGACGACGAATCTGGTCAACAAGTCGAGATCGAGATCACCCTCAACCTCGATCGGTTTGGCAAATACCCGTCGAACTTCACGGGTGTTCAGTCGGTTGGGACCTTCCTTGAACTGACTTCTACGCCCAATACCGAGGTGCGCTACGACAGCATCCGTGACTTATATGGCGACGTCGAGCCTGAGATATCGGGAACAATGACGACTAACGCCAACGGCGTGTTCAAGGGCTCAATTGTGACCCAAAAGAACGGACGAAATCACACAACCCTGACCGTTGTGCAGGGACCACGAGCTGTCGAAACTATCGAGTTTCGCAACAAGCCCGCTGATCTGTGGGTAAGCCAGTTCAGCGTTGGCTCGAACTACGGATCGTGGACACCAGACAGCTCGGTCCGCATCGAGCGTGATGGAATTGTTGTCGCAGCCCAAATCGAAACCGATTATCGCGGCCGGTTTGGTTACGCATTTACTGACCCTCTCACGACTGGTACGACGGTGACGGTGACTGATCTCACGACGGGCGATGTCGATTCGCTCGTCTACGAGGTCGACATCGAACTCATCTCCTACCAACCAAGCCTCCAGGCAACAGTGTCAGGGACCCTGGGGGAAGATCCCGCAATTCCCCCGAGATTCATTGGCTTCACCGTCGATGCGCTAGGGAATGTACGGCGCCTCGAGTGGAGAAGCGCGGGTACCACCGCATGGATTGCAGACGACTTGCAACCTGATCTTGCGGTGCTCGCTATCGGTGGCTTCAACGAACAAACGAATCATGAGATTTTCTATTTCTTGTGACCTCGCCGATGGCGGATTCAGGATCAACACAGGGATTAGAACGAGCGACCGAGGGCGGCTGCAGCGACGATGGCGGTGAACATCGCGATGCCGGCGAGGACGCTCACCTGTCGGCCATGCTCTCGAGCGATGCGTTCAAGTTGAGAAATCGCCGTGGAGAAGGTGGTGAAGGCACCGAGTCCGCCCAGGCCGACGACGAATAGTTGATCGTTAGGAGATGTGAGTAGGCCACCCGAGCCACCGGGGAACAGTTCAGGGTCTGGCAGTCCGCTCAGCGCAGCCAAGCTAAAGGCGCCGACGACATTGATGAGTCCTATTGCGACGAGACGTCCATTGAAGGTGCCGGCTGCACTGAGCAGTCCGCGCAGGCTCGCACCAACCGCCGCCGCCAAAACGAACGCTATGGCCACGCCGAGTCCCCGGCCCGGTAGGTCAGCGATGCCAGCGATGAGCCCGATGAGAGCAGCCAAGGCGGTCAGAACCAAGACCGCCCCGGCGGCGGGGTGTTGGGGGCCAAGTTTGCGTGTCGAACTAAACGCGGCGAGACCAATCCCGACCGAGAGCAACCCATAGGCGACGACTATCCACACTGGCGCCACCGATAGGCCGGTGACGAGCTCCACCGCAAATGTGGACATCGTGGTTAGGCCGCCACAGAAACCGGTGGCTGCGAACCAGCGCAATCGATCGGTTCGGGGCTGGTGCGCCAACAAGCCGAGCGCAGCGGATCCAGCAATATTGGCAACAAAGGTGCCAACGACCGCCGGGTCGCCAAAGCTTGCCATGCCGAGGCGAGCAAGAGCCCCGAGGGAACCACCAATACCGATCAGGGCGATCTGGTGGAATCGTTGCACCTCCCCACGCTAGGACCCTGAACCCCATGGATGCGGATTGCCCGGAAGAGACCTCGCCGTGGGTCAAGGGCCTGGCAAGCTATCGGCATGGATCTTTCCGATCACCGGGTCAGTTACGAGGGCGCGGGCCTAGACGTTTCTGATCTCGACGACGACCCCTTCGAACAGTTCCGAGCCTGGTTTGATGAGGCTGTCGCAGCGGGAGAGGGCGAACCCTATGCGATGGTGCTCTCCACTGTTGACAAGAACGGTCGACCGCGGGGCCGCAACGTCCTACTGCGGGCCGTTGATCACGGGTGGGTGTTCTACACGAACTACACCTCGTCGAAGGCCAAGGCGCTGGAGTCGAGCGGATTCGCTGGCCTGACCTTCAGTTGGCTGTCGATGCATCGACAGGTACACATCGAAGGGACGGTCGAACGGGTAAGCGAGGCGGAGTCTGATGCGTACTTCGCCAAGCGGCCTCGCGAGAGCCAGCTTGGCGCGTGGGCCAGCGAACAGAGCGTGGCGATCACCGACCGGTCGGTGCTCCAGGACCGTCTCGACGAGGTCACCGAACGGTTCGCCGGTGGCGATGTTCCACGGCCAGAATTTTGGGGTGGCTACCGCCTTGTGCCCGACACCATCGAGTTCTGGCAGGGCCAACCGAGCCGGCTTCATGATCGGGTGCGGTACGCGCGGACCGACACGGTTTGGGAGCAGGGTCGGCTTAGCCCGTAGACCTTCTGCAATTACACTGCGGCCGTGGCTCGTGAACTGATCGTCTTGGGAACGGCATCGATGATGCCGACCCGTCACCGAGCGCACAACAGCTACGCGCTTCGGTGGGATGACCAACTCGTTCTCTTCGACCCTGGCGAGGGAGCTCAACGCGGGTGCACGCTCACCGGCGTATCGATCGCCAAGGCAACGGCGGTGTGCGTGACGCACTTTCATGGTGACCATTGCCTGGGGTTACCCGGGGTAATTCAGCGGCGATCATTTGAGAACAGCGTGTCGAATAAGCAGTCCCGACCCCTCCCGATTTTCTACCCCGGGGAGGGACAGGAGTATTTCGACCGGCTGCGGCACGCCTCGATATTTCACGACTCGAGCAATGTCGAGGAGCGACCGGTGAACGAGCCGGGGCATCAGGCAACGATCGGCTCGCTTGCACTACGCGCGCAACCGCTTCTCCACCGAGATGCCTGCTTTGGGTATCGGCTCGACGAACCAGACGGCGTGTCGGTCGACGCTACGCTCCTCGCACAATTTGAGGTCGCCGGACCCGACGTAGGTCGGTTGCTCGAACAAGGTTGGCTGGATACCGCCAAGGGGCGTGTCACCGCAGACGAGGTCACTCGACCGCGGCGTGGTCAGTCGATGGCGTTCGTGATGGACACGCTGCCTTGCGAGGGCGCCCTCGAATTGGCTCGCGACGTCGACATGTTGGTCATCGAATCCACCTATCTCCACAGCGAGGTCAAACTCGCCGAAAAGTACATGCATATGACGGCACGCCAGGCCGCCCTTCTCGCAACTGAAGCAGGGGCGCGGCGGCTAGTGCTTACGCACTTCTCCGCCCGCTACCCAAACAACGAAGTCTTTGCCGTAGAGGCGAGCGAACACCACGACGACGTTGTAGCCGCCGATGAGCTTGCGGCCATTCCTCTGCCAGCACGCACCGAACTCAGTGACTCGGAGGGATGAGCACCAACTTGCCCGGGAACCGAGTCGGTTCGAAGTCAGCTTGGGCCGTAGCGATATCTGCGAGTGGATACGTCTTTGCGACCATCGGCGAGATCTCGCGGTGAGTTAGCCCGGCCACTCCGCGGTTCCCAGGCGGTAGCCAACCGAACGGACGGTGGCGATGAGCTTGGCGTGCTCCTCGCCGAGCTTTGATCGCAGACGACGAATGTGGACATCCACCGTGCGGGCGCCGCCGTAGTAGTCGTAGCCCCACACTTCGCTCAAGAGGATCTCACGGCTGAACACCTTGCCGGGCTGCGATGTGAGGAAGCGAAGGAGTTCGTACTCCATGTAGGTCAGATCGAGAGCACGGCCAGCGACCATTGCCTGGTACGTCTCGACATTGAGGCTGAGAGGTCCATAGTTGATGATCGATTCATCCGGGCCCATATCTTGTCGACGAAGGAGATGCTCGAGACGGGCCTCAAGCTCGACCGGATGAAACGGCATGAGGCAAAAGTCGTCGAAGCGGTCGGTGTGATCGCTCAGCTCGGGAAGAACCTCTGCTGAAGCCAAAATCAATATGGCGGTCTCCGCGTCTTCGCGACTCTGGAGCCACTTAGCGATCCTGAAGGCCTCGGCCGGGTTGCCGTCCATGGTGAGGATCGCGCCTGCCCAGCCCGCCGGGGGTTCGAGCGTTTCGGCTGCTCCGACGTCGGAGGCGGCCTTCCAGTTGTAACCCAGTGTGTCGAGCACCTTGGTGAGGCTTGTACCCATGGGCGTGGGGTACACGAGGACCAGCGGATTATTCATCGCGCTCCCTCATGTGCATGTGTCGATCGCTCTGCTCCGATCACCATCGAGACAAATACCTATCCAGCTCGAATGGTGAAACGGTTTGTGAGTACTCGGCCCACTCGGCGCGGCGGTTACGCAGGAACCATTCAAAGATGTGTTCGCCGAGGGCTTCGCGTACGAGTTCGCTTCCTTCCATCTCGTTCAACGCTTCATCGAGAGAGCGGGGGAGCGTCCTGATACCCGTTGTGTTCGCGTGCTCTTGGTCGAACAAGTTGACTGTTGTTTCGTCCTGCAACTCGTAGCCCTCTTCGACGCCCTTCATGCCGGCGGCAAGGATGAGCGAGTACGCAAGGTACGGATTGCATGCAGAGTCGATGGCTCGGTATTCGATGCGCGTCGCTGCAGGTTTGTTGGCCTTGGTGACCGGAACTCGAATGAGCGTGCTCTGGTTGTTGC
>CAYTUB010000098.1:0-11309 GCA_964441145.1 uncultured Acidimicrobiales bacterium
GGCGTCGAGGATGTATTGGGTGCCGAACCGGTCGGTCAACACCCAACGAGACGGAAGAGCGACTAGTTCTTCTCCAGCTTGCTAAACGGGGTGTCTTTGTCCGGGCCGGGTTCACGGGGCAGACCAAGCGCTCGCTCACCAATGAGGTTTCGTTGGATCTCATCGGTGCCGCCATAGATGGCCGGGCCAGGTGAGAACATGACCATCTCTTGCACCATCGCCACCAAACCATCGTCGTCATCGAGGACGGCGTCGAGGCCAAACACCACCGCCCCGAGCTCGCGCCCGGCACGATACAGCTCGCTCATCATGAGCTTGCCAATGTTGGGGCCAGCGGGGCTTGCATCCTTGCTTCGACTCCGCGCAGCCGTCAGTCGGTTGACTTCAGCCAGCGCATAGAACCGGACGAAGCGATCCCGCACGAGCGGTTCGTCGAGACGTCCCACAGTTCGAGCATGCTCGACGAGACGGTTCCAATAGGCCAGGTTCGGTTGAGGAATCCCAGCCTCACCGCTTCGACCTCGCGCAACCATGTCGCCTGCACGCTTGTCGAGATTGTTTGCGATTGGTCCGGGAGAGCACCCAGGCAGCGGCACTGGGTTCGCGCCCAAACTCGCACGTTCGAACATCAACGTGGCGTTCGCTACCCGCCAGCCTTCCCCCTCGCCACCGATCAGGTCGCCGACAGCCACCCGAGCGTCATCGATGAAGACTTCGTTGAAGATCGCGCGGCCGGTCATCTCGGTCAGCGGACGAACATCGACACCGGGCTGATCCATGTCGAAGGCAAACCACCCGATACCGCGGTGCTTGGGGAGGCCGGGGTCCGTGCGAGCAATCAGCATGCCCTTGTTGGCGATCTTACCGCCCGACGTCCACACCTTCTGGCCGTTCACGACGTATTCGTCTCCGTCGAGAATGGCCGAGGTCTGCAAGCTCGCGAGATCGCTCCCGGCGTTGGGTTCGGAGAACAACTGACACCACGCGTCAGTGCCGTCGAGAATCGGCCTCACGATGCGCTCGATCTGTTCGGACGTTCCGTGCGCGGCAATCGTCGGCGCCGCGAGCATCATGCCCAGGCCCGTCGGCGGGCCAAGCGCGTCAGCGTCGGCCAATGCCTGACGGACAACGGCGTTGCCCGCCCGCTTGAGCCCGCGGCCACCTGCGGCCTCGGGAAGCGTGGGGTGGCTCAGCCCGTTTGCGGCGAGACTTGCCCACCACTGCCCAACCGTTCGATCGGGACTCCAGTTGGCGGAGATCCACGCCGTGACTTCTGCTCGCAATTCGTCAAGCTCGGTCACGGCGTGTCTCCCAAGGATTTAGATCTCGAGTAGGTGATCCTCGATGATGTGCCCTGGACCTTCACAGGTTTCGCACGTCGTCGATAGTGACTCGACGAGCCCTTCGCCAATGCGCTTGCGGGTCATCTCGACAAGGCCGAGCTCGGAGATGTCGAATACCTGTGTGCGGGTTTTGTCCTGAGCCAATGCTTCGCGGAACACCCGAACCACTTCATCGCGGTTCTTGCGAACCTCCATGTCGACGAAGTCGATCACGATGATCCCGCCGATATCGCGAAGTCGAAGTTGACGAGCGACCTCACGGGCAGCCTCGAGGTTGTTGCGGTAGACGGTCTCTTCGAGGCTCGACTTGCCAACGTTCTTACCAGTGTTCACATCGATCACCGTGAGCGCTTCGGTTTGTTCGATGATGAGCGAACCGCCGCTTGGCAGCCAAACCTTGGTGTCCACGGCCTTGCGCAACTGTTCGGTCACGTGGTGACGCTCGAACAGCGACATGCTCTCGGCGTCGCGGTCGAAGTACTCGACGCGGTCAGCAAGTGCGGGGGTGATCGAGGAAACGTAGCCCTTTACGTCGTCGTATAGGGCTTTGTCGTCGATGATGATGCCCCGGTAGTCCTTGTTGAACTCTTCTCGAATGACTCGAACCGACATCTCGGGCTCGCGATAGAGCAACGAAGGTGAGCTGTTCTGTTTCGCCAACTTCTCGATGGCTTTCCACTGGTCAGCCAGGCGTCGCACATCGGCGACGATCTCCTCTTCGGTGATGTTCTCGGCGGCCGTACGCACGATGATGCCGGCGCCCTCGGGCTTGACCCGATCGAGAATCTTGCGGAGACGCTTACGCTCACGCTCCGGCAAACGCTTCGAGATGCCGTAGGTGCTGCTGTTTGGTACGAGCACCACAAAGCGGCCAGGAAGCGACACCTCTTGAGTGAGACGAGCACCCTTATGTGCAATCGGGTTCTTCGTAACCTGGCAAAGAATCATTTCCTTGGATCGAAGCAACTGTTCGATCTTTGTGCCGCGATTGTCGCTACCGGGGGCATTGACATCGCTGCGATACAGCACGGCGTTCTTCGGGGTGGTGATGTCGATGAACGCGGCCTCCATACCAGGAAGCACGTTCTGCACCTTGCCGAGATAGATGTTGCCGTGAATCTGAGACACGTCATCGGATGGCCGAGATACGTAATGCTCGATCAGCGTGCGACCCTCAAGGATCGCTATCTGGGTGACCTGGTCGCGCACCGAGACACACATCATGTAGCGGCCGGCCGGCTTGCCCTTGCGCTCGCGCCCTTTGCGCATCGCGAGGGTCTCTTCGTCCAGCTCGACAGCTTCACCCGTGAGCGCGGTTACCGGCTCGTTCGTGGTCTTCTTCGAACCGCCGCCACGGCCGCGGCCACCACGACGGCGACGGCGACGCTGGCCGCCCTCGCCTTGCTCGCCAGACTTGGAGTCGAAGTTGTTCTGGTCTTTGTTGGATTGTTGATTTCCGTTGTTCGCATCGCTCTGACCACCGCCACCTCCGCCACGACGGCGGCGACGACTTCGATTGCCAGAATTTCCAGACTTGCTCGACCCGGAGGAACCAGACCTGTCCCCTCCACCGTCACCACTCGTTGCGGGTGCGGGGCGAGAATCGCCGATCTTTGGTTTGCGGTCATTGGATGGCGCTGATTGCGCCGATGCAGATCCTTGAGTCTGCGACGTAGATGCGGAACGGTTAGGAGCGGATTGGCCGCCCCCTTGGTGTTCGTCGGACATGAATTTCCCTTCTTATTGCGCACGCCCCAAGGGGTGCGCCGCCGCGAACTACCCGTCGAGGTGCTTCATGCACCTGAGGGGTCGCAGCAAAACTTGCCGCTACACACCGGTCGAATCCGGAGCGTGCGAGACGAGAAGCGTCACTAGGACTTACGAGAGCCTGGTCGCTTGTATCGTCGTGCGGCATCTGAAACCTTCAGCAAAGCCCGGTGCCTTTGCACCTGAAGCTTCTACGACTGTATCGGCTCAAACGGGCCGACTTGCAGCTTTATCGCAGGCGATGGGCGTGGACGTTCTCTACGAGCCCCAAGGCCATGAGCGTTGTCAGCATCGAAGAACCACCGAAACTAATCAGTGGCAGCGGGATACCCGTCACCGGCATCATGCCCATGTTCATGCCAACGCTTTGGAATGTTTGGAACAAGAACATCGAAAACACACCGACGCAGATCAGGCGACCATAGGAGTCCTCGGCCAGGTGCGCGACTCGCCAAATGCGCAGCAACAGCATCCCGAGGAGGATCAGCAGAACAGCGGAACCGACGAATCCGAACTCTTCGCCAAGCACGCTGAAGATGAAGTCGGTTTCTTTCTCCGGCACGAACGAGTTGTTGTTCTGGGTTCCCTGAAAGAGCCCCTGGCCGGTGAGGCCACCGTTGCCGATCGCCACTTCCGATTGGTTGACGGCGAACCGCTCCGTGCTCTCCGGATCGACAAATGCGGTGAAACGACCCAGTTGAGATTGGCGCAGGAAGCCCGCCTGGATCATGCCAAAGACGGCAAGTCCAACAAAGGCCAGCGCCCCAATGACGTGGCTCAGCGCTGCGCCGCCCACGACGACAATGCCCGCGACGATGGCCGAATAGACCATCACCGTTCCAAAGTCTGGTTGCAACAGGACGAGCCCGGCCAACAAGCCAGCAATCGCGAGCCCCGCTACGACGTTCACGAACGCAAGGCCGTCTCGATCCTCTACAGAACTGAACCAGGCTGCGAGGGCCACGATCAAACTGAGCTTGGCGAACTCGGACGGCTGCAAGGTCACGAAGCCAAACGAGTACCACGAAACAGCGCCGTTGAATTCTGAGCCAAAGAAGAACAAGCCAACGACGAGCAGGATCGTCCCGCCGAAGATGAACGGCACGAGCGGCTTGGTCTTGCGGTAATCAACTGCCGCTACAAGAGCGGCCAAGAATGCTCCGACGCCGATGAAGATGATCTGGCGTTGCAGGAACGATGTGTCTGGAATGGCACCTTCTGCCAATACCGGACCACGTGTTGCGGAGAACACAACGACACCTCCGATCGCCGACAACGCTGCGGCGATCAGCACGATGGACGCATCGATACGCAGCCACAAAGGGCCTTGGGTATCTCGGTCGTTAAAGCCGGCTTGCCCGGCTCGCAATGCGGTCACTATCGGACACCTCCAGCGCTCTCGAGCGCCTCGTCATCAGTCGTACCGCTGAGCACATCGGTAATGTCATCAACGCTGTAGAACTCGTCAACTTCGCTTTGCGTTGTTGCTCGGGCGATATCGTCACGAGAGATCTGGTCGAAGATGCGAGCGACCATCGGTGCCGCTACCGCAGACCCAAAGCCCGCTTCTTCAAGCACGACGGCAACGACGTACTCGGGTGCCCGCACCGCTGTTCCGTAGGTAGCCGACCCGCTCGGACCAAAGCCGACGAACATGGAGTTGTCGGCTCGTCCTAACACCTCGGCGGTACCGGTCTTGCCCGCGACCGGCCAGTTGACGAGATCGACGATCGCACCGTCGAGCCCTTCGTTGAATGGATTGTTGAAGGCATTCCAAGCCGTGCCGCTGGGTTGTTCGAGGTTCCTCTTTGGCAGCAGGGTCGCACCGAGCAAGCCGTCGAGGATTTCGCCCTCGATAGATTCGGGGATGTTCGCCTCGCGTAGCACTCGTGGACCGAACTCGATCGCTTGGTCGATCTCACCATTGGGAATCGTGCGCTGCACGACATTTGGAGAAAATACGGTGCCGCCGTTGGCGAGCGCTGCGTAGGAGTTCGCTAGCTGGAGCGGCGTTATCGCAACTTCACCCTGACCAATCGCGATGTTGGTGTTGTCACCAGCGGTCCACTCTCCACGTGGAAACGCATCAGGGTTTTCGACCGAACGCTGACGGAACTCTTCAGCGGTGATCATCGATCCATTGCGTTCCTCAGGAAGCTGCACACCGAGCGCTGAGCCGTAGCCAAATTCCCGAGCGGTCTCCTGAATGCCATCGGGGGCGATCTCACCATCGGGGGCCAGCCAGAAGGCTTCACCGATTCGGTAGTAGTAGGTGTCCGACGAGAAGGCGAGCGAATGCAAGAGATCGACGCCCTCGATGGGTTGACTGCCGGCGTTGCGCTTGCGGCAACCACTCTCGATCGCGCCCTCGACATCGCCAGAGAAGTCGATATTGGTGCAGGACCGCAGGTCCCACCAGCCCGGGTCAGAGATCGGCACGTTGAAATCATCTACGAATTCCCAACCAAAGACATCGTTCGCCTCTGCCGCAATGGCGGTGAACGGCTTGAACGTGGATGCAGCTGGGTATGTCTCCGAAATCGCACGGTTGAGCAACGGCTGATGGGCCTCGGGGTCGGTCAGCTCATCGAATTGGGCTTGGCTAATGCCGTTGATGAAGTCGCCGGGGTCAAAGGTGGGGTACGACGCCATAGCGAGGATCGAACCGTCGGTCGGGTCGAGGATCACCGCGGCACCGGCAGGCGCCCGGAACGGCTCCTCGTCTTGGAGTACCTCGACGCCACGAGCCCGGTCGAGGGCTCGGGCAAGCTCGCGCTCGAGCAACACCTGAAGGTCGATATCGATCGTGAGCTGCACATCGGCCCCCTGGACCGGAGCACGGCGGGCTTCCTCGTCTTCGGAGACCAAGTTGCCGACGTTGTCGACGATGATCTCTCGGGTACCGGGAACGCCGCGAAGGTCGTCTTCAAAGAACGCCTCGATCCCCTGCTTACCGATCTCATCGTTGTTTCGATACTGCTTACCGTTGGGATCGTCGATGAGGATTGCGGGGTCGTCGATGTCGGGGTCGTCGATGAGGTAGAGGTCGGCCTTGGAGTCCAGTTCGCCCTGGGTAATCGAGCCGACGTATCCAAGAATGTGGGCCGCGCTGGTTCCAAATGGATAGCTACGGACGACGTCTTGGTCGACGCTTACGCCGGGGAACCGAGTCGGGCGCTCGCCGATGAAGATCAGCAGTTCCTCATCCACGTCGCGTGCGATGGGGATGTCGTCGAAGTCCGTGAAGTTGACGTCGGCGAAGGCGTCGGTGAGATCGGACACCTTGGTCAACTGGCCGGATTGGCTTAGCTCACGGGCGAGGTCAGTAAACATTTCGGCCCGGAACTCGTCGCGCTCGGCGACGGTCTCAAAGCCCAACCCGCGCAATATTTGCACGTGTTCGTCTCGGTTGATCGTGACCACCGTCGACAGGCGGTTCTCCACTAGGACGCGGCCGTTGCGGTCAAGGATCTGACCGCGTGGTGCCTGCGTGCGGATGGATTCGGTGATGTTGCTCTGGGCGCGTACCTCAAAGCGCTCCGACTCGAGGGCTTGCAGAAACCACAAGCGCCCAAAGAGGGCGAGAAAGAGCGAGACGGCGACGACACCGAGCACGCGTAGGCGCAGACGACTGCTGTCTTCCATTATCCTCCTGCCCTCGTTTGTGCCCGCACTAGTTCACCACGCTCTGAGGCGCTTCGCCACGCGCCCCATCGCGGTCATCAATGACTGCCCACGCGATCAACGAACGTACCGGTATTGCAAGCAACACCGAGTACACGCCGACCAGCGCTGCGACGACCCAAAGGCGTCCGTTCACGAACTGCTCCGAGCCCAAAACACCGAGGCCGAGACCGGATACCGCAATCGCCAGAAAGGCGCTCCCGCCGATCAGAACCGGAAGGACTCGGGGGTCATCGGAGTCGACGGTTCGTGATATCGATCCAATCCCGAACGCGGCGAAACCGTAGATCCCAGCCACCAGCCCCAGCGGACCAGGCGTCACAAGGTCGAGCAGCAACCCGGCAACGAAACCATGTCGGGCGCCGAAGTCTGGGCCACCCACGAGGCCGCCGACCAAGGCTGCGACGAGGAGAAGATCTGGGGCGACGCCGAAGGGTCGCACATGGGCAAAGATCGAGACCTGAAACGCCCACAAGGCGAATAAGACGAGACCGACCTTGATCAGCTTCATTGCGGGATCTCGATCGGGATGTCTACGTTCTCAGAACCGGGCTCGATGAGAACCACGCTGACGAATCGCAGATCTATGGGGTTTGCGGCGATCTCGACGGTCACGGCTTGGTTCGAGGCGTCTTCGGTGACGGTGGTTCCGCTGACCGTTCCGACCACGAGGTTCGGTGGGAACAGGCTTCGCTCGCTGCTCGTGGTCGTAACCGGGTCGCCCTCCTCGATCTGGGCGCGGATCCCAATGCCTTGCTCGATCAGAATTTCGGTCGGGCTTCCCTCGCCTCGGGCGAGACCTACCTCACCGCCGACCTCAACACCGATCACGAACTCGGAACTCGATATCAATCGCACCGTGGTCGAGGTTCGGTCTACCTGCTCGGTTCGTCCGACCAACCCGGCTGGGGTGATGACGGCCATATCAACCTGGACGCCGTCGCTCGAACCCACATCGATTTCGATTACCCCGGCACTGAAGTTGCCAACCTCGCCGGTGCGGACCCTGGCCAGCAGCAGCGGGAAGCTCTCGGGCGTCTCTAGGCCGTTGATCTCCAGGAGCGCTTCATAGTCGGCTCGGTCGACACCGGACAGAACCAACTCTCCGCGAAGGCGATCTACCTCTGCTCGAAGCTCAGCGTTCTCGTCCTGCAGGTCGTCGAGCTGGGTTGCCCCATCCCACAAGCCGGTGATCGGCGACGCGATCCGCTCGCCACCAGTTCGGATCGGCGCCACGATCTCACGGAAGCCGGTCTGGATGGTTCCGAGTGGACCAAAGGCCTGAAAGTCGAGCGTAATTAGGGTCGCGGAAATCAGAAAGATCAACCCGAGGGTGACCCGTCGACGTCCTCCAGTCTGCTGGATAGCAGCCATTGGTCCTTTGCGCTAGATGGTGCTCGAGCTGAAGAGGACGCCTCGGAGCGAATCGAACTCCTCCAGGCTCTGCCCTGATCCAAGCGCGACAGCATCGAGCGGGCGATCTGCAACAAACACCGGCATGCCGGTCTCATCCATCAGGCGAACATCGAGACCGTGCAGGAGCGCACCACCACCGGCCAGGCACACGCCTCGTTCCATAATGTCGGCGGCGAGCTCGGGTGGGGTTTGGTCGAGGGTCATTTTGACCGCATCGCAAATTGCTGCGACTTGTTCGGTAAGGGCATCGCGAATGTCAACCGACGTGAGGTCAACAGTTCGTGGCAAGCCCGTCACGAGATCTCGACCGCGGATTTCGGCCTGCATCTCTCGTTCGAGAGGCCACGCAGAACCGAGCGCCTTCTTGATCTCCTCAGCGGTGCGGTCGCCGACCGCAATGCTGAACTCTTTCTTGACGAACTGGACGATGGCCTCGTCGAGCTCGTCGCCGCCGACACGAACGCTCTGGCTCGCGACAACGCCGCCGAGAGAAATGACGGCAACTTCGGTGGTGCCTCCGCCGATGTCGACGATCATCGACCCGGTCGGGTCTTGTACGGGCAACTGTGCGCCGATTGCGGCGGCCATGGGCTCTTCGATGATGTAGGCGGGCTTACGTGCGCCGGCAAATTCTGCTGCCTCTTGCACGGCGCGCTGCTCAACGCCGGTGATTCCCGACGGAACACAGATGACCATGCGAGGTCGCGCCCACTTGCGAGGATGCACTCGTTCGATGAAGTAACGAAGCATTTTTTCGCAGATATCGAAGTCGGCAATAACGCCGTCCTTGAGTGGTCGAACGGCTTGGATGTGGCTCGGAGTTCGACCGATCATGCGCTTTGCTTCGGCACCTACGGCGAGTGGCTCGCCGGTGTGCACGTTCACTGCAACTACGGAAGGCTCGTTGAGTACGATGCCCTCGCCGCGCACGTACACCAAGGTGTTTGCGGTTCCGAGGTCGACCGCCATATCGCGGCCCGTTAGGGAACCGAAATTGGCGAATGCGCCCCTAACACCGTCTGCCATCAATGCTCCATACGTCAGTCGTGACCGCATTGGCCCCGTAACTCCAAACCTGACTCTACGCATCTCTGTAACCATGTTGCAAAACGGTGACCACGTTCTGTGTCACATCCACTACGCAAGGCGGTTCTTTGGGGTCAAATATGAACGTTGCCCACTTTTGGGAAGCAGCAGGGCAGCTGGGGTGTTGGACCCCGTGATGATGGGTCTCTTCGCATTTTCTCGTGTCCGTGTAATCGCTCTAGCTATCGGGTTTGCGCTCATTGCAACCGCATGTGGAACGGACCTCGACATCGAGACCGCTCGGTCCGAACCAGCCGAAGAGGGCGGCACGCCCAACCGCATCTTTGGGGATCCCATCCCGCCGACACCCGAAGAGTTCAACGGGCTCACCGACACCGACCAGGCGATTGTGCCGCTCAACGAGGTCGTGTTCGACACCTTCGATGGCGGTTCGATCACCCTCGATGAAGCCAACGATGGCGACGTCGTTCGATTGCTCGATGCCATCCCCCCGATCGACAACCCTGCCTATATCGATCCTGATACCGACCCGTGGCTCGACGACCAAGATCTTGTCCTGGGCTATGTCGACGAGAACGGTCAGGCGTACGCCTACCCCCACAAGATCTTGAACTTCCACGAGATCGTCAACGACACCCTCGCCGACGTGCCGGTGTTGATCTCGTTCTGTCCGCTGTGTCGAAGCGGCGTGGTTTTCGATCGTCGCCTCGGCGATGACCTACGCCACGACGGTGAACTCACCTTTTCCAACACCAGCGCGCTGTTCGACAACGACATGGTCATGGTCGACCGGCAGACGTCGAGCTACTGGTGGCAGGTCCCGGGACGTTCAATCGTCGGCACGCTCTCTGGGGCGGAGCTCACGGTGCTCCCCTCGACCACCACCACCTGGGATCGGTGGCGCTTCGATAACCCCGAGACCGTAATCATCACTCGCGATCTCGGGTTTCGCCGGGACTACACCCGTGACCCCTTCGTTGACTATGCCGAGCGCCTCAATGATGGAGGAAGTACACCTTTCCCCGTAGACGAGGAAGCCTTCAATGATGGTCGGCTCCCACCGGCTGCCCAGGTGATCGCCATCGAGGCGAACGGCGAAGCCGTGGCCGTCCCAATCGAATTGCTGAGCGGTGAATTCGAGTTCGAAGTTGGAGGCGTTCCATTTGTCGTCGTACCCGACTTCACCGGCGGAGCCGAAGCGTTCTCTGTAGCCGCCGACGGATCCCGCTCCCCCGCTCCTAGCCGCTCAACCTTCTGGTTCGCCTACGTAGCCGCCTTCCCCAGCGCAGAAGTAGCCGCGCCCGCCTAGCCCACGCCCCCAGCAACCCGAAGGGCTACCCCCACCTCACACAATGCGCGAGATCGGAAAGACCAACGACACGTGTTGAAACTTGGGAGAACGGAGCTGGAGGTCGGACGGTGTGGCCGGCGTCGGCGCACCGACGTTGTGAGCGAAGCGAGCGGGAGGAAGCCGGTGACGGCCGAACCGCCCCCGGCATCCAGATTCGTTCGGGAACGAGTTAGAGCGCTGGGAACCAGATACCGATCTCGCGAGCCGCAGACTCGTTGGAGTCCGACCCATGGACCAAATTCTCGGTCATCTCGGTGCCGAAGTCACCGCGGATGGTTCCCGATGGGGATTCTGCCGGGTTGGTTGCACCCATCATCGAACGAACAATGGCGTAGGTGTCCTCTGGTCCTTCGAGGACCATGGCAACAACAGGACCACGGCTCATGAAGGCCTTGAGGTCTGGGTAGAAGCCCTTTTCGACATGTTCTTCGTAGTGCTTGTCGAGGGTGTCGCTGTCGGCGACGCGCATGTCGGCGGCGACGATCTTGAGGCCCTTGTCTTCGAAGCGGCTGATGATACGGCCAACGAGGCCTCGTTCGACGGAGTCGGGCTTGCAGATAACGAAAGTGCGGTTCATGGCAAAGGAGTGTAGGCGCCATCGAGCCTCTCCCCCATGAGCCTTCACAATCTTCGAAGTTTCCGGACGACTGGACGGTCCCCAGCCTTCGAAGACCCCAACACTCACAATCTTCGAAGTTTCC
>CAYTUB010000099.1:0-11178 GCA_964441145.1 uncultured Acidimicrobiales bacterium
GTGTCGGAGGGGGGACTTGAACTTCCGTGTCCGCTTTGGTGGCTTCCGGCCCGAGGCGGTATCTGGTGCCTTTGGGTGGATGTTTACCTCAAGACGAGGACGCCGGCACGTCCAATACCGGCCTGGGGATGCCAGATGCCATTAGCAATTCATTAGCAACGCGACACGTTGTGATTCCGTCAGAGCCCTCGATTCCAATAGTGCCGATCCCGCGGAGTCATGCCCCTTGCAAGTTCTTCAGCGCATTCTCTGACTTGAGCGTCCACCGCAGCTTCATCGTGCGGGATGACACCATCGTCGAGGAGCGAGTACCAATCGACAAGACCCGAAGCTGAGCTGAACATGGACACGCTGGCGAGCTAGTCCCTCCACGTCTCACGGCCAATCATCTTCCACTACCTCCGGGACTCGCAGGCGCACCAAGGCATGGCCAACACCGTGTGTCCGATAGGGGACTTGAACCCTGAGTACACGCGGACCCGCCACGACCTCGCGGATCACGCACTCAGAGCGGCACCCGACGTCGCGTCAAAGACGTGAAGGCGCTCAGTCGGCAACCCAATCGACACGCTCTCTCCCAGCGCCGGCACTCGCTGATCATGGAGCTTGGCGAGGAGGCGCACAGCGCGGGTTCCAGCGTCCTGCGCGACCTCGACATCGGCGACATGGTGATCCAAGCCGTCGACCTCGATGTGGACGATCGTCTCGCTCCCCAAATTCTCGACGAGGCGGACGTCACCTCGCAACGTTGGTGTTCCCGCGCCAGTCTGCTCGCTTGACAGTACGACCACTTCGGGACGCACTCCGATGACGATCGACGATCCGGCCGCGGCGGCGAGCGGAGCTCTCGACTCGGTCGAGCCAGCACCCGGACCGGCCTGCGTCCACTCGACGGTGCCGCTCTTGCACGTGAACACGTCATTGCCGATCGCCTCGACCGAACAGCGGATGAGGTTCATCGGTGGTGAGCCGATGAACCCGGCGACGAACAGGTTTCCTGGGTTGCTGTAGAGCTCCTCCGGAGGGGCGACCTGTTGCAGAATCCCGCGGTCCATGATCGCGACCCGGTGACCGAGCGTCATCGCTTCGGTCTGATCGTGGGTGACGTAGAACATGGTGGTCCCGAGGGCCTGCTGCAGTTCGGACACTTCTCCGCGCATCACCACGCGGAGCTTGGCATCGAGGTTCGACAGCGGCTCGTCCATCAAGAATACGGACGGTTCACGCACCATCGCTCGACCCATCGCGACGCGCTGGCGTTGACCGCCAGAGAGCTGGCGGGGCTTGTTGTCGAGGAGCTCGTCAAGCTGGAGCTGCTTGGCCACCTGCACGACGCGGTCGCGGCGATCCTGCTTCGACAAGCCAGCCATCCGCAACGGGTAGCCGAGGTTGTCGGCGACGCTAAGGTGCGGGTAGAGCGCATAACTCTGGAACACCATCGCGATGTCGCGCTCCTTCGGGGTGAGCTCGTTGACCACGCGGCCACCAATGGTGATCTCGCCACGGGTGATGTCTTCGAGCCCAGCCAGCATCCGCAGAGTTGTGGTCTTGCCGCAACCCGACGGGCCGACCACCACCAACAGCTCACCATCGGCAACCTCAAGATCGAGGCTATGAACGGCAGTGAAGCCGTTGGCGTACGTCTTCTTGATTCCGGCGAAGGTGACCTCAGCCATCGGACGACCCGGCCGCGTCAGGAACGACAGGGAAGTCGAACCCGCCAGCGGCAGCGGCATTTGCGAACCACAGAGCACTCGACTTGGGGATACGGCGAAGCGTCTCGTCTTCCACCTCGACGATGCCGAAGGTTGGACCGTAGCCCCAACCCCACTCGAAGTTGTCCATGAAGGACCACACCAGGTAGCCCTCCATCGGGACGCCGTCGCCAATCGCCTCATGTACTTGCGCGAGGTGTCGACTGACGTAGTCAATGCGGTCGTTGTCGATGATTCGCCCGTCGGCGCGGATCGTGTCCGGCATCGGCGCGCCGTTCTCGGTGATCATCAGGCCCGGGAACCCGTAGCGGTCATTGAGCCATCGCAACACCCGCCCTAGCGATGGGGGATGGATCTCCCAGCCCATTACGTTTCTCGGTACGTCTCGCGTGTCCTCGCGGTCGTCATACACGACCTGCCTCGAGTAGTAGTTGACGCCAAGCAGGTCGATTGGCGCAGAGATGATGTCGAGGTCGCCGTCGAGCACTTCGGACTGATCCCAGTCGTAATACTCAGCCGTGTCGGCGGGGTAACCAAACCCTCCGATTGGATCGGTGTACCAGAAGTTATGGAGCTGATCGATGTGGTGAGCGGCGAGCCGGTCCGCCTCCGAATCCGATCCAGCCTCGGTGGCCGTGATATTCACCACGATGGCGACGCGAGCGTCAGGGGCACTGGAACGAATCCGTTCGGCCGCCAGCCCGTGCGCCAACAGCAAGTGGTGTGATGCAGTCATTCCCTCAGCCATCGAGGTGTGGCCGGGCGCATGCTCGCCGGTGACGTAGCCGTGGTTGGCGCTGACAAACGGCTCGTTGAGCGTCGTCCAGGTGTCGATGCGATCGCCCAGGCGACCAACGACTGCATTTGCGTAGTCGGCAAACCGATACGCAGTGTCGCGATCGAGCCAGCCTCCGAGGTCGTCAAGGTACTGGGGGAGGTCCCAGTGATACAGCGTCGGGAACGGGCGGATTCCTTGGGCGAGCAGGTCGTCGACGAGGCGGTCGTAGAAGTCGAGGCCGGCGCTATTGACCGTGCCCGTAGCGTCGGAAACGATTCGGGGCCAGGCGATCGAGAACCGGTAAGCGTCGAGGTTGAGGCTGGCCATGAGGTCCACGTCGGCTGCGGATCGGTTGTAGTGATCGCACGCGACATCGCCTGTGCGGCCGTCCTTGGTTTTGCCCGGCGTATGGCTGAACGTGTCCCAGATGCTGGGCACCCGACCATCGGAATCCACGGCTCCTTCGATCTGGTATGACGACGTCGCCGACCCCCAGACGAACGATGGCGGGAACTCGAGGCGTCGCGTCGAGAGATTCTCAGGGCGCGTGACAGAATCCATGGAAACGTTTGTGGAAGCGGTTGCATCGTTTGGCATGTGGGGAACTCCCTGAGTTAATGGCGGTAAATCGAATAGTCCCCCAATCCCCTAATATTCAAAGAAAACTGGGGATGAGTTGACTGTCGCTTGGCATCATGCCTATCGTAGAAACGCTTCCACTGCAAGGCGGAAGCGTTCCGGGGGGATCGCTATCACAACTCGTGTCACGCTCGAAGATGTCGCCGCCATGAGCGGTGTTTCTGTGTCTGCCGCGTCTCGCGCGCTGAACGGTCGCGACGGCGTAAGAGACGAGGTTCGCGAGCGGGTTCGAACAGTCGCCACTGGTCTCGGCTATCGCCCGAACCGTGCTGCCAAGAACCTCGCCGGCGGGCGGACCGCGCTCATCGCTCTTCTCCTCGGACCGACCGATCTGGCCAAAGACCCCTACGCAGGCTCCCTGCTGCACGCCATCAGCACCGCGGCGGATGCAGCCGATGAAGGCCTGATCCTGATCAACGATTCGCCCAACCCGCGGATCGCCGTGCAGGATCTCCAGCGCGACGGTCTCGCCGAAGGTGTCATCATCAGCATCGTTGCCCTCGGCGAGCGCTGGGTTGAGGACCTCCTAGGGGCGAACATCCCGACCGTATTGGTCGGGGCTCATCCACGCCGCTCCGACGTGCACGTCGTCGACGTTGAGAACACCGAGTCGTCCGCAGCGATCGTGGGGCACCTGTTCGACCAAGGCCTCACCCGAATCGCGACGATGACCGGACCGCTTCACCGCGTCGATGCGCAGGACCGACTTGCCGGCTACCACGTAGCGCACGTCCGGCGAGGACGAAAGGTCGACGAGTCGCTGGTATTCGAATCCGACTTCACCCGCGACGGGGCCTACCTTCTCGCAGATCGAGTGTTGGCAACGGAACCTGAAGCGGTCTTTTGCGGCAACGATCAGATGGCCGTGGCGCTGCACCGACGCGCTACCGAGCTCGGCATATCGATCCCTGACGATCTCGCCCTCTGTGGCTTCGATGGCAACCGGGAGTTCTTCCTGCCCGACCTGACGACAGTTTGCCAACCGTACAGCGAACTGGCGGCCACCGCCGTGCGGACCTTGACCGACCTCATCCACGGCACGCAGCCACGAATGCTGCAGCTGATCGAGCCCAAGATCTTCTGGGGGAGCACTACTCCCGGAAACCCTGTCTCCGGAAAAGCGGACCTGTGAGTTGCGCACCCGGGGTAACCCCAAGATTGAGTTGGTGGGTGGCCTTCCGTAAGGCCACCCACCAGTCCCTCCCTGGGGTGCAACGCAATGCAACTGACACCGCAATAGACACAACTGTGAGAGGAGACTTCACTATGAAACACCAGAATCAGACAAATCGTCTGCTTCGCGTCCTATTTTCTTTGCTCGCGCTAGCGCTCATCGCCGCCGCGTGCAGCAGCGATGACGGGGCAGCCGCACCAGGCACCGACACCGAAGCCGCTACCGAGGCCGAGGACACAATAGAAGCCGAAGATACAACCGACGCTGATTCCACCGAAGAGGAGCCCGCCGACACTGGTAGCAGCGACGACGGCCGAACCGATATACGCTGGTTCGTTGGTCTCGGCACCGGCACTGATGCACCTCAGATCGAGCGCCAGGAGATCGTGGTCGAGGAGTTCAACGCGTCACAGGACAGCATCAACCTGATCCTTGAGATCGTCGACTTCGAATCCGCGCAGAGCGTCCTGGCCACCCAGATTGCAGCGGGCAACCCGCCCGACATCATCGGCCCGGTGGGCCTCCAGGGCTCCAACGCCTTCGCCGGCCAGTACGCCGATATCGAGCCGCTGATCGAGACGGCCGGCTTCGACCTGACGCCGTTCGCCGGCTCAGAAGAGGCGTATCGCACCTCAGCCGGTGTGCTCGAGGGTGTGCCGTTCGCTACCTTCCCCAACGCTCTCTTCTACAACCGGGCGCTGTTCGATGAAGCCGGCCTGCCCTTTCCCCCGTCGGAATACGAAGAGGACGGCACGTCGGTCTACGGCGTCGGCACCGAGTTCGAAGGTGAGTGGACCTGGGACAAGCTCCAGGAGATCGCTGAGATCCTCAGCGTCGATGCCAACGGCAACGACGCCAGCAGCGCCGACTACGACCTTCAGAACATCGAGCAGTTCGGCTTCGTGCACCAGTGGAGCTCGAACCCGGCCGGACTCGGAACCAGCTTCGGTGCCGGCAGCCTCGAATCGGCTGATGGCACCGCGAAGGTTCCCGATACGTGGCGCGAGAGCTGGGAGTGGTACCACAACCTGGTCCACAACGTCGGTGCCGCACCGAACGGGGACCAGCTTCTCTCCGAACTCCTCGCCGCCGACAACGCGTTCGCCAGCGGCAACGTCGCGATGGCGTCGGGTTTCCTCTGGTACACGTGCTGCCTCATCGACCTGCCAGCCCAGGAGCAATGGGACCTGGGTGCGCTGCCCACTCACAACGGTGTGCTGACCGCCAAGCTCCACGGCGACACTTTCCGCATTCACGCAGACTCACCGAACCAGCAGGAGGCGTTCACCGTCCTCGAGTACTTCTTCGACGAGGCTGCCCTTCAGCTGCTCGAGGTCTACGGCGGCCTTCCGGCTCGCCCTGACCTCCAGGCTGCGTTCTTCGAGGGCCAGGAAGTGAACTACCCGCAGGGCGTCAACTGGGCGATCATGCAGGCTGGACTGAGCTACCCGGACTCGCCGAACCACGAGGCGAACATGCCGAACTTCCTCGAGGCCAACGCTCGAGTGACCGAGTTGGAGGCGATCTACCTCAACGATCCCGACCTCGACATCGACGCGCTCATCGCCTCACTCGAGGCCGACCTCAACGTCATCTGGGGCCAGTAGCCCAGCGTTGACGCACGTACCCCTGCCCTTCCTGGTGCGGCACGACCGCCGCACCGGGAAGGACAAACCCCTCCCCTCCAGGAAGTGAGAGCCTTGTGACCACCGTCTTTACCGGACCCGATGATTCCGCACCAGGCGGTGGTCACGGCTCGCTCGCGAATCGTGAAAGGCGATGGGGCCTGCTCTTCGTATCGCCGTGGCTCGTCGGATTCACGCTGCTGTTCGCTCTCCCGTTGCTGGCGTCGCTAATCATGAGCTTCACCAACTTCGAACTGGTCGACACCGACGGTGTCGACACCCAGTGGATCGGACTCGACAACTGGCGACGGCTCTCCGAGGACCCCGACGTCGCCGACGGCTTCTGGGTCACGCTGCGGTTCTCGCTCATCTTCATCCCGCTGGCGACGTTCATGCCGCTCGGGCTCGCGTATCTGCTGACCTCTGAGCGCCTCTGGGGCCGGGAATTCTTCCGAGCGGTCTTCTACCTGCCCACGATGGTGCCACTCGTCGCCGCGATCATCATCTGGCAGTTCTACCTGAACTCGGACTCGGGATGGCTGGCCCGGATCCTCGGGACGGTCGGCATCGACTCTCCGGACTGGCTCAGGGATGCGACCTGGGTCCTTCCCTCGCTCGGACTGATCGCTACCTGGGGGCTGGGGAACGCCATCATCATCTTCATCGCGGCACTCAACGGCGTTCCCAAAGAACTCTACGAAGCAGCCCGGATCGACGGCGCCAGCAAGTGGCGAATGTTCCGCGACGTCACGTGGCCGATGATCAGCCCGATCACCTTCTACAACCTCATCATCACCCTGGTTGCCCTCGGCCAGTACTTCATTGTGCCCTGGATCCTCACGGGGTCTGAGGGACGCCCGGACGGTGCCAGCCGCTTTTACACGATGGTCTTCTTCGAAGAGACGTTCTCGTTCTTCCAGGCCGGGTACGGCGCCACCCTGGCATGGGCCATGTTCGCAGTGGTCTTCCTCTTGACGGTCGTCTTGTTCTCGACCGCGAAGTACTGGGTCCACTACCAATTCGAGGAGCGGTAATGGCTTCCATCCAGTCGGTTCTAACGGCAGGCGAGCCGGAGCGTCGGTTCCGCGATCTTGACCTCGACGTCAAGAAGTTCGTCGCGAAGTCGACGGTGACCCTGTTCGCGATCATGATCGCGGTCGCGCTGCTCCTCCCGCTGGCATTCATGGTCACGACCGCGCTCAAAAGCGACGACCAGATCACCTCGGGCACCATCCTTCCCAGTTCGCCGACGACAGTCGTGGTGACCGAAGGCGAGTTCGCGGGGAGCGAGTACGAGCTCTTCGTAGTGCCGCTCCCCGATGGGTCCTCCCAGGAGCTCGCCCTCGTCCAGCCCGGCCGCGAGGACTCGGTGTTCATCGACCCTTCGGCGCCGACGGTTCCGATCGAGTGGGAAGGGCGGTGGCGAACCCTCGATCCAGTGACGGCCATCGACCCCACGTTCGCCAACTTCGGCGACGCGTGGGAGGCGCTCGATTTTCTCCAAGTGCTCTTCAACACCGGCGTCATCGCCGGGGTTGGCATGGCCGGCACGGTCATCGCGTCGACTCTCGTCGCCTACGGACTGTCTCGCTTCTACATCCCTGGCAAGAAAGTGATCATGGGCTCGCTGGTGGCCACGATCATCCTGCCGCCGTTCGTGACGTTGGTGCCGACGTACGCGCTGTGGTTGAGGGTCGGGCTCGTCGGCACGTGGTGGCCGTTGATCGTGCCCCACTTCTTCGGCAACGCGTACAACGTCTTCTTGTTGCGCCAGTTCTTCCTGAGCATTCCCCGCGACCTCGACGAGGCCGCCGCCATCGATGGCGCCAGTCCGTTCCGCACCCTGATCACGGTCATCTTGCCGCAGGCGAAAGGCGCCGTCCTGGCCGTCTCACTGTTCCACTTCTTCTTCGCATGGAACGACTTCATCAACCCCGTCATCTACTTGGCGGGCCGCAGTGATCTGCAGCCGATCTCGGTCGCTCTGTTCGACTTCTTCGGCATATTCAGTCAAGCGGTTCCGCTCGTCCAGGCCGGTTCTATGTTGTCCATGGCCGTGCCAATCCTTGTGTTCTTGTCACTGCAACGCATCTTCTTGGGCGGAATCGACTTGTCGGGCTCGGTCAAGTAGTGGCCATGCACAACCGCGAGCGACGTGATCATGCGAAGCTTCGGCTGCGCCTCCGCGCGGCGAAGGCGCAGCCGTCTTTCGGCAAGATGTGGATCGCCGGCGTGCTTCTTGCGCTGCTAGCGAGCGGCTGTTCAGGGGCCCCAGCGAGCGACGCATCCGGACCCGCATCGACAGCGCCATCAACCGAGTCGTCGACCACAACCGAGGCTGTGGGCCCGCCGACGGTCGATGAACTCGTTGCCGACCTCCTTACCGAAATGACCCTGGCCGAGAAAGTTGGCCAGATGACCTTGGTGGAAAACGGAAGCATCACCCCCGAGCAGGTAGGCGAGTTCTTCATCGGTGGCGTCTTGAGCGGCGGCAACGGCGCACCTTCACGAAACGCGCCCGATTCCTGGGTCAAGATGACGACCTCCTACCAAGAGGCCGCGCTTGCGACCCGGCTCAAGATCCCGCTGATCTACGGCGTCGATGCCGTGCATGGCCACAGTATCCTTCGGGGCGCAACGGTGTTCCCTCACAACATTGGGCTGGGTGCGGCCGGCTCGCCCGAGCTTGCCGAAGAGATTGGCCGCGTGACCGCGATCGAGACTGCTGCTACCGGGATTCCATGGACGTACTCGCCGGTTCTCGCCGTTGTGCAAGATCCGCGCTGGGGCCGTACCTACGAGTCGTTCGGGAGCGACCCACAAATGGTGTCCGCTCTGGGTGCGGCCCTGGTCCGCGGATTGCAAGGCGATGACCTAGCTGCCGCCGACACTGTGCTCGCGACACCAAAGCACTTCGTGGCCGATGGAGCTGCCGAGTGGGGAACGTCAACCACCGAGGACTACAAAATCGACCAGGGCGACACGCAGATCGATGAGCAGACGCTTCGAGAAGTGCACGTCGCCCCGTACATCGAGTCGCTCGATGCTGGTGCGTTGAGTGTTATGGCGTCGTACACGAGTTGGCAGGGCGAGAAGGTGCACGGTCGGGCCGACCTACTCACCGATCTCCTCAAGGGTGAACTGGAATTCGACGGGTTCCTCCTTTCGGATTGGGGCGGCGTCGACCAGATCGATCCTGCGAACTACTACAACTCGGTCGTGATCGCGATCAACGCTGGCGTCGACCTCAACATGGTGCCGACGAATTATGAGGTGTTCATCACCGCAGTGACGACCGGCGTCGCAAACGGCGACATCCCGATCGAGCGAATCGATGACGCAGTCGAACGCATCTTGCGGACGAAGCTGGCACTGGGCCTGTTCGACCGTCCGTTCCCCGATCCGGAGTTGGCTGCCAAGATCCGGGCTCCGGAGCATGTTGCGTTAGCGGCCGAGGCAGTGGTTCAGTCGCAGGTGCTACTGGTCAACGACGGCGCAACCTTGCCCATCGATGCATCAACGGTATTCGTTGGAGGCGCAGGCGCTAGAGACCTCAGCCAACAGAGCGGCGGATGGACGCTCTTCTGGCAGGGGAGTCGGGGACTGATGCGTGACGGCTCGACGATCCTCGACGGGGTCGAGCAGCTGGCCGGCGCACAAACGTCGGTGATCTACGATCGGTTCGGCAAGTTCGACAACAGCGACGACCCCGAGCGCGCCGAGGTCGGCATCGTAGTAATTGGCGAACAGCCGTATGCCGAAGGTATCGGCGACAGCGCAACACTTGCGCTCGACGAATTTGATATCGCACTGGTCGAACGGATGCGGCCCCGTGTCGATTCACTGGTGATCATCCTGCTGTCGGGGCGGCCGCTCATCCTTGACCCTGTACTCGATCTCGGCGATGTGATCGTGGCGTCGTGGTTGCCAGGGTCGGAAGGCAACGCGGTCGCTCGTCCACTGTTCGGCGAAGCCGAGTTCACAGGAAGCCTCCCGCTTGCATGGCCTCGGTCGGTTGATCAACTGCCGTTCCCGATCGAGCTAACCGATGACCCATGCAGCAGTGCACTCTTTCCAGCTGGCCACGGACTAGCAAGCGATCAATCGTTCCGGCCGGCGCGATGCGAGATGCCACGAGAAGGTGAGGAATAAGTGTTATCAGAGTCGCCGAAATGGTCCGCAGCGAGGCAGGGCCCTGGACACCGTCGGTGCACGACCTTCTCAGTCACCTTGAATGAGCCTCGTATCCAGCACCACGGGCATTCGGTCTCGACGAAGACGGGCGAGAGACCCTGTTCGACATTCCCGGCAGAGCCGTACACCCCGACAACCTTCACCTGATCGACTCGAACGAATCCAGCCACAGGAAGCGAAGATGCACCGCAGCGAGCCACGTGACCATGCGATTCTTCGGCGCCGGCTCCGCGCCTTGATCCACGATCTACGGAGCCTCGAAAAGGCGACCGCGGTTGGCAAGCGCTCGCAGCGCTGGACTGTGCGCGCCCCGCTCGCCCAGCAGCTTCGAACGCTCGAGCAGATGGATCACGACATGACCGCTATCGGGCTGACCCGGCGGGTCTGGTCTCTAGGGCAAGCAACGGTCCCCGTGCTGGAAGCACTCGCGGGAAAGGCTACGCGCGGCAACGTCGCCGCGACCGAGGCCGCTGAACGGGTGAGAAGTTCGTTGGCGGCGTTCGAGAGGGAACTGGTTCTTGTCGCAGAGGGCCGCGACGCTTCCTCCGCCCCTGGCGACAGCGCCACCTGAGCAGGTGAATCCGCCCGCTCAGCGCCGGGTGGCAGCAGCGCGTTCGTCGACCAGTAGATCGTCGACGGCGACCCACTTGGGAAGCAGCGGTCGGAGCGTCCGTTGCTCGATCACCCCGCGCCACACCCCCAAGGCGCCGGCGAGGTCACCGCAGCGTTCCAAGGCCACCGCAGGCCATGGAGCCCCGAGCGAAGGCGCGACGAAGGCAATTGTCAGCCACCGCCGGGGCGGACGACACACGACGGCGACGGCGACCAACCACGCCGCCCAGACCCGGCGAACGCACGCTGCTGTCGCCGAGCCGGCGGCGACGGTGCCGGTGGACACCAGCCGCAACGCGTCAACGGCGGGCCGGTCCGACCAAGGCCGGAGATCTCGGGCGAGAGCAGCGACTGAGACGATACCGATCAGCGTTGCGGCGAAAGGGCGTCGACGGCCACCGCCGAAGAACAACGTGAACATGGCCAGGCTCCATGGGCTGA
>CAYTUB010000100.1:0-11074 GCA_964441145.1 uncultured Acidimicrobiales bacterium
CTGGAGTGAGCTCTGCCGCCCCTGTTTGGAACGTGATGGGCCGCAGCGCTGCGGCGCTTGCGATGCGAGCCTGCAGGGCGAGCTGATCGGCCGTAGCCCCAGCGATTGCACCGGTGCTGCCGGCACCGTCATCTGGTGTCGTGAACTCGTCGATCTCTGCTTGGCCAGGGTGGCTCAAGTTGTTGATGACGAAGCCCACTTCGGCGATCGAATTCACGACAGCGTCGGCCGCAATCACATCGGTGCGGGTGGGTAGCTCACCGCTCAGCGTCACCGTGCGGTTGTCTGATTCGACCTGGACGCTTCCGTATCCGGCCCGCGTCAATGCTGGTTTCACGATCGCCGTCAGATCGACGCGGCTTTCGGTATCGGCTTCGGCCTGGTCTGTGCCACCCGTCGACCCGATAATAAACAGCAAGATGAGGACGGCAAGCACCGCACCTCCGACCAGGAGTTGTCCTGTCGGGAGATTAGGCCCGCGCCTAACAGAGCGCGAAGAACCACCAAGTTGTCCGGAAAAGCCAAGCGGCTTACGACTATTCATCAGTTCAAAACGGAGAAGAGCACCACAAATAATGCTGCGGATGCGAAGATAACATCATGGCCCAGATTGCTCAGGCAGACGAATCGACAGACGTAGATGATCTTCCGCAGGAGGTAATCGATGCGCTCCCCGACGACATTCGTCAAGAAATACTTGATGGAGCACGTGATCAGATCCCTGAGGATGTGGTCGCAGACTTGACACCTGACATCGCAGACCAGATCCCAGACTCTGTTGTTGGGGCGGCAACGGCAAACCCAGGGATAACTGCGGTAATCGTGGTAATCGGCCTCCTGGCGGTCGCCGGGGCGGTCTGGGGAGCAATCAAAGGGTTCTTGAAAGTAGCCATCGGTCTTGGGATCCTCGCTGCCATCGCGTGGTTCTGGTTCTTCGCCCGCTAGGCAGCGAACTAGAAGCCGCGCTCACACCCGACGCGCACGTCGGGTCGAGTGCTTGTTTCGGTGCTTTGCGCACCCCAGCACCCATCGGTGTCGTCGCCACCCTCGAGTAGGTCGGTGCCGTTGCCTCCGGAGATGGAGTCATCGCCGTCGCCACCCTTGAGCGTGTCTTGGCCCTTGCCTCCGACGAGCTGATCGCTTCCACGGCCGCCCACAAGCGTGTCGCCGCCAGCGTTACCCACGAGGGTGTCTTGCCCTGCATTGCCCTCGATAATGTCACGACCAGAATTCCCACAAATCACGTCGCCCCCGTCGAGGCCAACTATGTGATCGTCGCCCGCGAGACCAACGATGACATCATTGCCATTGGTACCTTGGATGACGTCGTCACCGTCGGTACCAACAATTGTGGCTGGAAGCCCCTGACACGTTGGAACACCAGCTGACGTCGCCTGGGGATCAAACGCGGTCACCTCATAGGAGAACGACTTGGTGGAGCCGTTGACCTCAACGTTCGAAACGTTCACCGTGTAGCTGGTATCTCGACTTGTGGTTGGAAGGTCGCGTACTTCCCAGCCCAAGGTCGGGAGGCCGAATCCGTTTTGGATGGGCAACAGGTCGACGGAAATCGATTGCCCGTTTCGGGTCATCGAGACCCGGGCCTGACTGAAGTCGGCCCCATCACGGGAGATGGACCATCGGGGGAACACCACTTCGTTTGGGACGAAGCCCGGAGGTGGCCAGGAGATCCACGGTGACTCGCTGTCGCCGCCGCTGAAGTCGCCGATCACTTCGACCGCTCCAGCCCGACTGGTGCTTCCTACGCCTACTTGTGAGAGAGCCGGGTACAGCAGCCATCGACGATGGCCGAGCGCCGTGTTCCCGGCGCCCGGGTCCTCAATCTGACCAGAAACGCTGTCGACACCGATGACCCCGAGCGTCAGGTTGGCACGTCCCGCTGACTCAGCACCAGCATTGCTGTAGCACGCCCACGATGGTGCGGGATTGTGCGATAGTGAGTTCTGCGCATGCATCATGAGTGCAGCTTGTTGGGCCCGGTCGCTCGCTTGCTGGTCGATGACGATCGCGTCGAGCCCAGCCATCAGGCGGAACCAGTTAATCGAATCGAGCACGGCCGATCCGAAGGCGGGCGAAACCTGTCCTGCCTGGCAGCCCTGAAGCGACCCCGACCAGCCGTGCGGCGTGTCTGAAGTGGCGTCGACTGCCGAGAGGTAGGTGCGGGCTACTTCATTTCGGACGTTGGTGTTGATGTTGGAGAGGTCGGCCGTTGCCGTTCCGGTGCCAATGGCGACGGCCAAGATGGTCGCGACGAGCGAAACGATGGTGGCGACTGCTGCTCTGCGCAGCTTCGCTGGTGTGCGCAGCTTCGCTGTTTGGGGCTCGGTCACGTCTCACACCTCAGCGGGATCGTGTTATCCGATGCTTGAACGACGCATTCGTCGGTACCGTTGCCGCCGTCAAAGGTGTCTGTGCCGGCCTGACCGATGAGTTGATCGTCATGACGATTACCGAGCAGCGTGTCATCACCCGCACCGCCCTTGATCACGTCGTTGCCGTTTTCGCCCTTTAGATCATCGTCGTTTAGGCCTCCGCCGATATTGTCATTGCCCTTGCCGCCCGCAATGAAGTCGTCGCCGCCGTCCCCGCGCAGTGCGTCAGCGCCCTTGCCGCCGCGAATGGTGTCGTCGCCCTTGCCGCCGCGCACCGTGTCGTCGTCGTCGCCAGCGTCGATCTCATCCTTGCCGGAACCTCCGTTGACGAAGTCATCGCCCTTGCCGCTGCGTACGGTGTCGTCGCCATCACCAGCGCACACGAAGTCATCTCCGCCACCGCTGACGATCAGGTCATCCCCATCGGTACCGATGATGACGTCAGGCCCGGGGGTTCCTTGTGGTCCCGAGGTGGCGTGTAGCCCTTCGCACGTCGGGTCTCCGGCGGTCGATGTCGACTCGTAGAACACCGAAGAACTCAACTGTCCAAATGTTGCGTCACGGAGTTGAATTTCGACCGGTTCCTCGACGACGTCCACGATCGTGAAGGTCGTCGTACTCACAGGAATTACGGTTGTTTGCCCTCCCTGTGTGATCAGGGCTTCCCAGTCGTCGATATCGTCGATCACCGGCGCTGCGACTCCAACGATTCCATCACCAGGGGCGACGATGGGCTGAGCACTCGCTGGCAGGGTTGGCGCTGCTGACCCCTGGCCGAGGCAGTCGTAACCGTCGTTGCGGATGATGGTCCCGAACGGTACCTCTTCCCAGGCGGTGAGCCCAAGCGAATCGGGGTACAGAACCTGTTCGCCATCCACGCAGGCAATCCAGGTTCCCATCTGTACTCGCGTGCCACGAGGGAACTGCTCGTCATAGTGGAGGTGAGGTGCGGAGGTTTGGCCCGTGATTCCGGTTGTTCCTATGACATCGCCGACCTCGACATCGGCGCCCTCTGCAACGAAGACATCGGTGAGGTGGAGATAGCGCGAGAAGCGTCCGTCGCTATGCAGGATCGCAATGAAGTTTCCTGCACCGCCGCGACACGATCCGGTTCCGACGCAGCTTGTTTCGATCTCGATGACGACCCCATCGCCTGTGGCATTGATCGGCGTTCCTGGATCCATTCCGAAGTCAATTGCCGGTGTCGAGTGGTGGGTTTGGCAGAGAGTGCCTGGAGCAGGGTTGCCGCTCGTGCACCACACTTCGAACGAGCCGACGAAAGGAACGGCGATTGGCGTCTCGGCTGCTTCACCGACCACGTCAGCGCGGTCGGGGTCTTGTGCGCCGACAGCGTTCGTAGCGATAACGGAGACGAAAAGCGTGGCAGCGAGACAGAAGGATGAAGCGAGACGGGAGTTTCGGATCATGGGGTGGCGGGGTACCTATGAAGCTTTGCGGGCGAGCCAGAACGAGAACGCACTGGTGAACAGATCGCCACATTAGCAACGATTCGATAACGAATTGTTACACATCCGTCATAATAAGTCTTGCCGGGTGGTCCGTGAGTTTCGCTTAGCGTTCACGGGCTAGGTTCTGGCTATGGGAAACACAATCACTGCAGATCTAACCACTGGCGCCGTCGTCGAAATACGAAACGGAACCCACGTATGGATAGCCGATGAGCCGGTCGAGCTCGACGGGACCGATACCGGACCAAATCCCTACGAGCTCCTGTTGGGCGCACTAGGGGCCTGCACGTGCATCACGATCTCGTACTACTGCAAGCGCAAGGGCTGGAATCTGTACTCGGTGTCGACCAAATACACCTACGACAAGATCCATGCGAAGGATTGCGCGCACTGCGATGAGGACGCCGCAGGGTTCTTACACAACGTGACGTCGGAGATCTTCATGGATGGCGACTTCGACGACGCTCAGCGAGCACGCCTAGAGGAGATCGCACAGAAGTGTCCGGTCCATCGCACCCTCGAGGCCGGTCTGGTCTTCGACGAAACCGTGACCTTCTAAAGATTTGTCCCCCAAAAAGTACCGTATAGGTATCAAACGGGGGACAAATCTTTGGGGTGGGTTAGAGGTAGCCGTATTTGCGGAGCAGTGGGTACGCGATTGCCGTGACCCGCTTGCGCATCGACGGGTCGAGCTTGTCGCGCCACGCTTCGTCGGGGCGTAGTTCCATCTCTCCGGTTTTGAACCGTGACGGGTTGCCGGCGATGGAGTGGGTTGGCTCGAGCGTGATCGTGTTGCCATCGACGAAGTCGATGCGAGTGGGTTCGACACCGCCGAAGGTGAGTACTTCCTCGACCACCTGTTGGGGATTGGCGACCAGGTCTTCGTAGCGAACCCGAAGCACAGGTACTCCGAGCTTTTCGAAGGAGGCGAACAGCCCGTTCCAGGTGAGCCACCGCCACGCCATGCGTCCTGGCGGGTACTGGTTCATCATGCGGTCGTCGCCCTCGTCAGCCTTCTTCTTCGACTTCGTCCACGAGTAGGCAACACCGCGTGCATCGCGCACGAGGTGGACCATGCGCAGGTCGACCGAGTCGAGGTGGCGAAGGAGAAGACCGGTAGAGATCTGCTTGGTTGAGTCGATAACCAGCGGAACTCCGGCGGCATCGCGCACGGCGACGAGCATTTGCCCGTGCCATTCGCCCCATCCGTCGAGCGCTTCTTTGGATCCGGGAACCTTGTCGGGGAACAGGAGCTTGGCCGAGTGGCGATTGCGATCGATGTTGTCCTTCTGCTTGAGAAGGGTGTCCGCGTCGAGGTTTTCCCAACCGCCGAGTTTCTCGCCAACGCCGGTCCAGAGTTCGCACTCGGAGAAGGCGTGGCCACACCCACATGCTTGATCGTCGAGCAGACCTCTCTTGATCAGCCGGTTGACTTCGCCAACGGAGACGATGTCTTCGTGTTGGGCCATAAGGTCGTTGAGCAGCGTCGATCCGCTTCGGCCGATGCCCCCGATGTAGAGCACGGTTACTCGGTCGCCGGTTGCCGGCGGTTGAGGGGCGGTGTTGTTCATGATTGCTCCTGGGCAAGTTCAGGCTTCTTCTTCGGCTTTCGAGACCGAATCAATTGCTCGAGCGCTAGCTCGTCGCGGCGCCAGAAGGCGAACGCCGCCCACGGGATCACGCCGAGCGCAATGCCCACTACCAGCGTAACGAAAGGGGGAAGTCCGAAAGCTCGAACAGGTATCGACGTGACTACGAAACCGGCAGCGACCGCTGCCATGGTCTTGACGTGCGTCGAGCTGAGCGGGTGAATGCGGAGGCTTTGGTACACCTGAGCCAATGGCAGCAGGTTGGTGCATAGCAGGCTGACCGCCCATGCGATTGCCGCGCCTTCGAGGCCGTACGGGGGAATCAACACGAACCCGAGCACGATATTGAGGGTGAGGGCGGTGATGTTGTTGATGAGGTTCTTGGTGGTGGCGCCGCTCATCACGAGGACAGCTTCAATTGGCCCGGAAGCCGAAGCGACCAACATCGTGGCTGCGAGGATGCGTAGTGCCGGTGCACCCTCGACGAACTCTTCGCCGAAGATACGCAGCATTTCAGGAGCGTAGAGAATCGTGCCGAGATACAGCGGCCACGTGGA
The DNA here is from genome assembly GCA_964441145.1 of uncultured Acidimicrobiales bacterium. Classification (GTDB taxonomy): domain Bacteria; phylum Actinomycetota; class Acidimicrobiia; order Acidimicrobiales; family SHLQ01; genus SHLQ01. The sequence goes on from CAYTUB010000100.1 coordinate 6,009, forward strand.
GAGCATCAACCAGGTCGCTGCACTTCGGTAGACCGACATTGCTTGGTCGACGTTGCCGATGCCAAGGTCCTCAGCGATCTGTGGGGCGGCGGCCTGAAAGGTGGCTTGGTTGAAGAAGTCGCCAAGTTTGAGGAAACGAGTCGCGGTGGTGTAGATGCCAGCGGCAGCGGGGCCGAGCAGGGCAGCGACGATGAGCGTGTCGAGCCAGCGGATAGAGACGCGTAGCGCTCCAGTTCCGGCGTGGGGTCGAGTGAAGGACCAGAACTCCTTCATATCGACGGGCGCGCCATCGGACTCGGGCATTTCCTTACGCAGCCACGCAACGGAGGCGAGTCCGGGAATGATGACCGGCCCGATCCAGGCGGCGGTCGCAGCGGCTGGGCCGGCGTCGGTCACGACGACGAGGATTAGGGCTGCAAGTTGGATGAGCGGTCGAGCGATCTGGTTGTAACCCGCAGTGGTGCGCAACTGGCCAAAGCCTCGGGTTGCGGCGAGCAACGACATGGCAAGAGCTCCGAGGGGAAAGACCACGGCCACAATACGAATCGCTGAAGTGACGTCACTGTCGACGGGGTCGTCGCCATTGACCAGGTCGCCGATTGGTTCAGCGAATATCCCAACGATCACGCCAAGCACAATGCCGATGCCAAGAACGGGCTTGATGGCTGCTCGCAAGAGCGGCGCAATCGAGGCCAGCCGTCCAGCTTTGCGGTCTTGGGCAATGAACCGCACGAGGCTGGCGTCTGTGCCGATCACGGCGGTCTGCATGGCGATGTTGAACACTGCGGCGGCGATGAAGACCACGCCGGCGCCGTCCGTTCCAAGACCACGGGTGAGAACGAGAATGACGATAAAGCCAACGGCACCGTTGACTACCGAGCCAATGAGGGACAGGCGGTTGTTTCTGCCGAGGCGTCCCACCGCATCGTTTTGTTCAGTCATGGCTTCCTTGGGGCTGGTTCAACCGCTGTGATGGGACCATCCCCATTCTATGTTCGGCATTTTGGTAGCGATCGTGTGCCTCGGGGTGGCATTTGTCTTGCCACTCGACGGAGCGAGCTTCTACGCCGTCCCAAAAAATTCTGTTCTTGTTTCGACAGCCTGGGCAGATGCCGCTACGTTCTGTTCTCGCACGGGCGGAGTCTGGGGCCGAAAGGCCAGGACTGACGTGTCTATACAAGAACTGACTGTTGTATCGCAGCTGCATCGCCCGATGGATTTCGATCGAGCGCTCTCGTGGTTCAACGGGATTCTTAGCGGAGACGACTGGGGCATGCGCGATGCTGTCGAAGTCGTTGACGACGACGGGTTGCGCACGGTTCACCTCACGGTCTGGGGCAGTCGATGGACTCTCGAGGTCGACATCGAGGAGTCCAAGATCTTCGGCGGAGTCATCGTCAGCGCACGTGTAAAGGACCCAGCTGCCGGACAGGAGCTTCCGGAGCTCGCTGGCCTGGCCAAGGCCCTACTCCCCTGATAGCTCCGGGTGGGTTCTCTCGCTAGTTGAAGAGCCCAAAGAATGAGCGTTCAATGCGGGTCACTCGACAGCTCGTTGGGTCGGCGTCTGCTTGTGGGGCAAAGAGCCGCATTGTTTGGGAGTCGTCGGCGGGGAGGAATTCGGACCGAAGCGTCCCGACGATCTCGTCGCCGGTGTCGTCTTCCCATGCAACGGTGATCTGATAGTTGCTCTGGCCGCCTGACCGGTTCGTGATCGTCACGATTGCAAGCGCGGTGTCGCCGCCCTCGGACGTCGTGCACTCGACTTCGTCGAGGTCTGCTTGCGGCGGGAACTCGGTATTGGTCGATCGCGATGCGATTCCGTCGATCTCGAAGTCTTCGCCGGTATTGATCCAGGCGAACAAGATCACGGTGGCGACCACCGAGGCGAGGATTGCAAGAACCGAGAGCGCTATTGCGCCAATGGCGATGCCCTTACCCCGGCCGAGCTCGGTCGAACGTCGCAGCCCAATGATCGCGAGCACGATGCTGATGATCGCGACGAACCCGCCGATGATGACGATGGACAGAATCAGAGCGAGTAGCGCGCAGACAAGGGCCGCCACAGCGATGGGGTTGTCCGTGTTTTTGCCCTGGTCCGGGCCTTCGACGGGTGCAGTATTTGGCGGCGGGGGTGCGCTTGGCGGTGGGGGAAGATCGGTAGGCACCTGGAGAAGAGTAATTGCTCCTGGGTATCCTTCCTTGCCGTGGCCAGTACTCAAGAAGCCGAGGAACTCATCGAGGCGCTCATGCCTGAGGATCCCACCGACTCGTTGTGGGGGATCTTCGACGCGGGTCGAATGCTCGATATTGCGCCTGAGCTCCCGTTATTGCGGATGGAACAGGACCCGATCCATCGGCACAAAGATGTGTTGGCGCACACGGTTGCGGTGACTGCGAAGACCCGTCCTGAGCTACGTGTCCGTCTGGCGGCGCTGTTCCATGACGTTGGAAAGCCTCGGACGCGAAAGATCGATGGCGACGGAGTGACGTTCCGTCATCATGAGGCTGTTGGTGCTCGGATGACGAGAAAGCGTCTTACAGCGCTCGAGTTTGACGAGGACATCATCGAGGATGTTTCCGAACTCGTCCGGATGTCGGGGCGCTTTAAGGGATATTCCGATGGGTGGTCTGATTCGGCTGTGCGCCGATACGCCCGTGAAGCCGGGCCGCTCCTTGGTCAGCTGAACCATCTCATTCGCTGCGACTGCACCACCCGAAACGCGCGAAAGCTCGAGGGGATCCAACGTGCAATGGACGACCTCGAGCGACGGATCGGTGAACTCGCTGAGGCGGATCGTCAAGCGGCTGAGCGTCCAGATATGGATGGTCGCGCGGTGATGGACCATCTCGGAATTGAGCCAGGGCCACAGGTTGGCGAGGCCGTCAAAATGTTGCTCGAGGTCAAGCGAACCGAAGGGGCTCTCGAACGCGGCGAGCTTGAGGCTCGCCTCGACGCGTGGTGGGCACAGCGAAGCTGATTGGGCACAGCGAAGCTGAGTTCGCTGTTGCAGGTCCTATGGCGTGAGGATGAATTCGACCCGCCGGTTCGCGAGGCGGCCGGCTTCGGTGGCGTTGTCGCCGATGGGCTGAGTCTCGCCAAAGCCGACGGTGGTTACGAGATCAGCGTTCACACCTTGATCTCGTAGACGTGCTGCTGCACTTGTTGCTCGACCCTCGCTCAGCACCTGATTACCAGCGGTGGGGCCCGAAGCGTCGGTATGGCCGCCTACTTGGACGGACCAGCCTTCGGCAATGATCGACGCGGCGAGTTCATCGATGATGGGCAAGTAGATCGAGTTGAGATCGTCGCTGTTGTAGTCGAAGAGGTCCGGTGCATCGATCCGGATCGTCAACGCCATGTCGTCGGAGAAGGAAGCGTCGACTACTTGGCTGTCATCGATCGTGAAGTTGGGGAAGGTCTCCGCAGCGATCGCCAAGGTGTCGTCTGCGGCAGCCTCGCTGGGTAGGCCGCCAATGACTTGGACCGTCGTCTCGGTAAGACGCAGGAGTCGCCCGCTTTGGGTGGCGGCAACTACCCCGTCGTTGGCAGGAGCGCGCGGTGAGACTGCCTCTGTCGTTGTGGTCTCGGGTGCGGCCGTGGTGGTGGTCGTTGTGGTTTCGGGTGCCGATGTTGTCGTCGTGGTGGTCGTCTCGGGCGCAGCTGTCGTGGTGGTCTCGGTGGTCGTCGACGTCGTTGTGGTCTCGGCCGCTTCGGCGTCGTCCTCTTGAGCAGGTTGTGCGGTTGCCGAGGTCGTCTCGGTAACCGTGCTGCCGTCTCCGTCAAATATCAAAAGGCCCAAGACGATTGCCCCGATCCCAAGCAGTGCCAGCACGCCGATCGCGGTATTGCGATGGAGAAGGAAAAGGTCCTCAATAGCGTCCGCGACCTTCCACCGAATGGGGTAGTAGTCGTCGCGATGTTGGCGATTATTCATGAGCTAGGAATCCCTCGAGCGGACATCGGGGTCGAGGCGCAGCTCGACCGCTGCCCATTCTCCAACACAACCAATGCGCTTTGCACTATGGAGAGGGTAGAGGTTTTGTACCTCTCGTACATGTCGACACAGTAGGCCCGAGGCAATGACGTGTCGAACGTCGCGAAAGCGAGGCGCAATTTGGCGCTGAACGTCCACGGTCACGTTGGCGACCACGATGCTTTGGGGTCTGGGAGTGATGTCGGCAGCATCCCCTTTGGCGAGGGTGATGTTCGTCGACACGTATTCGAATGGGTTGTTGCTGTTGAGAGCGATATTTGCCTCGGCGGACTCTAGGGCTGCGTCACTATTGTCGATCGCTTGGACGGTTGCGCCAGCTCGTGCGGCGGCGATCGCCAAGATCCCCGTGCCTGTTCCAATGTCGATGAGTTCGATGTCGGGGGTGAGATGTGGAGTCATCATCGCGAGAGCCAAGCGCGTTGTCGGGTGCGCTCCATGACCAAACGCCGCGCCTGGATCTATCTGGAGGTCATGGACAGGCTCGACGTCGTCGGGGGCCCCAGTCCAGGGAGTCCTGATGTTCCACACGCCGACTCGTGTTGGGGTGAACCCACCACGCTGGCTTGTCGTCCAATCATGATCGGCGTCGTTGCTGATCTCGATTCTGGAAATCAACTTTGGATACGTATCCAACAGAGTCTCGATCGCTGATTGCGCGGCGAGGTGCGTCGCGAATCCGGAGAGGAGACCTCCGGTGGGCGTCTGGGTTATCGCCGTCGCGCCAGCCTCGAAGAGCGCGAACGAAAGGACTTCGCGTGCGATGCCAAGCGTGAAATCGGAGCCGTCGGGTTCGATACATACCGCGGTGTCCTCATTTTCTTCCGGCACGTATCACTCAATTCTGCAAATAATGCCGCAGGGTGAAGGATTCGCGGCCATGATGGGTTGACCGTATACCGAGGATCTTCACTCGGTTCGTAGACGAGAGGCCGGACATGCAGTTTGGAATGGTAGGAATTGGGCGAATGGGCGCGGGCTTGGTCCGCCGGGCGATGGAGGATGGGCACGAAGCGGTTGCCTACGACATCAATCGTGAACCGGTCGAGGCGATCGCCGCTGAGGGGGCAACCG
>CAYTUB010000101.1:0-11071 GCA_964441145.1 uncultured Acidimicrobiales bacterium
TCGAGGACGGTCATGTTCTCGATGCTTTCGAGAATTTCTTCCTTGGTAGCCATTTCAGCTCTCCTGTTTCTTCGGTCTTGATTTCGTAGATGGTTGGTAACGGACTATTCGGATTCGTCGCTGGACGCTTCATCAGCAGCCGGCGCATCGTCGGCCGACTCTTCGGCGGGTGCGGCTGCGGCGCTGTCTCCACTGCCCGCTCCACCGGGGCCACCCTTTTCGACGAGCTCCTCCATGCCATAGACAAACTCACGCAGCTTCGAATCGAGCAAGCCAGCAAAGTCGCCGAGCATGTGCTCGAGCGCTCCGGCAAACTCTGCGAAGAGCACCTCGCGAGAAGGTAGGTCAGCGAGCGCCTTGATGTCGTCGACGGTCAGTGGGTTGCCGTCAAGAACGCCGCCCTTGAGGACGAGTGCCTCGTTGGACTTCGCGTATTCCTTCAGCGCCTTGGCAACCGCGGCCGGGTCACCTTTGGAACCGTCTGCTTTTTGGCCGACGAAGGCCAGAGCGACCGGACCGGTCAAGAACTCATCGATATCCATCCCGAGTTCGTTGGCTGCCAACTTCACGAGGGTGTTCTTGTAAATCTTGTACTCGCCGCCAGCCGGGCGCAGGGTCGAACGCAGTTCGGCCATTGCCGGGACGTCGAGTCCGCGGTACTCGGTCAGCACGACGCCGTCAGCGGCTTCGAGCTTCTCTTTGACCTCGGCGACCACTGCCACCTTGTCGGCTCGTGGTTCTCCCATGTTCTGACTCCTGTGCTGAGCCTCTCTGGCTCTCGTGATTGAGTCCTTCTCGCTCGACCGGAGTGGCCAAAATCTCAAAAGGACGCCCACCGAAGACACGGCGAACGTCCCAACACACGATTGTGCGTCATTGCGATCTCCTACTCACGACTTATCGGTGTGCGTGAGGTCTGCGGCAGATATCTGATTTTCGAACGAGCTTGATGCTAGCGAGCCGCAAAGGTGATTCCACACGTAGTGCGAACGCAAAGTGGCCATCGACCTCCTCAGGTGTCGATGGCCACTCGCTAATGCGAATCAGTCTTTGGAGTTGATTCAGGCATCAGTCGTGATGAGAGGCTCCTCCTTTCGACGTGATGCAAAGAAGACCAGCGCAACGCCAGCTGCGATGATCAGTGCGCCATTGAGAGCCGTGCGACTGCTGCTGGAGCCCGTCAGAGCAAGCTCTGCAGTGCTGTCATCGTCGTTGCTGTCGGCGTCAGCTTGGGCAGCCGCAGCAGCGGTGACCGAGAAGGTCACCTCGGTCGCAAAGGGGGAACCGTCTGCGCTGGTGCCATCCACCTGGACTGTGTAGAGGCCTGGCTCAAGACCAGCTGGCAGGCTGATATCGCCGTTGAAGTTTCCCGACCCATCCGAGCGAACAACGACGCGTCCAAGAACCTCGACCTCAAGACCGTCGACATCGTCACCCGACGCGTCGAAGAGCACGAAGCCGATTTCGCTGTCCGGGGCAAGTCCCGCAACGGAGAAGTCAATATCAGATCCACCCCCCACATCGGCAGGTATGAAGAAGATTCCCTCCTCGATAGAGGTGCCTTCATATGATTGCGCGCCAAGTGGAGCTGTTGTTAAGAGCACCCCGACCGCCACAATCACAGAGAGCATTTTTCTCAGTGATCTCATTCTCTTTCTTTCCTTTCCATTTGACTCAGCAACCGCGTTGGTCGCCTCGCTCTCTTGTTCGTCGACCGCGAAGGTGACGGCATCGATTTGGGTGGCACCGCTCGTGCCCTGACTGGCTTCCAAAGCCAACTTGTTCGGGACCTCTCCGTACGGCACTGGGTCCTGAACGATGATCTCGGTCGGTGGGGCATGCTTTGGGGAGAGGGGTTTTGACAGGCGCGACCGCGCACCATCAGCGGCCACTAGCTGTCCTGTCCGGCGGTTACTTGGGGATGCCATGAGCATTGGTTTCGCGGCGGTGTAGTAGTCACCTCGATAGGAATCTTCCTTCGCCCGGGTACCGGTGAGTACAAATCCAATCACCGGGGATCTGGTGGCTTGCATGATCATCGCAAGAGCTCGCTCGACACGAGCAAGCCGTGATTTGCCTGCGAAAACGTTCAGCACGACTCCGTCACACACCCGTGCGATTTCCAATGCATCGACAACGGGAAGAACAGGCGGGCTGTCGATAAGGATGTGATCAAACTCTGGACGAATCTCCTCGATGAGGGCTTCGAGAGCATCGGTGCGCAAGAGGTCGACCGGCGAAGACTCCGTGGCAACCGTGCCTGATCGAAGCATAAACAGCCCCTCGTGACCGGGGACCTCGGTGACGCAGTTCGAGAACGAGTAAAGACCGCCCAGCACCTCTCCTAGCCCTGGGCCGCTGCCGAGGTGGAGCCGGTTGGAGAGCAATGGGCGGCGCAAGTCTGCACCGATCACCAGGGTTCGCCGACCTTGTCGGGCAAGGGTCGCACCGAGGCGAGTCACCGTCGTTGTTTTGGCCTCCGACGCATTCGCGCTCGTGAACATCAACACCTTTGATGAGGTACCTGCCAACTCGGAGAAATCGATGGCCGAAGCCAACCGATGGAAGGATTCAGCGATCGGTCCGGTCGTGGTTGCAATCGATTCGTCATCCTTGCGACGGTAGGGAACACTCGACAATCCACCGATACCGAGGTGACGGCTGACCGCTTCCACAGAACGGGCCCGATCGTCGAGAGACTCGGCGAGAACAATGGCACCGATTGCCAGAAGGCTGCCGGCAACAATCGCGAGCGCAAGGTTGCGCGGCAATGATGGAGACGAAGGCGCCTCAGGAACCGTCGCCGTCCGGTTGATTCGTGCACTCAGGTTTTCGCCATCGAAGAAGTCGGCTACGAGCAACAGATCGGCTAGTTCATCGGAGATCACTTCAACCTGAGCATCGAGTGGTTCAAGTGACGGCTCCAAAGCCTGCAGCAGAACCAATCGTTGCGTCGTCAGCTGTGAGATTTCCGTTGTGTCGGTCGAGCGCTGTAGGGCTTCGTCGAGCGAGCTCACTACTTCGAGATGTACTTGTCGTTCAGCGTCGAGATCACCGAGTCGAGACTCAAGGATTGAGATTGTTTGGGTGACCTCGCTCGCATCGCGCTCATGACGCAGGTCGATATAGGTCTGGGCCCAAGCCTGGGCTACCCGCGCTGCTTCCTCGGCGGTTCCGGCACTCGCTTGGAAACTAATGAAGCTCGGCTCGACCCTCGAATTCACATCACCAACGTCCACCAGGACCTCGGCCTCAGACTCCGCGGCGTCGATAGCTGCCAGCTCGAACTCGGTTGACTCGAGGAATCCGGCTTCTGCTGAGGGTGATCGTGTGAGGATGTCTGCGTCGCTCAGTGGAAAGAGGTTCGCAGATTCTTCGGTCCGAATTACGACCTCGGCTTCCGCCTGATACACGGCAGTGGCCTGCGTTGTGAACAAAATTGCGAGCCCGATAGCAAGACCGAACGATGGGATAGATATCCACCACCAGCGCCTTGCCATCTTGAGTAATTCAGCGATCGACAGCGGTGCTGCCCATTCATCAGTATCAAACACTTCCGGTTCTCCCTGCGGGTTGAAGATCGACTGAACGTCGACCTCTGGCATCGATAACGATCGGTGAAGCGGCGTCGTCCATAGACAGGAGCGCCTGCTCGAAATCACGTTGAGCCTCAACCCGGGACCGTTCGCCAATAATGGCTCCCACGGTTCGGAGCATGATCATGAAGTCCCCAACGAGGCTCCACTGATCGATGTAGAGGTTGTCGAATTTGGCCCGCTCAGCAATTGAGGTGTCACCTCGGAGACCTGCGATCTGAGACAGACCTGTCAGACCTGCTCGCATCCGATGTCGCGAGGTGTAGTCCACGTGCTCGGCCGCGAACTGTGTCACGAAGGCTGGCCGTTCCGGTCTCGGCCCGACGAGGCTCATGTCGCCTCGGAGCACGGACCACAATTGCGGAATCTCGTCGATTGCACTTCGACGCAAGAAACGACCAACTGGTGTCGTCCTGTCGTCGGCAGTCCACTCAAAGTCACTTGTGTCGCTGCTGCGCATCGATCGAAACTTTGGAATGCGGATCAATTCACCGCTGCGGCCTACACGTTCTTGCCAAAAGAGCAGCTCACCGCGAGACGTCGTCTTTACGGCGATCGCGGCGGCTACGAGAACTGGCAACGCGAACGTCAATGCTACGGCCGAGAAGACAATGTCGATCGCTCGTTTAGTGGACAACGCAAGCCCAGGATGAGCACAACGGTTGACACGCTGGAGCGGAAAACCTCGGAGCTGATCGGGAGCGAAAAGAGAGTTTCCCAAGCCCATAGAGTGAAGCCGCGGAAGGACGTACACCCGGGTTCCCATGGTTCCGGCCAATCGCAACGCTGGCAAGAGACTGCCGTCATCGGCGTCGACTTCGCCCACAATCAAGCGATCCGGCACATGCGATTCGAGTGATATCGCTAACTCGTCGGCGAAACGTTGTGATGGGTCTTCACCGTCCTGGCCAACAGGCACATAGTCCACGACATCGATTCCGAGGTTGGGGCGGTGGGCGAGTTCCAGCGCAAGTTCCTTGGTGATTTGCCCCGAGCCAACAACAATCGCTCTCGATCTGAACTGCCCGTGTTTCCAGAGCCGTTGCAGTACGAGACGACTTCCACAAAAGCCCAGAACCAATGCAACGGAGGAGCCTGCAGATGCCGTAGCCAGTTCGCTGAGCGAAAGGTCGAATGCTCCCAGCACCATGCTGAACGCCGCCACCACGCCGGCGGCTGCCAAGGCCGAAACCCCGGCGAGAGGCAGGATTCGCGTCTCGTCACGCGTGATGTGTGCGTGAAAGGCGCCGTTGTAGGCAGCGATAGCCCACGCCAACGCGCTCACCAAGAACAACAGGTTGCCCGACGAACCGGTTCCCGCTGCCAACAACATAGTGGCGAGCCCGATCACGATCAGCGCTACACCACCCGACAAGATCGCAATCACTCGAAGGCGCTGCGGCCTCCCTAGTCGAGCTGATGAGCTCCCCGCGGCATTGCTCTGTTGCGTAGAACCCCGCACAGCAACGCCAGTAACTGGCCTATTAGACATCTCTGTCTCCCCGCATCAATTTGCTTACCCGATCTGTGTCGGAGCGAGCGACGAATTTGTTAGCGCACGACAAAAGCAAATCGTAGAAATCCTGGCTCACGAATGGAGAGTGAGATCCGACTATCTCTTATGCGGGAAATTGAGCGGGAAATATCTAGGTCGTTATTGTTGCGGCCATCGACGTGCGGTGCCGTAGTGGCATGCACGACCATCGCTCTGATTCAGGTCGAAGTCTTTGGGGTGTCACCGGTAGGCAGCCGATGGCCTGACCTGATTTGGGTGACGATCCTTGGCCTTGTAGTCGCAACAGCGTGCAACTACGCGCCGCGTCGATTTCTCCTCGGGGCGACGCTCATTGCCCTTGGGTTCGTGCCAGGAGCGGGTATCGCTGCAGCGGTAGGTGCACTCGTCGCGCTTCTCGTCACCTCGCGCCGATTTAGCTGGAGTAGCCACTTTGCTCAGGCTGGGTCTTCTACGACGCCGGGCAACTCGCTGGCCTATGTTGGTGTGGTCGGCGGCCTCTTTTGGTCAACCTTGTCGTTCGACGATTACACCGTCCCATTTCTGAGTGCCATCGTCGCAGCATCGATGTGGCTCATCCTCGGTATCGCCGCGTTCGTACAGTCACCGCGCAGCGTTCGTTGGCGAGTGACGCTCCTTGGAGCCGTGGCCGTGCTCGTTACGGCGGTCATCGTTGTTGGTGCAGGACTCGGGCTCCGCGACGGCCAACGACTTGCGCGGTCAGCCGAGAGCTCGCTTCGCGAGGGGGTTGCGGCTGCCCGGCTCGGCGAAATCCACAGGGCACAACGCGCAACAGCGGACGCCAGGGATGATGTAGCGCACATCCGCGCTGACCTCTCCTCTCCCTTTGTCACCATGCTCGCCCGGTTTCCAATCGCTGCGCAGAACCTTGGCGCTGTACAAGCCCCTCTGGACTCTGCATACCACGTGCTATCGCAGGCAACAGACGCGCTTGACCAAGGTGCTGACCTCGGCGAGCTAGTCAATGAAACGGGACTTGATGTCGCGCAAGTCGAGCAGCTCGCAACAACCGCTGAAGACCTTGTCGCTTCGTTGGCGAACCTCAAGAACGAGCTAGGCCAAAACCGAAGCGTGTGGGTCATCGAGACGCTGGACCGGCGACTCAGTGATGTCGAGGAGCAAGCTGGCCCAATCGATTCGTTCTCCGAGATTCCGTTCGTCGATGCCCTACTCGACCTGCTTGGATCACCAAGTCAGCGGTCATACCTGGTCCTTTTTGGCAACACCGCTGAGGCTCGAGAGCTCGGCGGGTTCGCTGGCGGGACCGCTCTCGTCACCATCGATAACGGCGAGATATCACTCGTTCGAGCAGACCGCCCGGACGTTGCGAATTCTCGTCCGACAACTCCGGCGGCCTTCACTTCTCCCCCTACCCAACGCTTCCTTGAACATCACCCCTGGTTGTTCTCACAGAACTTCACTGCCATGGCGGACTTTCCGAGCCTGGCTGACTCGCTTGCCGATCTCTATCCAAACATGGGAGGAGCACAGGTCGACGGCGTGCTGTATCTCGATACCCAAGCGCTGGGAGTTCTCGTCGGTATTGCAGGCGACGTGCATCTCGAAGAGGCGGGGATCAACGTCACGAGCGAGGGCTTTAGCCAACTGGTCCATATCGACCAGTACGCAAGCTTCGACGTCCGAGATGAGCGCGAAGAGTTCTTGGCCGAACTCGTTGCAGCAACCTTTGACGCGCTCCTAACCAACGACATCGATATAACTCCCGAGCACGTCCATGAACTCGTTCGGTCCGCGCAGCAAGACCGAATTCTGCTCGTCCCGTTCAACAATGATGCATTGTCGCTCGTGGAGGCAATCGGCCTTTCCGGCGGAGTCCCAGAAGCGACCGGGCAGGACTACCTGGCTGTGTCACATCTCAATGGCGGCCCGAACAAGCTAGATCCCTATTTGGAGCGCGATGTTCGCTACGAGGCAGAAATCGACCCGTTGACCGGTGACGTCGAGGCCAACCTGACGATCACTTTGACCAACACCGCTCCTCTGGGCTTGCCGAGGTACGCCTCTGGCAACAACCACGGCTACCCCCTGAGCACCAACCGCGCAGTTCTGGTGATCCACACTCCCCACGAGGTTCGCTCGATCACCGGTGCGACCGAACCGGAGCTGAGCCGTTCGTGGACCGAATTTGGCTGGCGACGTCATGAAGTTGTGGTCGCGGTTCCAAGTGGCGGCACAAACTCGGTCAGCCTCGAACTCGTTGGACAAGTCGCCGAGGGCGTTCACTATGAGCTCGATATTGGGCATCAGCCCTTGGTACAAAACGATGACCTCACCATTGCGATACGTGGATCGGTGGGCGCTGCGACCAGTACTGACTCGCGACTGACCACGACGGCACAAGCAGCGACCGGAACATTCGTCTTGACCCAGGACACAACGGTGGCGGTCACTCTCGCGACCCCGAACGGACGAACGTTGTCCTCCCCTACCGGCAACTAGAGGGCGGCGAAAAAGGACGAAGCGTCGAGCCCGATGGCTCGACGCTTCAATTGTTCATGTATTCGCTGTTCGAAACAGCGCTAGAACTGGTTGACGTCGAGCTTGACGCTTGGGCCCATGGTCGAGGAGATCGATGCCTTCTTGATGTACTGGCCTTTGGCTCCAGCTGGCTTGAGGCGCTTCAACTCGTCCATGACCGATTCGATGTTCTTCGCCAGGTCGTCGGTCGAGAAGCTGACCTTCCCAACGGGAACGTGGACGTTGGCAAACTTGTCGGTACGAAACTCGACCTTGCCACCCTTGAACTCTTCAACAGCCTTGGCCACATCTGGGGTGACGGTGCCGGTCTTTGGGTTTGGCATCAGGCTTCGAGGACCAAGCACTCGGCCGAGTTTGCCAACCAAGGGCATCATGTCGGGCGACGCGATGGTGACGTCAAAGTCGAGCATGCCACCCTCAACCTGCTCAGCGAGGTCATCGGCACCGACAAACTCAGCTCCGGCATCGCGAGCTGCCTGGGCTGCATCGCCCTGGGCGAAGACTGCGACTCGAACGGTCTTACCTGTGCCTGCAGGCAAAGACACGGTCCCACGGATCATCTCGTCGGCCTTGCGTGGGTCAACCCCAAGCCGAACGGCGATGTCGACGGTCTCGTCATACTTCCGCTTTGGGAAAGCTGACAAAACCTGGGTTGCGTCCTCGATGGAATGCATTCCCTCGCGGTCGTAGCTGCGAGCAGCATCTTTGTACTTCTTACCTTGCGCCATAGTGGCTCCCTCATTGTTTTTGCTCCCGGCCCTGAGGTACTGGAACCGGCGAGCAGTGTGCGATCTACTTGACTTCGAGCCCCATCGAGCGGGCGGTGCCCTCGACCTGAAGCATTGCTGCCTCGATGTCGTTGGCGTTGAGGTCGGGCATCTTGGTTTCGGCGATCTCGCGTACCTGTGCCCCGGTCACTGAACCTGCGACTTCACGGCCAGGCTCCATTGCAGCCTTATCGAGGCCTGCCGCCTGGCGAAGAAGGAATGCCGTAGGTGGAGTCTTGGTGATGAACGAGAACGTGCGATCTTCAAAGATGCTGATCTCGACAGGAATGATCTGGCCACGCTTGTCTTCGGTTTGCGCGTTGTAGGCCTTACAGAAGTCCATGATCGCGACACCGTGCGGGCCAAGAGCGGTACCGACGGGTGGGGCCGGCGATGCCTGACCAGCTGGGATCTGAATCTTGACGACTGCAGAGACTTGCTTTTTTGCCATAAGACTTCCTAGAGAGGATCGATTCGAGAGAATTGATAAACCGACGGACCATTCTGCCGGTGGTTTCCAGACCGCGCAACCCGATTGCGGCACTACATGTTGGCGCATCTGCGATTCACCGCAGCCGTCGAGAGCCGCCAATCTGCGGCGCGAGTCGAGGAGCGCAGCGACGGATCGAGCCCGCAGCGAGTGATGCTCTGCAGCTCGAGGGGGCAAAATGGCGAAGCCTGCCCCCGAGAGATCAGAGCCTCGCGATTTGGGAGAACTCGAGCTCGACGGGAGTTTCTCGTCCGAAGATGTTGACGAGCACCTTGACCTTGAGCTGGTCCTCGTTGATCTCCACGATCTCGCCGGAGAAGTCGGCAAACGGACCTTCCTTGACACGCACCGTTTCGCCCATTTCGTACTCGAGACGAGCCTTGGTACGCGGCGAGGCCTCTGCCTCGACGCCTTCTTCCTTTACATGCAGGAAGGTCTCGACCTCTCGGCGAAGCAGTGGTGAAGGCTTTCCGCCGGAACCGACGAAGTTTACGACCGACGGCGTATTGCGGATGACGTACCACGCATCATCGTCGAGTTCAGCGCGAACGAGCAGGTAGCCCGGGAACATCTTCTTTTGAACAATGACCTTCTTGCCGTTGCGGAATTCTGCGACGTCTTCCATCGGGATGACCGTCTCGTAAATCCGCTCGTCCATGTTCATCGAAGCGGTACGGGCCTGAAGGTTTTGCTGGGCTTTCTTTTCGTGTCCGCTCTGGGTGTGGACAACATACCAACGGCCTGGGCGGTCGAAGGGGCTCTGTGGGCGCGGCGCAGGCTCGGGATCCTCAAAGAGGGCATCCTCGCTCTCGACCTCGGCCTCATCGACAGAATCAGCAACAGGTGCTTCATCGGCAGCTGCTTCATCGCCGGGTGCTTCATCGACAGAATCAGCGGCTGCGGTTTCGCTTTCGTCCGCGCCATTATCTTCGGTTTCGACAACTTGTTCTTGCGCGGTGTCCGCTGCATCAACAACGGAGTCGTCAACCTCTGCAGTCTCGATCACTTCAACGGCGTTGGAGGGATCTTCTACATCGGTGCTTGTATCGACATCGCCCATGGCGTTTGCCTGCTCTTCTTCCATGGTGCTTTCCTGCTCGAAATCGGATTCGCCCGCAACTGTACAGCGCACCAAGGAGACTACGCCTGATTCGGCGCTATCCCGGCACGATTCCTTGCTTTAGGAAACCTGGAACAGTTCGAGAACCGTCGTTGAGAAGAGCCAATCCAGAAGACCGATAAATACCGTCAACACGATGACGGTGAACAAGACGACGAGCGAGTAGTTGATGACCTCTGGCTTTGTTGGCCATGCAACCTTGCGAAGCTCAGACCGCACCTCGCGGGTGAACTGTGCCGGGCTGGTGCGTTCCTCGACCTCGGGGGCTTCACGCTTGCGCGATTCGGTCTTTGTTGTACCCGTGCCACCCTTATCGGTAACGCGGCCGCCACTACCGGCTCCGGAACTCTTGCTGGAGGTCTTGGTCGCGGTGACCTGACCTTCCTCGTCTACTTCTTGGCCCTGCTTCTTCAGCATGCGGCGCTGTTCTCGGTTCATGGGTTGTGACACTTTGGCCTCCACCAGCGATTCTGCCGGCAGTTGAGATCTAATCGTCTTGCGTTTGCAGGGCGTGAGGGACTTGAACCCGCAACCCCCGGTTTTGGAGACCGGTGCTCTACCAATTGAGCTAACGCCCTAGGTTGTGTGGAACATAAGAACGTTACCATCGATGCGAGCGAGGCCCACACCAGCGGCGTTCTCTAGACTCCAGGATAGGCACTCCTGTCGCCGCGTGTAAGCGCGGCCCCGCACTCTCACAAACTTCTTGCCCCAAGTCTTGTTCTTGTTCATTCCAGCCATCACAGTCGCCTAGGGCTCACAACATCGCCGGTCGGGGCGGAAAGGCGCATGCTCAACCACAGACTCATAGAAATCCCTCCGGTAGCCCCGAGCTGCGAAGCCGGTCGGGGCGGAAAAGGGGCCTGCTTAACCACAGACTCACAGAAATCCCTCCGGTAGCCCCGAGCTGCGAAGCCGGTCGGGGCGGGAAAGGGGCCTCTGGCCAGCAGGAGCGAGGTCGAGGCCCGCTAGGGCCGGATCCGAGCCCTGGAGCTGGCGAAGCCAGCGGAAAAGGTAGCGACGGTGGGACTCGAACCCACGACCTCCCGATTATGAGTCGAGCGC
>CAYTUB010000102.1:0-10841 GCA_964441145.1 uncultured Acidimicrobiales bacterium
GTCCCGACGAGATTTGAACTCGCGACCTCCGCCTTGACAGGGCGGCGTGAACTCCAGACTTCACCACGGGACCTAACGCATGTTGGCTATTGGCCAACTCACGGCTCACTCATAAGAGTGGGCGGAGTCATGGTAGCGGGCGACACCGCACAATGCACGCGCCAACTACGACGACAACAGAGGAAGGACTTAGACCTTCTTGCGAGGCAGGTTGGCTGCCTTCAAGACTGCACCGTCTCCGTCCATGAGCCCAGCCTTAGAGCCAAGCGACAGGGTGTTTGCTGCAAATAGATCTTCTCGGTTGATGACCACCCATCGGAAGCCATCAACCTTCTTGATCCGCTTGAAAGCGTCCTTCATGTCGTTGGGATCCGCGGCAATGATGATTGAACCCTTGTCGGCGACGAGGTCAACCTGACCGGATGGATCTGGTTGTGCATTGAGGAGTTCTTTCGCTCGCTCGAAAAGTTGATCTTGATTGAATCGACCCATGGTCTACAGCTCGCTTTCAGGTGTGGTGAGAATTCGTTCGACTTCGTCGACAGCTGCCGTAGCAGAACCGGAATCGGCTCCATCAGCGACAATTTCGACGACGTCGTTAGCGACTGCTCCAAGCGCCAGCACGCTCATGATGCTGGTTGCCTTCGCGGTCTTTTCCCCTTTTGAGATCGTGATAGTGCCATCGAAACCCTTGGCGAACTCCACGATCAAGCTTGCTGGGCGTGCATGAAGCCCGCCCTCCCCCGAAATAGTGACGGTCCGCTCGACTGGGCCCGCCTCTTCTTCGTCTTGGCTGGTTGCGAGCACCGAATAGAGGTGCTCGGCGTTGTCGGTGGTCCAGAGCTCCTCGGCGACTTCTTCATCTTGGAGAATCTCAGCAATGTGGCTGAGAACTCCAACATGGTCATCGCCGACTGCTCCAAGTCCAATGACAAGGTGTGCGGTGCCTACACCCCAATCGATACCGTCGGGATACTGAGCAACGACGATTCCGGTGCTCTTGACCGAGTCACGGCTCTCGAACGTGCCGTGTGGCATGGCGACGCCGTTGCCAAGGAAGGTCGAGACGGTTTCTTCTCGTTCCAACATCGCAGCGACGTAGTCATCACCGACGTGGCCTCGTTCAACGAGCATCGATCCAACGTAGGTGATCGCTTCCTCTTTGGTGACAGAGGGCAGCCCTGTGATGACCGCCTCCCGCGCCAGAGACGGCATGTCAGCAACCGCCATTAGAGCTTCGATTCGACGTCGTTGCCAGCCTTGAGGGTCTCAACGAGGCCCTTCACTGCAGGATCACCAAAGAACATCATGAACGGCACGATGGCGGCATTTGGAAAGCTGTTCTTGGCCTGACCGGCCAGCGACTTGTGGGTCACGATCACATCGGCGTGCTCTGGTACTTGACCGACCGGCGAGTGGATGACTTCGATATCTAGCTTGGCCTTCTTGACCATCTTTTTCAGCTGGTTGGCGCCCATAAGGCTGCTGCCCATGCCAGCTTCGCAAGCAAAGACAATCAGCTTCACTTCGTCGGCTTTTTTAACTACTGAATCACTCACTATTTTGACCTCTCTTTGATCTACAACCCCGGCGACCCGTCAAAGCTTTCCGCTGAGGATCAAAAGAGCGGGTGCCCCGAGCAAACAATGCCCGGGACACCCGCCCCTGATATTGAATAATTACTAGGCGCTCGCGCCTGGGATGTTCATGCCCGGTACATCTGGGATTGCGTCGCCAATACCAGCATCGGCTGTATCGATGTCGGTGTCGGTGAGATCCTTGACCGGGAACAGCTTGAGTAACGCTGATCCGACCACGAACGAGGCGATCGCAGCGACCGCCACACCGGCGTAGACACCTATCGCCGCCCCTGCGTCAGCTGGGGTGTTGATGATGTAGGCAAATATGGACCCCGGAGACGGCGGACCGTTCAGGCCAGCGTCGGTCGCAACGAAGATGATGTCGGCAGAGATGCCGCCAGCCCACATGGCTGCGATCATGACTGGGTTCATGAGGACGTACGGGAAGTACACCTCGTGGATGCCGCCAAAGAAGTGGACGATGATCGCACCAGGTGCGGACAACTTGGCGAGGCCCTTACCAGCGAACCAGTACGCACCGAGCAGGCCAAGGCCTGGTCCGGGGTTGGTCTCAAGCAAGAAGAAGATCGAGCTCTCTCCGGTATCGGCGACCTCTTGGGTGCCGAGCGGTGTGAGCACACCATGGTTGATCGCGTTGTTGAGGAACAACACCTTTCCGAACTGAATCGGAATATCGGCAAGTGGCAGAACGCCAGCTTCCTCGATCGAACCAACGATCGAGGCGAATCCACGGACGAGACCGGAGAAGATTGGACCGATGATCCAGTAGCAAAAGAACACGAGGCCAAGACCAGCGAAACCCTGCGAGAAGTTGTTGAAGAGCATCTCGAAGCCCGCTGGAGTGCGTGGCTCAAGGAACTCGTCAATCTTCTTCATGATCCAGCCCGCAAGCGGACCGACAACCATTGCGCCGAGGAACTGTGGTGGGTTCTGCATGAACGCACCACCGTCGCCGAGGCTTTCAAGGTCAACGGAAGCTCCACCGATCACGCCGAACACGGCGATTGCGCCCAAGACACCACCACGGTGACCGTGAACGAGCTTGCCACCGGTGTAGGCAACGAGCGTCGGAAGTAGGTAGGTGATCATTGGGCCGACGAGTGCGTCGGTCAACGTTCCCCAGATTTCTCCTTCGTTACCTCCACCGAATCCAAGTTCGGCTAACCATCCTGATGGAATTACTAAAGCGGTGATTAGTCCCCAGGCGATGAATGCTCCGATATTCGGAATCACCATGCCCGCGAGCCACCCACCAAAACGCTGTAAGCGCTCTTGCATAAGAAGTCCCCCTTCTTGAGTGTTTATAGAGATTGCCGCACTATTGTGACAGCCGCCACCTCCATATGACCAATTAACCGCTGTGACACTTTGTTAACAAAGAGGACTTGGCGTTGTAACAAACTCTCGATCTATGCACGCCGAAACGCGCAGTTTCGTTGATTTACATACAATTTCGGATCGATCTCACATCGCTTGACGACAGCAGAGGGCTCACAACAACAACTTCTGCTCCCTCAACCGTCAGGGGTACGGTCGAGACCACGATGTCGTAATTGTCATTTGCGCTCTCGTAGGACGTGGCCGACTGCACCGCAGCGACGGTGAGCTCGGGAAATTCGGCTTGCAACCGTGACACCAAGACCCAGGCGGTGGCCATGCCACTTGGGCATACGACCATTGCACGCTTGCGCGGTCGGAGATGGCCGCGCTCGAGTGCACCCGAGAGGTACATGGTGATGAAGCCAACCTCGTCTTCGTTGACCGTTGCGCCAATGCGCTCTCCGACCAATTCTCCAAGGTCGACAGCCACGGCCTGTACATCGGGGTAGCGCTCGGCGACCTCAGCGACGAGCGGGTTATGTACGGGGAGCCCGTACCGCACCCGCACAGCCAACCGGGTGAGGTGCATTGTCAGACTTCGCCGCAGCTCGTCATCGTCGACGAGGCTCGCGTGCAGACGTTCGGTCGCGATGTCGAGCATCTCGGCTGCGAGTTGATCGATCTCATCACTCGCACTGGTCGGTGACAACAAGGCCTCAAAGCCAAGGAGATATTCAGCTAGTCCAGCGACTTCGGCATCGGAGAACGAAGCGCATCCCCGAGCTTGCAGACTTTCTGTGAGCTGCTTGACGGCACTGGAAGCCGGATGATCGATGAGCGAAAGAAACTGTCCAGGCTCAAGGGCGATCGAGCGTCCCTGACGGATCCGGCTTTCGGTAATGGCGAGATACAACGTGTAGAGGAGCTCACTATTGCCCAGGGCAAGGCGATCTCGAAGTGGGCTCTGGCGAATGGCTTCCGCGCATTCGTGAATCGCCAGAGATTCCAATCGGTCTCGCAATCCGGCGGGAACTCGGACCTGCAACAACCGGGTCTCCTCGATTGGAGACACCATCAACTCATCGAGAACATCGGCGGGCACTGCCTCGAGAAAGAGCTGCACGAGCGCACGACGGACCCGCTGCTCAGAGCCCAGTAGCGCGATCCCCTGTCCGGGCTTTCTCAAAACTGGCGTACCCATACGTTCGAACCAGGGTTCACATCGCCGAAGATCGCGACGTGCAGATGTCTTTGACACCTCGAGGTCGTCGTTGAGACGATCGAGTGAAATCGTGTCGGGGTACGTCCACAGCAACGCATCGAGAAGCAAATGGACGCGTTCTTCGGGGGCGTACACCCTCGGTGGAGAGGTGCGTGCGTCGAGGTCTTCCCGGATGGATACACGCGTCGACTCATCGCCAACTATCGACAGACCACTGCCACGTTGACGAAGAAGGTCGGCCCCATGGGAACTAAGAAAGTTCTGCACCGCCGATAGGCGATAGCGGACCGCTCGCTCACTCAGCACCAGATCGGCGGCGAGCTCTGATGTGCTTCTTGGTTCGTCCTGATCGAGCAACCACCGAACGATCCGCACTACCCGACTATCGAGCGGCGCGCTCATGGTCTGCGGAGATGGGGTTCAAGACCAGCTCGTACGTCTTCGGCGCTTGCAGCAGAATCGAGCACTCGGGATACGTGCCCCACTATCTCTTCGTCTTGCACGCTAAGGGTGGCTTTGATCAGATCTACCGAGTTGGCAGAAACGGACAACTTCGTGATGCCAAGCGAGGCGAAGATGACGGCGGCCATCGGGTCAGCGGCGGCAAGACCGCAGACCGAAACGCTCAGCCCCTTCGGCGCGGCGGCGTCGGCCACCATTGCGCACAGGCGCAACACCGCGGGGTGCAACGGATCGTGAAGCGAGCTCAGCGACCCCATCAGGCGATCGGCGGCCATCGTGTATTGGGTGAGGTCGTTGGTACCGATCGAGAAGAAATCGACGTGTTCGGCAAAGGCGGACGCGATCAGCGCTACCGAGGGAACTTCGACCATTACCCCGAGTTCGATGTCGCCGAATTCGATTCCTTCGTCGGTTAGCGCCGCTCGGATTGCTTCGACCCGGTTCTTGACCAACAAGAACTCCTCGATCACGGCAACCATCGGCACCATGATCGCGACCTTGCCGTGCGCGGCCGCCCGCAAGGCTGCACGAAGTTGGGCATCGAGCAGATCCTGGAACTGTTCGTAGATGCGTACGCCCCTCTGACCCAAGAATGGGTTCTCCTCTGGCGGGAGGTCGAGGTATTCGGCTGGCTTATCGCCACCGATGTCGAATGTTCGAATGACGACGGTCTCGGTCCACGCCTTTGCCGCTCGAGAATAGATCTCGTATTGCTCTTCTTCGTTCGGTGGACTCGGCGTGTCGAGGAACAGAAATTCTGTCCGGAACAGCCCAACGCCATCGGAGGCGGCTGCGACTGCCCGGTCGATGTCTTCGGGGCTGGCCACGTTGCCCGCCACTTCAATCGACCCCTTGCCGGCCATGTCGGCTTTCGTGCCATGGACCGCGGTTAGGCGTTGTTGAAGTTCAGCCTCCGCGTTGCTCCGCGCCTCGAATTCGGCTTCGACCTCGGCGCTTGGCGACGGGAAGAACTCACCGGTTGCACCGTCGAGGCAGGCTCGCTCAAACGTTGTGTCGAGGAGACCAACAACACCGACAACGGCTGGGACGCCCAACGATCGCGCGATGATCGCCACGTGGCTCGTTGCACCGCCGGTGACCGTTGCAAATCCCAATACCATCGCCGGATCAAGCCCGGCGGTCTCGGCAGCGGTGAGCTCCTCAGCAACCAAAATGCTGGGTTCGCTGAGCGCAATATCGTCACTGTCTTCGCCAGCTAGATCGCGCTTGATCGCCGACATCACCTCACCAACATCTGCGGCACGAGCCGAAAGGTACGGATCGGGAAGCGATGCCAAGAGTTGTTCAAGTTGTGTCGCTGCGGCTGCGAAGGCTGCTTCGAGATCGAGACCTTCGTCGAGGTGCTCGCCTACCGCGTCGGTAATCATCTCGTCTTCGGCGATGAGCGACTGTGCGTTCAACACATCGCCGGCTTCGTCGCGACCGGCGGCCTTGGCGTCATCGGACAACGAGGAGAGCTTGGCGCTCACTCGGGTCGCCGAGGCTTGGATTGCCGGAATCGGGTCGTCGAGCGCGGTGAGGGTGACATCGACAGTGCCGACGGTTACGACCGGGCCAACGGCCAGCCCCGGTGAGGCGCCGACACCCTGAAGTTCAGACATCGAGCTCTCAGACATCGCCTTCTCAGACATCGCCTTCTCAGACATTGCGTAGTCCCTTCAGTACGGAATAGATGGCGCCACCGGAAACGAGGGTAATGCTCGTCGAAATTGCGAGTCCGACAAACGAAATCACGGCGGTGACGATGGGCTGGGGGATTGCGAAGGCAATCACCAGCGGGATGAAATTAAACACCCCGAACAACACCGCGATTCCAAATAGGCCGATGCGCCGCTTTTCGCCGAGGCGCACGCTTGCGCCGAGTGCATAGGAGCCGCCTTTACCTGCTTCGACCACGAAGTAGCCGTAGAAGGCGTAAAGGATCAGCACGAGAATCGATGGGATGCCGCTGAGGAACCGGACTCCGAGCATGAACCCCGCCCAAAACCACAAGGTCGCTACGAGTTGATGGGCGAATCGTTTCGGGTGGTCGAACGGCGACTGAAGATCGACCTTCTCACCACGGGCGGCTTGTAGGGCGTAGGTGAACCATGGGTACGAAAGGGTTCCCGCCAAGATGAAGCTGAGCAGGTAGATACCGAACCACGACGCCGATCGCGTCTCGAACTGACTCGCCCACAGCCCAAATCCGGTGAGCAGGGCGAGGATGACGCTGGCAGCGAGCAGCAGCGGCACCGCGTTCTTCCGGAACCCGTCGACTCCTTGTCGAAAGATGTTTGGGATGCTGATCCCGAATTCGACTTTCTCAGCCATTCCCTCTCCAGCCAGCCTCGACAAAGCGGACGCTCCGATCGAGTTGAGTACTCAACTCGACGGCTTCCCGATTCTCGTCAGTAGCCGGAGGAAATGCCGTTGTCGGTGAACCGACCGCAGCATGTCCCCATGCGAGTGCCTCGCGCAGTCCAGTGTGACCGGTCGCGCCTGTAGAGAGAAATCCAGCGAAGAATGCATCTCCGGCGCCAACGGTGTTGGCTACCACCGCGCCGGTCGTTCGCCCAAAGGTGGCACCTGATTCGTCGACCAGCACGGCGCCGTCAGCACCGAGTGAAACAAGGACGGTGCCCACGCCTCGAGCCCGGACGCTTTCCGCTGCTTCGACGACATCGCCAAGGGTCGGGAGCGACATCTCAAGTAATGCCTCAAGTTCTTCACGGTTTGGCTTGATGAGGTCCACGCCAGCCTCGACGGCAGCGGCGAGAGCAGCCCCGCTCGCGTCGACCCCTAGCGATGTTTCCTCCGGAAGCCGATCGCGCAGCATCTGCACGAATCCGAGGTCGAAACCAGGAGGGTACGAACCGCACACGGCCACCCACGACGACTCTCCAGCACGGGCGACCGTCTGCTCGATGAGGTTCTCGGTCACTCCCGAATCAAGTGTCGCCCCCGATTCGTTGAATTTGGTTGTAGTCCCATCGCCTTCGGCGATGGTGATGTTGGTGCGGATCGGAACCCCCGAGTCGACCGCCACGATCTCGAGGTTGTCGACGAGGCCGAGGGCTTCGGTGAACTCGGTCGCACTCGCAAGGGTTGCTGGCATGACCGCGGTGGCTTGCGCTCCCGATAGCGCGAGCGCGCGAGCCACGTTGATGCCTTTGCCTCCCGCCTCGAGAGTGAAGTGCGAGACGCGTTCCACTCCCCCACGTTCGAACGACTCGACGTGAAGCGTCTTGTCGAAGCTTGGATTGGGTGTGACGGTGATGAACATCGGTAGCCGGCTGCTACGCGGTGTGGAAACGTTCGAACAGCAACCGCTCGGCTTCGGGTGTCCACGTGTCGTTTTCGCCGAGCGCTTCGCCAATCTCGGGGTAGCGATCAACGAGCTCATCGAGACCGGTCAGCTCAAGGCCGCTGAGTTGCGGGAAGATCATGACCTTTCCTGCGTAATCACCTTCGAGCAGCGCTCGCACCCCGTCCTGACCCGCTTCGATGCCGCCGATCGCTGCGAGCGCCCGGCTTGGCGTCAAGCTGCCGTCGGTGGCCTTCGCCAGCACGGAGACTTGGTCGGCAATCGAGCTGCCCGAGGTTCCCGTGTATTGCGCGTTGTGTAGGTAGACGTTGCTCATGTTGAGCGGTGCGAGCGTGCCGTTTGGGACACCGGCGAAGAGCACGAGCATGCCATTGGGTGACATCATCGTCGCGGCGTCGCCCATGACCGGACCGACCGGAACGCTTACGACCACATCGTCGGCTCCTTGGCCATCGGTTTCGGCATCGAGGAGCGCCTGGGTGCTGTTCGGGTCGTCGCCTGGGTTATGGAGGATGAACTTGCGACCCTTTTCTTCGGCGAGGCCTTCGAGCATGATCCGAGCCTTCTCCAAGCGATCATCGTCGAGATCGATACCGATGATCGTCGCTGGGCCGTCGACCTTTTCGATGGCTCGTTGGATGTGCATTTGACCCATCGGGCCACCTGCGCCGACGTAGACGGCAACCCCACCGGCCTTAGTCTCTGCACGGTTTCGTTCCTCGCCCCAGGCTGTCGCGAGGTCGGGCGAGTTGGTGCCAACAAACGCGGTGTAGTGGTAGTGAAGTCGACCGACGTCGATAAGCGGAAGGCCGTCGAGCGGTTCGGTGCCAACCATGGTCATCATGCCGCGGTAGGCGAGGACCTTGGCCAATTCCTCGATCAAATCCGCACTCGTTTGCGCGAGGACGACGATGTCATCGAAGCCATCTTCCCCGGTGTGGCGAGCCGAGCTCTCCGCGACCGACGCTGCATCGAATGCGTCGTCGTCGACTACATCGGCGTCGGGAAGGTGCTCGGCAACCATCGCCCGAACCCCGTCGGAAACCGACGAGAGAACGACCTTGCTCGGGGAACCAAGACCGGCAGATGTCGTGTATGCCGTGTCGTCGTCGGGCATTCCAATGATCAACATCGTGCCGCCACTACTCGGGTCGAGGCGACGGCGCTGCATGTAGGAGCCCTCCACGCAGGCCCATGGCTCCGACAGCGCTGCGGACGCATACCCGACGCCGTCGTCGACGGGGATGAGGTAGCCCGAGCCGCCGTCGGCTTCCAAAATCTCTTTCCCGATCAGGTGATATTGCACGAGCCCACCAGGGATCGTGTAGCCGTAGGCGGTTGCCTTGCCGTCGACATAGATGTCGGGCTGGATGGCGAGCCGCTGACCAGGCGAATACGAATCGGCAAGGTCGGCGCCCACTTCGATGACGGTGACGGTTGCTTCGTGGCCGAGGCGGGTTGGATCGGTCTCCAGGTCGCGGCCGTAGAGCTTGGGGTGATCGCCGCCCTGCTTAATGAGCTTCACGTCGGAATAGCACAGGCCAACCGCGTCGACACGCACCAATATTTGATCGGCGCCAGGCGTTGGCACGTCGATTGGTTCGGGAGCGCCGTCACGGCCGATGGCATCAATGCCAGTCCCGTAGGTATTCCAAGCAAGGTTGGGCGAAGGGAGCGGGGTATTGCCCTCCACGTAGTCGACGAAATTCCACGCCTGATCGCTCATCGGACACCTTTTTCTCGATTGATAGGCGACACCCTATTTCGAGATAGGCCGCGCCGCCACAACGAAGCGGTGCGGAGCGACGTTCTAGTGGGAGCGAGCCTCGGCGATTTCAGCGATCAGTTCGCTATGGATGCGCTCGGCTTCAGTCCCAAAGCGGGGAGCGACGAGTACGTGAACGCGATCACCGTGCCATGGACGACGGACGTAGAGCATGCGTCCAGCGTTTGCTTCTTGACCTTCACGCAGTTCGATATAGCCGAGTTCGGGTTCCGGTTCGCCTCGCTCAACTTCGGCTTCCCAGATTGGGATGTCGATGGTGCGAAAGAAGTTCTGAATACGAACAACTTCTCGAGAGACCGACAGCTGAATGGTCGAGACCCGCACGATCACTCCAATCGCCAGAGTGGCCCACAAGAGGCCGGCGATGCTCGGCGTAATGACGGGTCGAATAATGACCGGGGTCAACAAGACGGCGACGATGCCGGTGCAGAAGTGAGACGCTCGTGCAATTACTTTCATGGTGTTGCTTGCCTGTCTAGGTTCCGCGCATTGGTAACCATGCGAAAGCCGCTGGCTGTTTGTGCAGTCGGCAGCGACTCCGAACTTTCAAGCGTTTCGAGAGCACCAATATTTGTGGCCACCCAGAGCTGGGACAGTTGGACCGTCCCTAACTGTCCCAGTTGATCGCGTCTAGGCGAGTTGGACGGCTCCGGAGCCCGGGACGATCTCCCCGATCTGTGTTGCCGGGTGGCCGTGCTCAAGGAGGAGGTTGCACACCCCTTCGACGTCGGCCGGTGGCACGACGAGGGTCATGCCCACACCCATGTTGAAGGTGCGGAACATCTCGTCGGTGGCGACATCGCCGATGCGTTGGAGTTCGGTGAAGATCGGTGGCACACCCCAGGAGGATGTGTCGATCGACGCGTCAGCATCGGCTGGCAGCACGCGGTTGAGATTGCCGGGCAATCCGCCACCGGTGATGTGGGCTACGGCCCGAACATCGAACTGGCTTGCGACAGCGAGAACCGCAGGTGTGTAGATCACCGACGGTTCGAGCAGCGCTTCGCCGACAGAGACGTCAGCGCCTTCCCATGCTGGGTCATCGATAGAACGACCAGCCGTTTCGAACATGAGCATGCGGGCGAGCGAGAAGCCGTTCGAACGCAGGTTGGGCGAAGAGAT
>CAYTUB010000103.1:0-10699 GCA_964441145.1 uncultured Acidimicrobiales bacterium
CAAAGTTCGACAGCGGAGTTTCGGCACCCCAGCTGTAAGGCATGACGCGGTTGGCTTCGTAGATGAGTCCCTTATCCCAAAGCTGCTTGAACGCCCAGATCACCGACTCCATGTAGTCGAGATCCATGGTCTTGTAGTCGTTCTCAAAGTCGACCCAGCGAGCCTGACGCGTGACGGTCTTCTCCCACTCGTTGGTGTAGGTCATCACCGACGTGCGACAAGCCTCGTTGAACTGTTCGATGCCGTACTCGGAGATAGCGACGCGACCGGAGACATCGAGCTGTTTCTCCGTCTCCATCTCGGCCGGTAGACCGTGACAGTCCCAGCCGAAGCGTCGATCGACCTTGTGGCCACGCATGGCCTGATATCTCGGTACGACATCTTTGACGTAACCGGTGAGCAAATGTCCATGGTGGGGAAGGCCATTGGCGAAGGGAGGACCGTCGTAGAAGACGAACTCTTTCTCGTCGGGTCGTTGCGTGATCGACCGCTCAAAGGTCCCGTTTTCCTCCCAGAGCGAAAGGACACGGGCCTCAATGGCGGGGAAGTCAGGTTTGTCGACGGAAGGGTATGGCTGATCCGAGTCGCTCGTCATAGCCGCCAAGGTTATTCAACTCGAACGGAATTCCGTGGGTGTCGCTTCCCCCATGTCGCTTTTGTAGGCCGAAGAGCCCAATTTGCCCTGCGATTAGGCCTGAAACGACCAGATGCCCTAATGCGACCCACTTTTGCAACCGTTACTTCTAGAGGCGGTACCCGTTTCTCAAAGGCACTCTCCATGACCCTGACAGTTCGACACCGACAAACTGTTCTCCCAATGCTCGCGCTTTTGGCTGCGCTTGCGGGCGTGACAGCGATCGTTGCAAGCTTCGCCTCAGATGCACGTGCAGCGACCAACCACGGCCAACTCGTACCCGAAGCGGTGCGGCGAGATGTGCCGGTCGTGCTCGACGGAGAAGTACGTGCACACGCACAAGTCGGGGACCGAATCTTTGTCGGCGGTGACTTTCAGCAGGTGGAGCTCATCGACGGATCGGTGATCGATCAGGCACACATTTTCGCATACGACATCAATACCGGGGAGGTCGACCAGAACTTTCGCCCGCTACTCAACAACAACGTCACGGCATTAGAGACCAACGCTGCGGGCGATGGGTTGTATGTGGGTGGACGCTTCGTTCGTTGGGAAGTTGATGGGGTGGCAACATTCCCAGGACGTGTGGCGAAACTGGATGCCGCAGGCGCAATCGATCGAGGTTTCCGGGCTGGTGCCTCCGCAGTTGTCCTCGACATCGCCCAGGTGGGCAACGATCTCTATATCGGTGGCGATTTCCGAATCGTGGGTAACCAAGCAATTGAGGGAATCGCTCGCCTCGATGCAGGGACCGGCGCGGTCGATGCTGGCTTTGACCTCGCCTTGGGTGACTCCATTGTTGGCACTCAGTTGGTGCGGCGCCTGGTTGCCCATCCAAACGGCAACGAGCTGTTCGTGTTGCATTACACCAATGAGGTTCTTGGTGAAGTCCGTGAGGCGGTCTTCAAGCTCGATATCAGTTCTCCCACGCCAGTACTGAGCGGATGGACGGTCCCGTGGAGTGCACAAAGCGAAAGAGGAGTGTGCTGGGGTGTACTCCGTGACATGGCGATTTCGCCGGACGGTTCCTTCATCGTCATTGGCGGCCAAGGCGCCGACAGGCCGCCGAACTGCGACAGCGTGCTTCGCTATGAGACCGCTGGCGACGATGTCGTGCAATTCACGTGGTCTGCTCGTATGTACTCGAGTGTCTTTTCCTTGGCGGTTTCCGATGTAGCGGTGTATGTCGGTGGCCACTTCTGTGCTGCTCCTCGCCTTGGAGCGGTGTACGAAGGCGGATTGACCTCCGATTCGCTCCAAACAGCCAACATCTGTTTCGTAAATGAGCCCGACCACGTCAGCAACCCGAGTCAACGCGACCCGGTAAACGCGGTGTTCCGCAAACAGGTTGCTGCGCTCGACCCGACAACGGCTCAGGCACTTGAGTGGGACCCAGGTAGCGACAACGGTCTCGGCGTGTTTGATCTGACCGTCATCGATCGCGGTGTACTCGCGGGCCACGACGGCACCCGTTTCAACAATTCTCTCGTTGGTGCCTCCGGGTTCTTCGACTTCGGCGTACCCGACGACGTCGAGGCTCCTGTTCTCACCGTGAACACCCCTGTTGCAGGACTGATCACCGACTCTTTGACATCGATTTCTGGCACGGTCACCGACAACCGCGGAATTGGTTCAATTCAGCTTCGGCTTCGCAACATCACCACCGGGCTTTGGCTCCAAGCCGATGGATCGTTTGGCGCCGATCAGGTTGACCTTGAGCTCACCACAATCGACACCGAAATCGGCGAGGTTGCCTGGTCATTCCCCGTCAGCGACTTGCCACCCGGCGACTACGAGGTCCGCGGCTTTGCCAGCGACACCTCTGCGACAGGATCTGGCCCGCTGGAGCACCCGTTTACTGTTCCGGGCGTAGCGCAGTGCACCGTGTCGCTCAATGCGACCGATCAGCCAGTGATTTCGTACTCGGGCTTTCTCGATAACGGCGAAAGCACAGTGTTCGTACGTCGCAACGGTGGCTTCCTTTCAGGAACCCCTGCCGGTACCGACACGTTCACCGACACCGACGCCGCACCCGGCGATTACGGCTACGAGATTCGCTGGCGACCAGGCGGTGTGCTCACCGACGTTGCCTGTACCCCAGCAAGCATCACGGTTCCCGAAATCGGAGTCACCTGCACTACGGGACTCAACGTTGATGGCGACCCGGTTCTGAGCTGGACCGATCTCGGACTGAACAGCTATGTCGTTCGCGAAGCCAATCTTGGTTTCGTCACCTCGGTGAGCGGTGCAAACGAATTCGTCGATGCCGATCGAGCCCCCGGTGATTACAACTACTCCATTCGATTCCGAGTTGCTGGCACCGTCAACGATGTCGACTGTTCGCCAATCACCGTGCCCGACCTCGACCCCGGTCCTGCAGTAAACGTATGCACGGCCGCGGTTGACGCTGATGGCATCGTGACCGTGAACTGGAGCGAAATCGCTGGCGAAGACTCCTATGTGGTGCGAGACGACGACGGCTTTGTTTCCGTGGTCAACAATGGCCTGAGCTTTGTTGATAACGGTGCCGAATCTGGTTCACGCACCTATGTGATTCGCTCCAGAGCAGCCGGAGTTACGACAAACGTCGTATGTAACTCCATCATCGTTCCGTAACCTCGCCGTCACTCCGCGCGCCATTTGGTCACGGTGTGTCAAAAAGTTGGGGTAATCGTATTACGATCCGCGACTTATTCACTGACTTATAGCGTCCCCTGTGAGATACTGCATGTGCGTGGTATGTAAAAGGGACGGTATATGAAACTTGCGAGACTTCGGCACGCCAAGGGCGCGTTGCTCTTAGCGGTGCTATTGGTTTTTGGTGGTGCATTGGCGATCGTGGCGATCACCGCTACCGCTGCAACAGCGGCGGTGAATCATGGGCAACTCGTGCCAGATTTGGCGCGGCGAGATGTGCCGGTCGTGCTCGACGGGGAAGTGCGTGCGCACGCACAGGTCGGCGACCGAATCTTTGTCGGCGGAGACTTTCAGCAGGTACAGCTGACCGACGGCTCGGTGATTACCCAGCCGAACATTTTTGCATACGACATCAATACAGGAATTCTGGATCCGAACTTTCGCCCAGTGGTCAACAACGATGTGCTTTCGTTGGAAACCAACAACACCGGGGACGGGTTGTACGCAGGCGGACGATTTACCCGTTGGGAAGTCAACGGGGTGGCGACCTTCCCAGGACGTGTTGCGAAGCTAGACGCCGACGGCGCCATCGACCGGAACTTTGTGGTTGGTGCCTCGGCTGTTGTTCTAGACATCGCCCATGTGGGTAACGACGTGTACATCGGCGGGGACTTTGTGTCGGTCGATGGTCAACCAATTCGAGGAATAGCACGGGTTGATGCAGCGAACGGAGCCCTCGACACGGCGTTCAATCTTGGCCTGGGTAATTCCATTGCCGGAAGCCAGATCGTGCGGCGCTTGGACGCCCATCCAAACGGCAACGAGCTGTACGTGTTGCACTACGCCGATCAGGTCTTGGGTCAGTCTCGCGAGGCGGTCTTCAAGCTCGATATCAGTTCTCCCGCGCCCGTATTGAGCGGGTGGACAATCCCTTGGTCCGCACAGACCAACGACCGCAACTGTTGGAATTCGTTGCGCGACATGGCGATTTCGCCGGACGGTTCCTTCATCGTCATTGGTGGCCAGGGTGCCGATAACCCGCCCAATTGTGACAGTGTGCTTCGCTATGAGACCGCCGGTGATGCCGTCCAGCCATTCACGTGGTCTGCTCGTATGTACTCGAGTGTCTTTTCCTTGGCGGTTTCCGATGTAGCGGTGTATGTCGGTGGCCACTTCTGTGCTGCTCCTCGTCTTGGCGCCGTGTACGCAGCTGATGTGGCCGGAGATCCCGCAGGTCCGGGCCTCATTACCTCGAACCAAGCCTCTACTTCGAACGGCTGCGACCTCGCTGACCCAACCAGTACCGTAAATCCGAGCACAGACGCACCGGGCCGCGACCCGGTGAATGCGGTGTTCCGTGAGCAGATGGCAGCACTGGACCCGGTCACTGCTCAAGCCCTCCCTTGGGATCCGGGGACTAACGCAAGCCTCGGTGTCCTCGATCTGACCTTGACCGATCGTGGTTTGTTGGCTGGCCAGGACAACAGTCGTTTCAGTAATTTCCTTGTTGGCCGCTCCGGGTTCTTTGACTTCGGCGGCCCTGCTGATACCCAGCCTCCGGTTCTCACCGTCACAAACCCTGCTGCAGGGCTCATCACCGACTCCTTAACGTCGATTTCTGGCACCGTTACCGATGATCGAGGCATCGGCTTGATCCAGCTCCAGCTTCGAAACACCACCACCGGGCTTTGGCTCCAGGCTAATGGGACCTTTGGTCCAAACCGGGTCGATCTTCCCCTCACGACTATCAACACCGGAATTGGCCAGATTGATTGGTCCTTCCCGGTCAATAACTTGCCGCCCGGCGACTATGAGGTCCGCGGCTTTGCCAACGACACCTCCATCAACGGATCCGGCCCGCTAGCGCATCCGTTTATTGTTCCGGCGGCAGCGCAATGCACCGTCGCTCTCGATGCATCGGATCAACCTGTTATTACCTACGTGGGATTCTTGGACAACGGCGAAAGCACGGTGTTCGTGCGTCGCAACAATGCCTTCCTAGCGCCAACTCCAGCGCCAGACGGGACCTTCACCGATGTCGGCGTTGCGCCAGGTGACTACGATTACGAGATCCGCTGGCGACCAGGTGGTGTGCTCACTGACGTTGCCTGTACCCCGGCTCTGATCACGGTGCCGTCACCGGCTCCTCCACCACCTCCACCTCCGGCGGATGTAATTACCTGTGTCGCCAGCTTGGATGGCAACGGGAACCCAGTCCTGAACTGGACCACGCTTGCCGGAGTTTCCAGCTACGTCGTGCGTGAGGCGACGGATGGGTTTGTGGCTGGCGCAGGTCTTGGTACGACCTTCACCGATACAGGCCGTGCACCAGGCGATTACAGCTACATGATTCGGTACCGGATCGCCGGCACCGTAACCGATGTCGACTGCACACCATCACCAATCACGGTTGGCGCCCCTACGCCGCCGCCTCCTCCACCGCCACCTGCAGGGGATGCCTGCACGGCAGTCGTGGCCAACGGAGCGGTCACCGTGACGTGGACGCCAATCGCTGGCGAGGACTCATATCAAGTACGTGATGGCACCCGCTGGGTCGCAGCAGTCGGAAACGTGCTGACGTTCACGGACAACAACCCGCTATCGGGCACACGTAACTATGTGATCCGGTCACGCCAAGGCGCGACCCTCACAGACGTGGCATGCAACTCGGTGGTCGTGCCCTAGTTCGGCACGGTAACCCTTAGAGCTGGTCGAGCGCCTCGTTCAAATCTGCAACGAGGTCATCGGTCGTCTCAATCCCAACCGAAACGCGTACCAAGTCGTCGGGCACCTCAAGAGGTGACCCGGCGGCTGACGCGTGGGTCATGATTCCCGGGTGCTCGATCAGCGATTCGATGCCGCCCAGTGACTCGGCGAGCGTGAACAATCGAGTGCGCATCGTTACCGACTTTGCAGCTTCCATGCCGGCGTGGACACGGAACGAGATCATTCCCCCTGATGCCGACATTTGCTTGGCCGCAATCGCAGCTCCTGGATGATCGGGTAATCCTGGGTAGAGAACGTGTGACACCGCGGGGTGGGCAAGGAGCATCTCCACGATCGCCTGAGCGTTCTGGACGTGACGGTCCATTCGTACGCCCAAAGTCTTCAGCCCGCGCAGCGTAAGGAAGCAATCCATTGGAGCCGGGACAGCGCCAACAGCGTTTTGCAGGTACTTGATATCGCCTGCCCATTCCTCGTCGTTGGTTGCCGCAAACCCACCAACGACATCGGAGTGTCCACCGATGTACTTGGTCGTCGAGTGAATAACGAGGTCTGCCCCCAGAGACAGCGGTTGCTGCAAATAGGGTGATGCAAACGTGTTGTCGACCACGAGCTTGGCACCGTTGGCATGGGACACCTCAGCGATTGCCGCGATATCGAACACGGTGAGCAAGGGATTGGTCGGGGTTTCCATCCAGACGATCTTCGTGGCCGGATTCCAATCGGCGGCCAGCGCGGCTGGGTCCGTAAGGTCGGCGGCGTTCCAGGTAATGCCTGCTCGGGCAATGACCTGCGAGATAAGCCGGAACGTGCCGCCGTAGGCATCGTTGCCCAACACGATGTGATCGCCAGCGCGAAGCGAACGAAGCACGGTGTCTTCAGCGGCCAGCCCTGACGCAAAGGCGTATCCGAAGCGGGCGCCTTCGAGGCTTGCCAGCGCCTCCTGAAGCGCGGTTCGAGTGGGGTTATCCGTACGCGAATACTCATAGCCTGTGTGATCCCCAGGCGATGGTTGGGCATAGGTGGAGGTCTGGAAGATCGGAGTGATGACCGAACCGGTCACCTGCTCGGGATCTTGACCCGCGTGGATAGCGCGGGTTTCGAACCCATCGTTCTCGTTTGGCATTGTTCTTAGGCCTCCGTTGGTGAGAGAAATTCGAGCACGTCGGTGTGGCTGATTACCGTAAGCGGTCGCCCACCGTCGATGACGAGTAGCGCGTTGGCTGATTCGAACAGCTCGACAGCGGTCTGGACGGTCTGACCGATACCGATCGTTGGCAGTCCGGGGGCCATGACATGTTCGACCCGCTTGTCGAGCACACTGTCATCGGCGAAAGCAGCGTTCATTAGCTGAAGCTCAGACACCGCGCCGGAGACCTCGGCCACTGCGAACGGAGGCTCATTCTTTGCAACAACGACCTGGCTCACACCGCGCTCGCGCATTAATTCCACTGCCTCGCGAACCGGAGTATCCGGGTTGACGTAGATGAGCTCGGCATTTTGATCGCCCTTGGCTTTGACGACTTCGCTAATGCATGGCCCCGTTTCCGATGTGAGAAAGCCCAGCGGTGCGAGGTAGTCGTCATTGAAGACCTTCGAGAGATAGCCGCGTCCAGAGTCCGGAGTCAGAACGACCATCAAATCATCGGGACCAAGGGTCTCCGCGACTCGCAGGCCAGCTGCGATTGCAAGGCCGCATGACCCTCCGAGAAGCACGCCCTCTTCTCGTGCGACGAGACGAGTCATAGCGAAGGCATCGGCATCGGAGACGGGAATTACCTCGTCTACTAGCTCAGGATGGTAGGTGGTTGGCCAGAAATCTTCGCCGACACCTTCGATCAGGTACGGACGTCCAGAACCACCGGAGAAGACCGACGCTTCGGGGTCAGCAGCGATGATCTTGATGTCGGGGTTCTGCTCTTTGAGATACCGGGAAACTCCCGAGATGGTGCCACCGGTGCCGGCGCCAGCAACGAAGTGGGTGATCTTGCCATCGGTCTGGCGCCAGACCTCGGGGCCGGTGGTGTCGTAGTGAGCCTGTGGATTGGTTTGGTTGGAGTACTGGTCAGGACGGAACGCCCCAGGAATCTCGTTTACCAGGCGCTCGGCCGTCGAGTAGTAGCTCTGCGGATCTTCGGGCGCCACAGCGACAGGGCACACGACCACCTCGGCGCCATAGGCCTTCAGCAGGTCCACCTTTTCGGGCGAAACTTTGTCGGTCATGACGAACACGCACTTGTAGCCACGCTGGTTAGCGACGATGGCCAGGCCTACGCCGGTGTTGCCGCTGGTTGGTTCGACGATCGTGCCGCCCGGTTTGAGATCGCCAGCGGCTTCCGCAGCGTTGATCATCGCAAGCGCCGGACGGTCCTTGGAGGAACCGCCCGGATTCGTGAGTTCTAATTTCAGCGCGAAGTCACACGAGAGGTCCCCAGCAATTTTGGGCACACGCACAAGAGGTGTGTTGCCAATGAGGTCGATGACAGAGTCCGCAATCTCCATGAGATGGTCGCTTTCTTCGAAGTAGGGCTGAGGGTCCAGTGAGTTATTCCTCGCTCGCCTCAGAGTCTACGATTTGTTTGGGCGCCGAGCACGGGGGAAACCCAATGACTTCCTATGAGACAATCCGTTTGGAAGAAACCGAAGGTGGCGTGTGGGAACTCGTGCTCACGAATCCGCCCGCGAATGCTCTGAGCAAGCAGATGGCCTTCGAACTTCGCCATGCTGCAGCTCAGCTGTCGGGGAACAGCGCCGTACGGGCAGTGGTGTTGTGGGGCGAGGGCAAAGTGTTCTTCGGTGGCGGCGATCTCGTCGAGTTTCAGAAAGGCGGCGAGCAGACCGAGGCGAACCTTCACGAGATGACGATCGACTTTCACGGAGCGGTCAGCCGCATGGCTCGCATGGACGCGCCGGTGGTCGGAGCGGTGACCGGAACAGCCGGCGGAGCAGGCCTCAGCCTGGTCGCGGCGATGGATCTGGTGCTCGCTGGAGAGAGCGCCAAGTTCACGTTGGCCTACACGGCAGCCGGGCTTAGCCCCGACGGAACCTCGACGTTCTTTCTTTCTCGCGTAGTCGGACTGCGGCGTGCCACGGAGATGGCACTAACCAACCGCGTGCTATCGGCAGATGAGGCCCAAGCATGGGGGCTCATCAACGCGGTTCATCCCGACGACGCGGCACTCGATGCGGCACGAGCGTTAGCAGCTCGGCTCGCAACGGGGCCGGTCAACGCGTTCGGGCAGACGAAGCGATTATTGCTCGCCGGAGCCCATTCGTCTCTCGGTGAAGCCATGGAGAGCGAGGCGCTCGCCATCGCAGCCCAGGCGTTGCACCCCGAAGCCGTTGAGGGCATCGCCGCGTTCCTCGAGAAACGTAAACCCGACTTCCCGACCTGACACTCAAAATCTGTGGTCCGTGAGCGGACCATAGGCATGCTGGCGGACCACAGATTTGTTGGGGCTGGTCGGGACGCCTAGCGGGCGAGTTGGCGGAGGCGCCAGGTCTGTAGGGCATCGACCGCAGCGTGCATGGTCTCGGGCGCTCCACAGAAACTAAAGCGCGTGTACCTGTGGCCCTCGGTCGGGTGGAAATCGACACCCGGAGTCGTAGCGACACCGAGTTCGCGCAACCAGGTAGCCGCAAGGTCCTTGGAATCGGCTGCAAGATGGTCGGTACGCGCCCACACATAGAAGGCGCCGTCGGCCGGAGCGAACTCTGTCATGCCCGCCTTTGGAAGGCCCTCGAGCAGGATCTCTCGGTTCTTGGCATAGCGCGCGACATGCTCATCGAGTTCCGTGCCGCAGTCGAGCGCTGCGAGGGCGACGTGTTGGCTAATCGCTGGCGGGCAGATCACGAGGTTCTGGGCGAGGCGGTCAACGGGTGTGAGGAGTTCCTCGGGCAGAACCGTCCAGCCAATCCGCCAACCCGTCATGGAGAAGTACTTGCTGAAGCTGTTGATGACAATGGCCGAATTGGAGAACTGCGTTGCGGTTGCTGTCTCCGCGTCTCCGTAGGAGAGACCGTGGTAAATCTCATCGCTGATGAAGCGGACGCCGTTGGCATCGCACCACGTGGTCAGGGTCTCTAACTCTGCTGGTGTCAACATGGTGCCCGTTGGGTTCGCCGGGCTGGCAACGACGACGCCGTCAAGAGGCATCGCTGCTTCGAGTTGTTCGACCGTTGGTTGGAAGCGCGTTTGTTCGTCCACATCGATCTGCACCGGCTGCATATGCAGCGCCGTCAGAATGTTCCGGTAGCACGGGTATCCGGGAGCGGTCACCGCGACACGCGCGCCCTCGTCGAAAGCCGCGAGTAGCGACAGCACAAAGGCACCGGTCGCTCCTTGCGCGATGGCGATTCGACGCGGGTCGATGTCGATCCCGTAGGACCGTTCAAGGTGAGCGGCGATCGCAGGCGCGAGTTCGGGTATGCCGCGGCTCGTGGTGTAGCCCAGCGGGTGGGAGTCGAGTAGCTCGTGGGCTCGTGCGATCGCGCCTGCTGGAACGCCCGTAGATGGCTGACCGACCTCGAGATGGTGCACGGCGGCACCTGTCGCCTCCTTGGCTTGCGCCGCGGCGACCACCTCCATCACATAGAACGGATCAATCTCTCGTGCCATCTCAGGATTTGTACCCCAAAAAGAACCTATACGGTACCTTTTGGGGGACAGATCTTGGGTGTTTACCCGCCGGAGGTGAAGGCGTC
>CAYTUB010000104.1:0-10673 GCA_964441145.1 uncultured Acidimicrobiales bacterium
TCTTGGACTCATAGCCGCCCTCTGCAATCACCGCAGCGACCAGGGCCTCCAGCTCATCCGATGACAGTTGTTCGGGAAGGTATGCCTGAAGCACCTCGCGTTCAGCTGCTTCAACCCCGGCGCGGTCAGCCTCACCGGCCTCTTCGTAGATCTCAAAGGCCTCGGTTCGTTGCTTGACCTCGGTCGCGATCAACTTCTGAATTGCGGCGTCATCGAGGTCGTCTGCGTTGCCCGAGGTCTCCGCCGTCTTGATTGCCGTCATCACTGCTCGAAGCGTGGTTTTCTTGACATCATCACCGGCTTTCATAGCCGTGACCAGGTCTTGTTGCAGCGTCTCACGAAGGCTCATAGGAATCATCTTGTCACACCCCTTGTTCATACTTGTGAGCATGACAACTCCAACGCTCCTTATGACCATGACCGCACCATCAAAGATCACCCAACCAGAACTGCTTCTTATCTCCGACGAAACCACGCCAGCGTCTCGCTGGTCGCTCGATGAGAACACCAAGAAGATCGGCCGCAAGGGCCTTGCAGAGGCCCGGGCAGCTCTTCGCCAGCCGGCGCACCTCGACGCCGCAGCTTGAGCTAGCCTCACCCTCGCTGGTCTCCAGCCTTGGCGTTTGTGCCCTCCATTCTTTCTTGTGAGGCAACGCCATGTTCTGCCCGGCACCATCTGGTTTACCCACGCGCCAGTTGCGCATCCTCGGAGTTGTCATCCTCGGACTCGCACTGCATGCATGTGGCATGTCGGAACCTGTTCCGCCATCAACGGCGGCCACCGTCGCCGAGGTCATCGACGGCGACACGATCGTCATCGACTTTGGCGGGCAACGCGAGACCGTCCGCCTCCTTGGAATCGACACGCCCGAGACAGTCGACCCGAACCGTCCCGTCCAGTGCTTTGGCCAAGAGGCATCGGACCGTCTCAGCACCCTCCTACCCGCGGGCACGCCGGTTCGAGTGGAACGAGATGTGGAGGCCAGAGACCGTTTCGGACGGCTCTTGGTCTACGTGTTTCGAGCCTCCGACAATGTGTTCGTCAATGCCGTCTTAGTCCATGAGGGATTTGCCGACGTGGCAATCTACGGCCCCAACGAGGCGTACCGGGGCGAACTCGAGTCCGCCCACACGACGGCCAGAACTCAAGAGTCAGGATTATGGGGTGTCTGCGGAGGCGCTGATGTTGCCCTTGACCCTCCACCCGTCACGGCACCGGTCGAGTAACGTCCAAACCGGCGGATACCAAGGAGGCACGTAACATGTCAGTAGCACGCGTAACCGAGGTCATCTCATCATCGACGGTGAGCTTTGATGACGCCATCAAGAGTGGAGTCGACCGAGCCACCAAGACGCTCGACAACGTCACTAGTGCCTGGGTTCAGGATCAAAAGTGCATGATCAACGACGGAGCGATCGTTGAGTACCGAGTAAATCTCAAGATCACGTTCGTTTTGAACGAGTAGTACCGCCTAGGCGGTTCGCCACCCGGTGTCCCACGGTTCGCTTTGGAACAGTGGGACGAGTTCATCGAGCCACCGGTGGTAGGCACCTTCGACTTTGATGTCGCCGGCCATGAACGCTTCGTCGCGCGCTCGCTCGGCTGACCACAACGAGGTCAAGACCTGTTCTTTGATCGTGACGGTAATGTCAGCCTTTTGCCCTCTGGGCAACTTCCCCGCGGTTACCACCACCGGGCTGGTGTTGGTGAGCTGCAGATGAAAGGCCACCTTGCCTTCTTCGGTGTCGGTGACCACGTATAACACGACCGTGTCATCACCAGCGAAGCTCGCCTCAGACACGGCTTCGGCTAGAGCATCGCACCAGGGTTGTTCGTAGCGGTTCACTGGTCTACCTCCGCACGGATTCCGGCGAAGAGGTCATCTTCCATTGGCGAGGTCTCGACCGTACTCGCCGCGAGTTCGTAGTCATCCCAGGGATAGACGGCCGCGGCGACGTCTCGTGGCAACGGAAACCAGAAGGACTCGTTGGGGTCAACCTGGGTCGCGTGTGCCAGAAGCGCATCGCAACGATTGTCCCAGTAAAGCTCGACGTCGACCTTTGCCGTGATCAGATGATCTTCGGATTCTCGGTCGAGGAAGCGGCCGTCAAATGGGCTCTCCCCGTTCACTTCAAGGCACTTCTCGTGGGTCAGAACAATTCGTTCTTTTGACCATGCGCTGTAGTACATCTTCATTGGCTGCCAGGGCTCGCCCGCCTCGGGGTAGGCGTGTGGGTTTCCGGCAGCCCAGAAGGCGGCGAGCGAGATGTCGTTGACCTTCAGATGATCCGGATGCAGGTAGCCCTGTTGGTGGTCGCTGTAGGTGATGATGACGTGAGGTCGCTCTTCACGAATGAGCGCGACGAGCCGACCGGTGGCTTCGCCGAGGGGGGCGTTGGCAAAGTTGTCCGGATGCTTGTTCTCCTCCATGTCGGGCATTCCCGAATCGAGGTAGGGCAGCATCACCACTCGGTCATAGCCGATGATTTCGGCCGACTTGTCGAGCTCAGCCCGACGAACCGAGACGATATTGGCTTTGTTCTCGGGAGTATCGAGGGCCTTGTTCAAGATGTCGCCAGCTCCCCCGTCGGTGCAGCACACCAGCACGCATCTCGCGCCCTCAGCGTTGTATTTGGCCACCGTTCCAGCCCCCTTGGACGCTTCATCGTCAGGGTGGGCGTGAACGGACATCAACCGAAGCTCAGACTCCATCACCTGACGCTATCCGTCGTTGCCTCGCACACGGCGAAGTCCGAGGAAGTTACAACTCCGCTAGTTCGTGATCGCCAACTTCTTCGTCGGTGACGAGGCGCCACCCGAACACTTCGGCGAACTGTTCGCGACCCTCATCGTGGCCGCTCGCGATGATCTCATCACCAACGACGAGTCGGTCGTGCCCATTGGGCCGGTGGCGGTAGGTTCCGCCACGTTTGATCGCGAGGACGGTGAAGCCGGGGGTCACGTCGAGTTTGAGCTCCGCGAGACTGGCCCCTTCGCCGCGACTTCCAGGCGCAACGGGGACCCGCAGGACCACTTCGTCTGCGTCCGATAGCGCCACTCCGAGCACCGGGTGCACCTCATGTCCGTGTTCGACGAACATGACCATGGCGGAGGCTTGGTCGCCGATATCTTCCGACGCTGCGGCGAGGTGCAACAGGCCGCGCAGCGGTGATGGGTCGCTGGTGCGGCCCTTGGCTGCCCGCAGGACCCATGTTTCCAACTGGTCGTGCATTTCGTCGAGGCGCCCCTCGAGGTGGCGGACTTCGGCGGCGAGTCCTCTGTCTCCAAGAACGATCGCAGAGTACGCGAGACCCACGGCAGCCTCGGAGAGGTTCTTCATTTCGACGAGCAGGTCGATTGCTCGATCGAGTTCTTCAACGGGTTCGGTTTCTACTGGTTCTGGACGGGGCTCGGCACCGGCGAGTGAACGTGCGGTCGCGATCCCTGCTGGTGGACCTTCGAGAAAGAGCACGTCGTCGGGTACGAGAATGGTTTCGCCGGTGACGGTGGTGGTCCAGCCATCGACGCCGCGCACGGCTAGCACTCGCATGCCGGTGTGAAGGGGCAACTCGAT
The DNA here is from genome assembly GCA_964441145.1 of uncultured Acidimicrobiales bacterium. Taxonomy (GTDB): domain Bacteria; phylum Actinomycetota; class Acidimicrobiia; order Acidimicrobiales; family SHLQ01; genus SHLQ01. Next base: position 3,576 of record CAYTUB010000104.1, read on the forward strand.
ATCGAGGAGGGCTTGATGGGCCATCGACGACCCTTCGGCGACGACAACGCGGTGTGACACTTCCTCGGCGTCGCTGAGTTCTTCGATGAGGTGTATGGGGATACCGAGATCGTTGGAGACCGTGCGGGCAATGTTCACCGCGTCGTTTCCGATTCGTTCGATTGCCGAGATGACTTGCAGGACGCGACTCATGCCGGGGGCTTCACGGGGGTGACGAACTCCGAGGCAGGCAACGGATCGCATGTCCTGCACCAGGCCGGTCATTGTTGATTCGAGGTCCCGGACTTCCTCGGCCATGTCTGGATCACCGAAGTAGACGGCCGCGTAGGCGAGGTCGACCATGAGCTCGGAGGTGTCCTTTGCTTCGGCGAGAAGGGACCGGAGGTTTCGTGGTTTGTCATCCATGTTGTGGTGTTTCAATCGTAGAGAAGTGTGTAGAGGAGCGAAAGGGCCAGTGATGTAAAGGAGCGAAAGGGCGAGTCAGGAACCGACTCCGAGAAGAACGAGCGTTGCTACCAAGGTGAAGGCTCCAACGAGGTCGAGGACGGAGTTGGTTAGAGGGATGGTGACGGTGTCGGGGTCGAGACGAAATCGCACTGCCCCCAACGTGCCGTAGTAGGCCACCGCCAGTACGACCAGGGTTGCCCCACCTCCAGCAATGGTTGATACAGCGACCATCGAGGCGAAGCCGGGGCCATCGATCCCGACGAGCACCGAAGCGAGCTGTGCGGCTGCTCCGACAAGGGCGAAGATCGGAATCGCGAGAACGGCGACCGAACGTATATCGAGCCAGGCTTGACGTTGAGGAATCCGGGTCGGTTCGATCATCCCGAGATGGACCTTGGTGCCGAGACGGCTCGACAAGATACCTCCGAGAGCACCCGCCATCCCGAAATATGCGGGAACCAGAATCAGGAGCGCCGGTTGTTCGAGGAACGAGCCCAACCGCCTCTCGATAACGACTCCGGCGATGAGTGAAAGCGTCGAGGCCAGCCCCAGAACCGGCAAGGACTCGAGCACGATGCGACGCAATAGCGCAAGCGCTGTCCGCACGGATTGTGCGAGCACACCGAGCGCAAGGACAATAAGGGCCACGCCGAGAATTTCTGATGCCTGCGACGGGCCCACGACCAGCGAGCCGAGGATTAGAGCCGGGAGCGTAACCAGGTCTCCGGTACCGGTAACGAGCGGAGCGGTCACGTTGTCGAGATCCCAACCAAACCTGGTCGACCCGGCGGCGAGGGCAACCGTGAACGCCAAGACCACGAGCGATGCCAGGACCCCTCCGAGGACCGATACGGCAACAAAGTCGAGGAGCCCCATCGCATCGGGAACGTCAAATACGTTGGCGAAGACCCAGCCGACGAGGGCGAGCCATGTTGCAGCAACCGTGCTGAGCGCCATCGATGCCACAACGTTTTGGCCAAAGATTGTGTCGAGCCGCCGGGCGAGGGTGAACTCTCCGGTGTGAATTGCCGTACCCAATCGGCTCCCGAGCGCACCAAAGACGTTGCCTCTTTGAGCGATCGCGGCTGGGACGAGCAGCAGTAGGCCGGGCAACTGACTCAAGCGCTCCTCGGCTGAGGCCAATACCAGCCCGGCGACCAAGGTTGCCGCTATCGAGATCAAGAGCGCGATCGCCGACTGGGCAACGGCGCGCTGATCCGGTCCGAGAATTCGAACCAACCGCGCGAAGAGAAGACGAAGGGCATCCATGAGAAGCGCTCAGGAAGGTCTTAGACGACCCCGTTACCGAGGTCGATGCTCCGTGCCCAGGCCTGCGGTAATAAAGACGCACGTTGCTTCGGTCTCGACATCAGCGGTGTGCCACACCCCGGGAGCGTTGACCGTGTACTCGCCGACGCCGAGGGTCGTCACCGTGTGTGAACCGTCAATTTCCTGGACGAGGTCGATGGTTCCGACCACGCACAAAACAACTTCGGAGCCCTTTGGATGCATCTCCCAGACGTCCCATGAGTTGTGGAAGGAATGCATCGAGACCAATCGACCTTCGACGCCATCGATACCGTGGCGCTCACCGTAGGACTGATACCAATCCATCTCGCCGGTGAACAGTGGTTGGGGTTCCGCTGTTGCCCCCAACCCCAAGTGAATCGGATGATTAGACAGTTGATCGACCATAGCTAGTCCCTCCCTTACGCCTCACCGTACGTTATCCGGGCTGCACCCGGCCGAGATTTCGTCTCAAAGTGGCTCGCCCGGTTAGGAGTAATACGTCCAAATGGATTACTTAGTAATTGACGTATGTGACCGATCTAACTCCCTAGAGAGCTGGCCGTCGACGGGGAGAGAACATGGAAACCCATGCCGCTATGGACAATGCGCAGAGTAAAACCGCCGCATCGACAACCGAAGCCGAACTGATCTTCACGTTCGCGAATCGTGCGCCTGAAGTCGTACTCGCGTTTGACGGTCTTGCCGTTCCAACACCACTCTTTGTCGACCTGAACCGTCTTGGGTGGGCAATACCTGCCGTTCCACCTCCTCCGAGTGCCGCCATCGACTGGACACCAGACCCGGTGGCAGGCACCGACTACACCCTTCTTCCATGGCGTGTGACTGACTTTCGACTCGACTCCGGCACGTGGGCGCAATCTTCTGAAAAGGCAATCGGCGGACTCACCATCGAGGTTCTCAAGCGACATCAGGTGAACATCGTCGGTCTTCGTGGCCTGTCCGAAGCAGAACTTCAAGCTGCGGCGGCTGTCCCAGGTGCGCCAGCACAACAAGCTCCCGCTGCACAAGCAGGGGCCACAGCAGCAGCCGCACCTGCGGCGGCGACCCAAACGGGCAGCGATGTCATCTTTGTGTATGACCCAGAAGCTGGCGGCGAAATGCCCGGCTACCGCAGTTGGGAAAGCGTGCGAGGCCGTAAGAAGATCCCATGCGCTTGGCATGAAGGAATGCTCGGCGAGGGTGCGCAGGTACCCGATGCTGCGACGCTGAAAGAACTCAACGAACGAGGCGGAGGTGTGTGGCACCTGGCGGGGGATAATCGCCCTGCGACGAAGGGCTCAACTGCCGTTGTGCAGATGCTCGCCCCAGATTTCTCTGCCGATGACCCACAGCTGAACAAGCTCCTCAAGCTCACAGGCGCTGCGGCGACTGTCATACCGCTGACCTCCATCTCCGGTGGCAAGGACGCGGTCTTGGTCTGTGCCAAAGTTCCCGGGCATTCGGTAGAGATGATGAGCTCAAACCTGCGTATTCGCTTTCCAGAGCTGGTCTTTCGCGAAGTGTAGAGAACACGCCGGTCCCGACTACCGGAAATCTCGAGACATCGTGGGGACAGCGACGCTGAACTCAACCAGTTTGTCGGCGATGAGGTTCGTGACACCATCGACGTTCTCTATCTTGCCTCGCACGATGAGTGCTACCGCTGTAAGGGCCACCTGCTTGTGACGTTGCCAGCACCCGGTCGACACGATCACGTTGACGAGACCATATTCATCTTCGAGGTTGAGAAACGTCGTGCCCGATGCGGTCGCGGGACGTTGCCGGTGGGTGACTACTCCCGCCACCATGACTCGATCGCCTGACGTCTGTTTACAGAGTTCGTCCGACCGCAGAACCCCAAAGTTCTCGAGGTCGTTGCGGCGATAACGCGTGGGGTGTCCGTCGGGGGCGACTCCGGTTGCCCATAGGTTCGCCAAGGCAATCTCGCGGTCGGTCATGCCCGGGAGCTGTGGAGCGTCCGCACCGGTGATAATGCCCGGCAAACGCGTATTGGAGGCTTGGGCTGCTGCACCCGCTTCCCACAAAGCAGACCGCCGGTCGCCAAAGGCTCCAGCGGTCGCAAGCGCTTCGAGCACTTCTATCGAACAGCTCGTGCGACGCTTCACATCTTCGATCGACTTCCACGGGCGCCCAACATCTAGCTGTGTAGCGAGCTGTTCGCCAACGTGGCGCACCGACCCCAGACCGAGGCGCACCGCAGGCCCTCCAGCTCCCCATTGCCCATGGGGTACACCGGCTCCTTGACGAAACGCAGGGTCGTCTGGTTCATCACCGACCCATTCGAGAGTTGCCTTCGCTCCGGATTTATTGATGTCGGGGGTCAACACTTCGACGCCGTGTCTACGCGCATCACCTACCAGCGTGTGCGGCGAGTAGAAGCCCATTGGCTGGGCATTCAATAGCGCAGCACAAAAGGCGGCCGGGAAGTATCGCTTCAGCCATGACGACGCATACACCAGGTAGGCAAAGGACACCGAGTGCGATTCGGGGAACCCGTAATTGGCAAAGGCCACGAGCTTTTCCCAAATCTCGTCGGCGACATCGCCGGTGATTCCTCGCTCGGCCATGCCCGCATACAACCGAGCCTGAAGGTCTTCCATGCGCTTGCGGCTTCGTTTCGATCCCATTGCTTGGCGGAGTTGATCGGCATCGGCGGGAGAAAAGCCCGCAACATCGATCGACATTTGCATGAGTTGTTCTTGAAATAGCGGGATGCCCAAGGTCTTCGATAGTGACTTTTCGAGTAGTGGGTGCAGGTAGGTGACCGGTTCCTTGCCATTGCGGCGGCGGATATATGGATGGACCGAACCGCCTTGGATCGGACCTGGGCGAATCAGTGCGATCTCTACGACAAGGTCATAGAACGTGCGCGGTTTGAGCCGTGGAAGCGTCGCCATCTGCGCCCGCGACTCGACTTGGAACACCCCGATCGTGTCCGCACGACACAACATGTCGTAGACCTCAGGATCTTGTGGCATCGTCGCCATGTCGAGTTCAACACCATGGGCATCGGCAACGAAATCGATGGCGTAATGAATCGCCGACAACATCCCCAACCCCAAGAGGTCGAACTTCACCAAGCCGGTACGAGCGCAATCCTCTTTGTCCCACTGCAAGACGCTGCGGTCCTCCATTCGCCCCCACTCGACTGGACACACTTCAACGATTGGCCGGTCGCAGATCACCATTCCTCCCGAGTGGATACCGAGGTGTCGAGGGGCATGTTCGAGTTCGGCGGCAAGAGCGGCCACATCGGCAGGCAAGGTGTCGAGCTGGTTATTGAGACTTGTCCAGCCATCGAGCTTCTTTGAAAAGGCGTCCTGCTGGCCGGTGGCATACCCCAGTGCCTTGGCCATATCGCGCACTGCGGACTTCGACCGGTAGGTAATCACGTTTGCAACTTGGGCTGCGTGCTCACGTCCGTACCGGTTATAGACGTACTGGATGACCTCTTCACGGCGGTCGGACTCGATATCGATGTCGATATCAGGTGGGCCATCGCGCTCGGGTGAGAGGAATCGTTCGAATAACAATCCCAATGCCACCGCATCGGCATTGGTGACGCCCAAGGCGTAACACACCGCAGAGTTGGCAGCAGATCCTCTCCCTTGACAGAAGATGTCTGCACGCTGGCAGAAGTCGACGATGTCGGCAACGATCAAGAAGTACCCGGGGAACCCGAGCGAATCGATCATTTCCAGTTCACGCTCAATCTGGGCATATGCCCCGGGAACCATTTCGTCCACCGGAGATCCGTAACGCTTTTGCGCGCCGCGACGGGTGAGTTCGCGCAGCCACGACATCTCGTCGTGCCCCGAAGGGCAGGGATATGGCGGAAGGTTCGGGGCGACGAGTTGCAAGTCGAACGCGCACTGTCTGGCGATCTCGACCGATGCCTCGAGCACGCCTGGATAACGCTCGAACCGTCTTGCCTGTTCATCACCGCTGCGCAGATGTGCGGCGCCAGCTGGTGGAAGCCACCCATCATGTTCCTCGAGTGAGCGTCGATGCCCCACAGCTGCGAGAGCCGTCGCGAGCTTTCGCTGTGCGTGGTTGGCGTATCGAACATCGTTGGTGGCAACGATGGCGAGGTCTCGCTCAAGGCCGAACCGGGCGAGGGCATCGTTTCGGGTCGAACAGGTCGGGGTGGCGTGATCCCAGAGTTCGACAACCACATTGGAAGCCCCGAATACGTTGATCAAGCGGTCGAGTTTGCGTTGTGCAGCGATCGGCCCTTCGGTCTCTAAGGCACGGTTCAGCGGACCCCGCTGCGTACCGGTCAAAACGACCCACTCGTCATTGGCCACTTCTCCGAGTCGGTCGAGGTAGTAACGCGGGGCGCCCTTCTCCCCCGCCATCTGCCCTTCGCTAATTGCTCGGCCGAGCCGGGCATAACCTTTGGGCCCGCGAGCCAAAATCACGAGATCGCCTGCTGTGCCGGTCCCAGGATGCTCTCCTGCTGATGCTTCAGGTGAGCTGAGGCTGAGCTCAGCACCAAACACGGTGCTCAACCCATGGTTTCGGGCTGCTTCAGCGAACCGCACGACGCCGTAGAAGCCATTGCGGTCGGTGAGAGCCAGCGCGTCGAGACCTAAACAAACCGCTTCGTCGACGAGTTCTTGAGGACTGGAAGCCCCATCGAGGAAGCTGAAGTTCGAGTGGCAGTGCAGCTCGGCGTACCCAGCCGATCGCCCAACCCGTGATCGGACAGCCATCGAATCCGCGATGACCGTTTCGCCGAATGTGTCTTGCTCAGTGGACGAACCGGCTGCCTTTAGGCCCTCCGAAGGCCGGCCAGAGAGCGCGCGTTCGAGTTCAGACCATGGCACAGAGGGATTATTGAAGCCCATAAGAATGGAACATCTTATCGAACATTTGTTCGAATAGTGTGACGGAAAAGACTAGGGTATGTACGTCGATTGTTCCAACGGACGCCCTTACCGGGGCTAGCTTCGAAGTAATGAAACAACATAATCGGCCTATCAGGGTGGGGTCATCACGGCGCTCGGCGTTCCAAATTGCATGTGGAACAGTCATTGGAGCGCTCGTTATTGCTCTGACAGCAACGTTGGCGCAAGCCGCCAACGGTCCAATCGATTTTGGGCTCTCGATTCAAGGTGGCACATCGTCCCTGCTCACCGATACCGAAACACAACTCGGGCGTCAGGTCGATACCGTTCGCATGTTCTCTCGCTGGAACGACACGTTCCCGAACAATAACGATCTCGCCAACCTCGACGGCCGCAACGCCATTCTCTCGATCCGGCCACAAGACGGAAACACCCAGATTCCTTGGGCCGATATTGCCGCAGCGCAACCGGGTGACCCGCTCCACGACCA
>CAYTUB010000105.1:0-7119 GCA_964441145.1 uncultured Acidimicrobiales bacterium
AAGGCACCCAAGAGGGATCGGTGAATTCGACCCTGACGATCGCGTTCGAAGACGGCGAACCGAAGTGGTTCGGTAGCTGCGACGCTCGTCCGGTGACCTAGCTACCGCCGTCAGTTGTCGTTGGCTCGTCGGGGATTGAGCAATCGGTCGATTGTGGCCCATGCCGTCACATGCAGGAAGTCATGACCCTGCTCTGAAGGCGTCTTCAGATGTTTCTATGACCGCCTCTTGGGACATCCCGGTCGAAACGATCCAGACTGAAACCGGGGCTTGTAAATTCCCTTAGCCACGATGGTCTCCTAAGGCTCGGGCTACGCGAATTCCACGGCTTCGTCGGAAAGCTCAAATACGAATCCGGACTGTTGTTCTTCGGGCCAATAGTGTGCGACGACCCACAGGGGTTCATCGGTCTTGTTGAGGCTCCGCTCCAACTGGGCGCCGTCGTCGCTGGTAAAGGTGATGGCGTGTTCTCCAGGTTCAATGCCGTTGATGTTGAACGCAAAGAAGTTGTGATAGTCGCCGGTCTCCAGAAGTTGAGTCATAACTTCGACGCCGTCGATGGAGACGGAGACGATGGCAGATCGGTCTTCGCCGCTTTGGTTCGACATAAGAAGCTGGACTTCGTCGGCGGCGGGGGTGTCCCAAGTTTCAGTTACCCGCGTGGCGTCGACGAATGTGTCCTCGGTTGTGTCCGAGGCGCATGCGCTGAGAACCAGCAGCACGAAGAGGAGCAACGGGGCGGCGGTTAGGTGAGTCTGCATGGTGTTTGTACGTTCGGCTGACCGACCTGGTTCCCGCAGTCGTGGTGCGGCCCATGTGAGGGCCAAAACGGGTGAGGAGGTCGGGTTGTCGCCACAACGCTACAACCCGACCTCATCTGCGGCTTAGCAGGACCGGGTCTGGTCCTCGCTTGTGGCATCCACACACACGTCAGCTGCGCGTCCGCCCCGCAGGTCATCTGCCCCTAGTCCGCCGATCAGGGTGTCGTTTCCGCGGTTTCCGCGGAGCTCGTCATCGCCCGCTCCACCGTCGAGAGTGTCGGCGCCACGAGCGCCACGGAGGAAGTCAGCTCCGGACCCACCGATGACAACGTCACGCCCGGCGCCGCCGTTGGCCCAGTCTGGTCCGTCGCCGGTGTCGATAACGTCCTGACCTCGACCGCCGAACACTGTGTCACCACCCGACCCGGAACAGATTGCATCGGCACCGTTGCCACCATGGATGATGTCTGCTTGTCCGGAACCAAGGATCCAGTCGTTGCCGCTAGTGCCGATAATCGTCTGTTGAGAGTTGGCATCGGATCGATCGATGATGTTGTAACCGGCCGTAGCCGCCTGTGTCTCGGTGAGGCCATTGCAGGTTTCCCATCGATGGATGGTGTTGCTGCCGTCGGCTGCTGCGTAGATTGCTTCGCCGTCGGACACCACGTCGTTGAGGAAGCCCCAGGGAGCGATCACGTTGGGCGGTTGCACGTCGAGCCCAGCACCGACCGTTGACGTCTCACCGCTCGCCAGGTCGATCTGAGTCACGGTACCCGAGAGCCCTTCGAACACAACAAGGGCCTGGCCCCGGTTGTGAAGCGTCAGACCCTCGGGGCCGGCCAAGTCACTTGTCACCACGACGGGCTCGGCGACGGCCTCACCGTCGTCGATGAGCTGAAGGATCTCGCCGGTTGCGAAACTGGTGACGTAGATGTCGTTATCGTCTCCGGCGAGGCCGAGGTAAAGCCCGTCGCCGACGAGCGTCTCGCGGTCCTCGAAGTTGGGGCCGGACAATCGCACGACTTCGCCGAGGGCAAAGTCCGACACGATCAGGTCATCGCCAAAGCCAATGGCGTCGAACGGGGCTGCGAAGGGTATCGACTGGGTTACCGCGGCCGTCTCCGGGTCGATCACGGCGACCTGTCCGAAGAACCCATCGAGCCCAACGAGTTGATCGCCGAACGTGCTCAGGCCCAAGAGGAATGGCAGCGGGCCGAGGCCGGCAACGGATCGGGTGACCTGCTGGGTCTCGCCCGTGCGCTTATCGAACTGGAGTAGCTGTTGACCGTTCGCGGTGAAGAGGTCATCGCCGATGACCGCCAAGCCAAGCGGTAGGGAGAAGAGGCCAGGCACGACCTCACGAATTGAGCCGTCCTCGAGAACTTCGACGATCGTGCCGTCTGACGCGCTGGACACGAACAATCGGTCGTTTGCGTCGAAGGCGATGTTGTCGATCCAGCCAACTGGGAAGGTGGCCAGCACGGTTCGGTTGCCCGTCGGGTCGGGATTGGTGAGATCGATGCGCACGACCTCACCGGTGCCTTGGCTCGCGGCGTGGAGTTCGCCGGCGGCGTTGAACTTCACTGCGATCGGTGCGGCCCAGTCGACGGTCACGTTCTCTTCCTCACCGGTCTCGACGTCGACGCGGACGACTCGACCCTCGAAGGGCCGAGGGGAGAAGACCTCTCCGTCGAGAAAGTCCAACGCGTTTGAGGCGCAGCCAGGATGGGCCTCGATGATCGTGTTGACGATGCCGCCGTTGACGGGGTCTATCTCGACGAGGTCGAGGAGCTCGCCATAACAGCCCGCGGCGAACAGCCGGGTGCCGTCGTCGCTAATCGTGATTGGGTTGGCGTTCGCTAAGCCACCGGGTTCGACTATCGGAATGACGACGTTTTCGGGGGTCCGCTTGAAGACCGCGCCGAGGATGATGTCGGTCCAATAGAGCGAGCCGTCGGGTCCAAAGGTCAGATCGTCTGGGAACTGCACCCCATCGTCTGGGCCCAGTTGATCGAGGATTTCGCCCGACTGCGGGTCAACCTTGGTGATCGAGGCGCCGAATGCGCTCGCAACCCACAAGTTGTTCTCGGGATCGAAGAACATGCCATTGGTGCTGCCAACGATCGGGCCGCTTTCCACGAGGACCGGGTTGTCCACCTCGAGGTTCGGTGGAGCGTCTTGCGCCCCTACTGGATTGGCCAGTACGGCGATCATCGAGAGCACACCCATGATCGCCGTTAGATGCATCCGTCGGCGTTGTCGTTTGCGTTGCCCGTCTAGGTGATGCCACGTTTCCGTTGCGGTTTCTGCATGCATGTTGCACGTCCTTTTCTGGTTGATTGCCCGCAACCTTCGTGGCGTCGACTTTCGATGTACTTACAGCCCTCGAAGTACCGGTTTTTCATGCGGGAGCGGCTGCAGCGGCCTGCTTCGGTCCATCGCCTGATGGCGTGTAAGTGGCCTGTAAGTCGCCGCGGGAAGCCTGCTCGGTGAGAACCACATCTCGAAAGGGAGAGAATCATGAAGGAACACGAACACGAGACCGACCGGATCCCGGCGGGCAGAAAGAGTACGAGGCGCCGCTATGGCGTCTTCACGCTTGTCTTAGCGCTGATCGCTGCAGTGCTGGGATTCAGCACTCCAACGATCGGAGCGCAGGACGCACGGGTTGTTGTTGAAGAAGGCGAATCGATCCAGGCGGCGATCGATGCTGCCGCGCCCGGAACCAGAATCATCGTTCGCGGTGATCACGTAGAGAATCTTGTGATCCAAAAGGACGGCATCTGGCTGTATGGCGAAGATGCGACGCTTCGCCCCGCCGAGACCGGTACGGGCTCCGCATGTGCCCCCGACCCGTCAGTACCGATCCATCTAATCTGCGTCACCCCCGACACCGATGGAGGACCGGCGGAGCCCGACGAGCACCTCGATGGCTTCACCATCACGGGATTCACCCTCGAAGATGCTCCCGGTGACGCCATCGCCACGGTGTTCGTGAACGATGTGCGCATTTTGCGAAACACGGTGAACAACGCGACTTGCGATGGAATCTTCGTGATCTTCGCCGACGGGATCAACATCCGACGCAATGATGTGGATGGGTCGGGTTGTAGCGGCATTAACGTCAACGCTGGGGCCAACGCACGGATCGTCCGCAACTGGACAAACGACAGCACGTTCAGCGGCATCACCGTCAACGACGTGACCGAGACCGTCATCCGACGCAACATTGCCATGGAGAACTGCCTCGGTATTTCAGTTGTCGACGGCAACGATGGCGGTTTTGGCACCGGCCGGCCGGAGTTTCCTGGTGATGACGCCCGAATCATCGCAAACACAGCGAACAACAACAACAAGACATGTCCCTTCGGTGAGGGCGTGGTCGGTGCAAGCGGCATTGCTATCGGCGGTGTTGACAACGTCGTGATCAAGGCGAACACGACCGACAACAACACGACGACTGAGGAGACGATAACCGTCGGCGGCATCTTCGTGAACGACTTTCCGAACTTCGATGGCTCGTTGAGCCCGACGACCAACGTGTCGGTCATCGCCAATCGCGCGGTGGGTAACTCCACGGCCGCGGGACCGGTTGATGTGCTGCTGGTGAGCGAAAGCATTCTCGACGTACGAGGGAACCACTGCGACGTCAGCGCACCTGACTCCTCCGTGTGTGACTAGACCGCATGAGTTTGCGATAGCCGAGACTCCTCAGATGAGGTAGAGACCGTTGTCGCTGTGAACTCAGTACGTTGAGAACAATTAGGCCGGGTTGTCGCGTGACGCGACGACCCGGCCTTTGTCGTTCTCAGTAGTTGGTCGTACCTGTAAGACGGCTGAAAGTCCCGAATCGTAGAACTGGACCATGAATACTCAGGTCCACTCAATCACAATCGAAGAACGAGATGCAGCGGCATGCGTCCTAGCAAATGCGTTTGCTGACGATCCAGTCTTTCGCTACATCCTTGGGTCTCGATGGAACAACGAGCAGCGGTTACGGCACCTCTTCAATGAGAGCATCGCCACTCAGCTTCGCAAGGAAACCCACCTTGTGTACCGAACCGACGATGGCAATGCCGTTGCCCTCTGGCACCACATCGACGACTGGCAAACACCACCGATCGAGCTTGTTCGTTCGCTCCCGGCCACCATTCGGGCCTTCGGGCTCTCCCTGCCGAGAGCGGTGCGGGTGCTGCTCTCCGCAGAGAAGGTGCACCCGCCTGAACCGCATGTGCATCTTGCGTTCATCGGTACTCGCGATACGCACAAGGGCAAAGGGCATGGTTCGGCTCTTTTGGTGTCGATGATCGAACGGTGCGATGAGCGTGGTGTCTCCGCGTACCTCGAAAGCACGAACCCAGCGAACGATGCTTGGTACGCGCGATTCGGCTTCGTATCCCGCGGACAGGTTCCGCTGCCCAACGGTGCTCCGGTTGTTACCGCGATGTGGCGTGACCCGCGATGACTACCTTTCTGCAATTGCGGCGCAGTCCCCGGACTGTAAGTGCCTTGAAAGTCACGGCGGACATCGTGTGGGCATTCGACATCGAACACAGGAGGGCGTAGCGTGACACGAGCGATCGCAAGCGGGGGTGAGCGCGTGGAATATCGAGTGCTGGGGCCGATCGGCGCCCGGCGTGGTGACGAATGGGTGAAGCTCAGCCGTCGACCGAGGATGCTGCTAGCGCTCCTCTTGCTCCACGCCAACGAAGTGGTCTCCACCGACCGCATCATCGACGAGCTGTGGGGCGACGAGACTACCAGTGACCCACAGAACGCCCTTTGGGTGGTTGTGTCGCGTTTGCGAACCGCCCTCGACCCCGACCGCGAGAAACGTACCGAAGGAACGATCCTGTTGACCCAGGTTCCCGGATACCGACTCGTCGTCGATGACGACGCAATCGATGGAAACCGGTTCGTGGCCTTGGCTCGACAGGGTCGCGAGCTCCTCCAGACCGATCCCGCCCAATCGGCTGAGGTACTCGCTGAGGCTCTGGGTTTGTGGAGTGGCCGTGCGTACGAGCCGTTCACCTACGACGACTTCGCACGTGGTGAGATCGCCACGCTGGAGACGATGCGTCTCGAGGCCGTGGAGGACCGCTTCGACGCGGAACTCGCCCTCGGCCACTCCCGCGACCTCGTGGCATCGCTCGAGGGTTTGGTTCGCGAGCACCCGAATCGCCAACGACTCGCAGGCCAGCTCATGCGGGCGCTCCATCTTTCGGGACGTCAGGCCGAAGCGCTTCGCGTCTTTTCGGAAACGAAGAACCGGCTTATTGAAGAGCAAGGCCTTGAACCCTCGCCCGAGCTCGTACAGCTCGAGGAGCAGATTTTGCTCGATGATGTGGCTCCGCTTCCCGGTAGTCGTGTGGGAGCGCAATCCGATTCATCGGCGCTGTCTATACGCGGGTACGAACTTCGAGAGCTCGTCCGGGCCTCACCCGTTGGCGACGTGTACCGCGCCTACCAACCAGCGGTGGGCCGCGAGGTCGATATCGAGGTGATCGGTGCCGAGTTTGCGAACGACGCCGAGTTCATCCGCCGATTCGAGGCAGAGGCGCAGATCATCTCGCAGATCGAAAACCCACAAATCGTTCCGATCTTCGATTTCTGGAGAGAACCAGACTCGGCATTCCTCGTCACGCGTCATTTCGAGCATGGGACCTTGCAAGCCTCGGTCGATACCTCGCCACTGACGGTCGATGAGGCCGTTGGCATTCTGGCGCAGATCAGTGGAGCCATCGTCTCCGCGCACCGCCGCAACATCGCACACGGCAACGTGACCGCCGATGCGGTGATGATCGACTCTGACCGCAACGCCTACCTCAGTAGCTTCGGGCCGTCGTCTCAGCTGGCCCTCGGAGCTGAGGACCACGCAGCGCTGCGCGCCGACCAGCGCCAGTTTGTGGAGCTGAGCGAGCTCGTTCTACGCAACACCATCGATGCCAACGGCGAGCCGTTCACGATCGATAGCAATCTCTCAGCCCTTCTGGACCAAGACACGACGACGACCGATTCAACGAAGTTCACCATCTTCGTTGACCGGCTGCTCGCCGCGATCGACGAGCATGCAGCTCAGGCAGCGACTCGCGACATCGTCAACCCATATCAAGGTCTGCGGGCCTTTGGAGAGGACGACGCGAGTAACTTTCACGGGCGCGAGCGTCTGGTCGAACGGCTGGTCACTCGCCTTGGTCACGCTGGTCCACAAGGCCGATTCGTCGCAGTTGTTGGGCCGAGCGGATCCGGCAAATCGAGCGTCGTGCGTGCCGGAGTGATCCCCGCATTGCGCGAAGGTGCAGCACATGGCCGGCCAACCGGCGGCGCTACCACTGCTGCAACACGCGCTGACGGAACT